>JBHEMT010000055.1:0-19233 GCA_046262435.1 Candidatus Dormibacteria bacterium | reverse complement strand
GACCTGCTGCGCCCTGCGCGGCCTGCGCGGTGTTCCGGTCTGCGTCGAGGCTGACGTCGCCAACGGCCTGCCGGTGTTCACCATCGTTGGGCTCACCGACCGAGCCATTCAGGAGGCGCGCGAGAGGGTGCGCGCGGCGGTGCGCAACTCCGGCTTCGAGTTTCCCTCCCGCCGCTTGACCGTCAACCTGGCGCCTGCCGAGCTTCCCAAGGAGGGAACGGCATTCGACCTGGCGATCGCGGTGGGGGTGCTCAATGCAGGGGGCCTGCGGGTCGACGCCGGCGGGGTCGGTCTGCTCGGCGAACTGGCTCTGGACGGTTCCATCCGACCGATCGCCGGTGTGCTCCCCATGGTCCGCGGCCTGGCGAAAGCGGGGTTCCGCCGCGTGGTGGTTCCTGCCGGCAACGCGGCGGAGGCCGCGCTGGTGCAGGGGGTTGAGGTGGTGGGTGCGGCGTCACTGGCGGCCTGCGTCGGCCACCTGGGCGGCGGCCGCCGGCTGCCGCCGGCCACTCCAGATGGAAGCCCACCGCCGCCGGAAGCGGGCCCCGATCTCGCCGAGGTCCGCGGTCAGGCAGCCGCCAAGCGCACCCTGGAGATCGCCGCCGCAGGGGGCCACAACCTGCTGATGCTCGGCCCCCCGGGCTCGGGCAAGACCATGCTGGCGCGCTGCGCCGCCTCCCTGCTTCCCGACCTCAGCGGCGATGAGGCGCTCGACGTGGCCGCCATCTACTCCCTTCGCGGCGCCTTCCGAGAGCGCCCACCCACCACCACCAGGCCACCCTTCCGCGCTCCCCACCACTCCGTCTCCCGCGCCGGCCTGATCGGCGGTGGAGCAGGGTTGGCCCAGCCCGGCGAGGTGAGCCTGGCCC
Source organism: Candidatus Dormibacteria bacterium (assembly GCA_046262435.1). Taxonomy (GTDB): domain Bacteria; phylum Chloroflexota; class Dormibacteria; order Aeolococcales; family Aeolococcaceae; genus JBHEMT01. The sequence goes on along the minus strand of JBHEMT010000055.1, from coordinate 18,364 downwards.
ACCGGGGCGTCCTGTTCCTCGATGAGTTCTGTGAGTTCCCGCGCGGCCACCTCGAGGCGCTTCGACAGCCGCTCGAGGAACACGCCATCAACATCGCCCGGGCGCGCGGCGCCGTGTCCTACCCGGCGCAGTTCAGCCTCATCGCCGCGGCCAATCCCTGCCCGTGCGGGCACGCTGGGGACAGCAGCCGAACCTGTCGCTGCGATACCCGGCAGCTCATGGCGTACACGGGACGCCTCAGCGGGCCGATTCGCGACCGCATCGACCTTGTGGTGGACGTGCCCCGCCAGGCCTGGCGCACCCTGTTCAGCACGACTCCGCCGACCGAGACGTCGACTACGGTGCGGTGCCGGGTCGAGGCCGCCCGGGGCCGCCAGGCCGCTCGGGGGCCAGGGCTCAACGCCGCGCTCGAGGGCGTGCGGCTGCGGCGGGCCTGCAGTCTCGACGCCGGCGGCACCGCCCTGCTGGCCGGCGCCGGAGAGCGGCTCCAGCTCAGCGCCCGCGCCTATCACCGAGTGCTCCGGGTTGCCCGCACCATCGCCGATCTCGGCGGTAGCGGCGCCGTGACCGCGGACGCCGTGGCCGAGGCGCTGCGCTACCGGGGGGAGTCCGCCGAGGCGGCAGCATGAGCGACGCCCCAGGCGAACCCACCCTGCTCTGGCGCCACCAGCCGGGATGGCCGCGCCGGCTCGAGGATCTCGCCCACCCACCTGCCGCCCTCCACGTTCAGGGAGCCGTCCTCCCCCGCGAGGCTGCGATCGCCATCGTCGGTTCCCGGCGGGCGACGCTCCCCGGCCGCGAGATCGCCTTCGACCTCGCCCGGCATCTGGCTCGCCGCGGGGTGCAGGTGGTCAGCGGAATGGCCAGGGGGATCGACGCGGCGGCCCACCGCGGGGCGCTCGCCGGCGGTGGGAGCACGGTCGCGGTGCTGGGGTGCGGCCTCGACGTCTGCTATCCACCAGAACACCTCGGCCTGCGGGGCGAGATCGTCGAGTGCGGCTGCCTGGTCAGCGAGTATCCCGCCGGCACGGCGCCGCGCCGCGGCCGCTTCCCCACCCGCAACCGGATCATCGCCGCATTGGTGCTTGGCGTCGTGGTGGTCGAGGCCGCGGAGCGGAGCGGGGCGCTGAGCACTGCCCGGAACGGCGTGGACCTCGGCCGCGAAGTGTTCGCCGTGCCCGGATCGATCCGCAGCGAGCGCAGCCGGGGGAGCAATGCCCTGATACGTGACGGTGCCGTGCCCCTGCTCGAGCCGGACGACGTGCTGACCCATCTGCCTGCGCTCCGGGGGCTCGCGCCGCCCGACCCCGGAGGCTGGACGGCCCCGGCGCCGCCCGGCCTGCCGCCGCTGCTGGCCGGCGTCCTCGAGCACATCGGTCACGACCCGGTCCACCCGGACGCGCTCGGCATGGAGCTGGGCCTCGAGGCGGCGGTGGTGGGTGCCCGGCTGACCGCCCTCGAGGTGGCCGGCCGGATCAGGACGGTTTCGGGAGGCCTGGTTCTGCGTACCTTTTAAGGGCGAGCCCTTGGCCGCCACGCCGGGGGACCCCGGCAAAACCGCTGCTATGATCCGCCCCCGACGGGGGGACGAGCCGCTCGGCAACCCACCCCGGAGAACCCATGGCCAACCGTCTGATCATCGTCGAGTCGCCGAGCAAGGCTCGAACCCTCGGCAAGTTCCTCGGGTCCGGGTACACGATCAAGGCCTCGATGGGGCACGTTCGCGACCTGCCGAAATCGAAGATCGGGGTTGACGTCGACGGTGAATTCCTGCCCACCTATGAGGTGATCAAGGGCAAGGAAAAGCAGATCAAGGAGCTGGTGGCGGCCGCCAAGAGGGCCGACTCAACCCTGCTCGCCGCCGACCCGGACCGCGAGGGCGAGGCGATCGCGTGGCATCTCAAGGAGGCGCTGAAGCTCGACGACCCAGACCGGGTGGTCTTCCATGAGATCACCAAGGCGGCAGTCGAAGCCGCCCTGGCATCGCCCCGCAAGATCGACCGTGATCTGGTCGCCGCCCAGGAGGCGCGCCGGGTGATCGACCGGCTGGTCGGCTACAAGCTCAGCCCGCTGCTCTGGCGCAAGGTGCGCAAGGGGCTCAGCGCCGGCCGGGTGCAGTCGGTCGCGGTGCGTCTGGTGGTCGACCGTGAGACCGAGATCGACGCCTTCACCTCGGTGGAGTCGTGGACGATCGACGCGCTGCTCGCCAAGCAGGGCGCCACCTTCAGGGCGCGGCTGCAGGGTCGGGTTGGGGACGAGAAGCCCAAGCGTGCCGGCAAGGCGGCCAGGCAGGCCAACCCAACGGCGCCGGATGACGAGGCCGACGGCAGGTTCGAACTCCCCGACCAGGCGGCGGCGGCGCTGGTGGCCCGAGAGCTCGGCTTCGACGACGCCGACAGGCCCACGGCCGCCACCCCGCCCTTCCGCGTGGTGGCGATCGAGAAGTCGGATACGCAGCGCTCCTCGCCCGCGCCGTACACCACCAGCACCCTCCAGCAGGACGCCAGCACCCGGCTGCGCTTCTCACCGAAGCGGACCATGAGCATCGCTCAGGAGCTGTACGAGGGGATCGATCTGGGCAGCGCCGGCTCCACCGGTCTGATCACCTACATGCGCACCGACTCCACCCGGATCAGCGAGGCGGCGCAGGCCGATACCGCGCGCTTCGTCACCGCTGAGTACGGCGACACCTACGTGCGCACCGGCACCTCGCGCAAGGCCGCGAAGCCACCCGCGGCGAACATCCAGGACGCCCACGAGGCGATCCGTCCCACCGACGTGACTCGTACTCCCGACTCGGTCGCGGCGTACCTGAGCCCGGCGCAGCTGAAGGTCTACGACATCGTCTGGCGGCGCTTTGTCGCCAGCCAGATGGCCAATGCGCGCTTTGAGAACACCCGTGCCCAGATCACCTCCGGCGACTACCGCTTCCGCGCGGCCGGTTCGGTGCTTCGCTTCGACGGCTTCACCAAGGTCTGGCGTCGCGAGGAGAAGGATGACGAGTCCCGGCTACCCGCGCTAGCCGAGGGTGACGTGCTCGACTGCCAGGGCCTGAGCCGCGACCAGCACTTCACCCAGCCGCCACCGCGCTACACCGAGGCCTCGCTGATCAAGGAGCTCGAGGAGCGTGGGATCGGGCGGCCCTCGACGTACGCACCCACCATCGAGGTGGTGCAGGAACGTAGCTACGTGCGTCAGGAGGAGCGACGGCTGCACCCGACCGAGCTGGGCAAGACCGTGGACGGAGTTTTGCGCGAGCACTTCCCGCAGATCGTCGATGTCTCCTTCACCGCCGACCTGGAGCTTCGCCTCGACGGCATCGAGGACGGGACCCGACCCTACGTGCGAACCGTACGGGAGTGGTACGACCCCTTTGCCAAGACGGTCGCCGACGCCGAGACCTCGATGCAGCGGGTCCGGGTGCCGGCCAAGCCCACCGGGGAGACGTGTCCGGAGTGCGAGATTGGCGAGCTGGTGGTTCGCGAGGGCAAGTTCGGCGAGTTCACCGGCTGTTCACGCTATCCCGATTGCAGCTACATCAAGGGCAAGGACACCTCGGATCCGACGTACACCGGTGAGAACTGCCCCGAGTGCGCCAAGCCGCTGCTGGTCCGGCAGGGGCGTCGCGGGGCGTTTGTCGCCTGCTCGGGGTACCCGTCCTGCCGCTACATCAAGGGCGACGTCGCCGCACCGGCGGCCGACGGCTCCACCCCCGAGGGCCTGGTCCAGGTCGAGGACCTCGGCATCTGCCCGGAGTGTGCCAAGCCCCTGGGTCGCAAGAGCGGGCGGCGCGGGCCCTTCATCGGCTGCACGGGGTACCCGTCGTGCAAGTACATCCAGCCGCGCGGGGGGGCGGCAGCGACGGGTGCTGCCGGCGCGCGTCCGGCCGCGGCCGCGGCCGAACCCACCGGCGAGAAATGTCCCGAGTGCGACTCGCCGCTGGTCAAGCGCGCCGGGCGCTACGGGCCGTTCGTGTCCTGCTCGAGCTACCCCAAGTGCAAGTACCGTCCGCCGCGGACCGGTGCCGCGGTGGCTGCGGCCACCCGATGACGGTCGGCACCCAGCGACCGCACGCCACCACCATCGTCGCGGCCCGGCGCAACGGGAGGGTGGCGATTGCCGGTGACGGCCAGGTCACCGTGGGTGATGTGGTGATGAAGCATCGCGCCGCCAAGGTGCGCCGGCTCTACAAGGACCAGGTTTTGGTGGGTTTCGCGGGGGCGGTGGCCGATGCCTTCACCCTCTTCGACCGCTTCGAGCAGCAGCTCGACAAGCACGGGGGCAACCTGCTTCGCTCGGCGGTCGGCCTGGCTCGCGAGTGGCGCACCGACAAGTTTCTCCGACACCTCGAGGCAATGCTCATCGTGGCCAACGCCGAGCAGGTTCTTCTGCTCAGTGGCGATGGCGAGATCATCGAACCCGACGACGAGGTGACCGCGATCGGCAGTGGCGGCCCCTACGCGCACGCGGCGGCTCGGGCGCTGCTGGAGAACACCGACCTCCCCGCCGAGGAGATCGCCACCCGCGCGCTGCGGATCGCCGCCAGCCTGTGCATCTACACCAACGACCAGATCACTGTGCAGGTGCTCGAGCCCGCCGCGGTGGTGGCGTCATGAGCGGTGTCGCCCACCCCGACGAGGGGCCCGAGGCCGACGAGAGCCGCGCCCGGGTGGTCGCCGACGGCGCAGCCGGGGAGGACGATCCCCGCCTGCGTGGACCGGCGACCACCTCGTACGCTCAAGGCCATATGCAGCCCACCGGTACCCTGGCCCCCGCGGTGGCCGGTGGGGACGGGACGGGCGGCGACGCGCCGGGCAGTGATCCCCCGGTCGATGCGGCCGATCCCGCGGCCGGCGACCGGACCGCCCCGCCCAGGGAGGAGCGGTCGGTCGAGGACCTCCGCCCCCGGGACGTTGTTCGCCGGCTCGACGACTTCATCGTCGGCCAGGATGCCGCCAAACGGGCGGTGGCGATCGCGCTGCGCAACCGCATTCGCCGGCAGCGGCTCCCCGAGGCCCTGCGCGACGAGGTGCTGCCCAAGAACATCCTGATGATCGGCCCCACCGGGGTGGGCAAGACCGAGATCGCCCGGCGCCTGGCCCGGCTGACCAACTCGCCGTTCATCAAGGTTGAGGCCACCAAGTTCACCGAGGTCGGCTACGTCGGCCGGGACGTCGAGTCCATCGTGCGCGACCTGCTCGAGCAGACGATCACCGACGTCCACGACGCGCGCACTGCCGAGGTCGAGGAGCAGGCGCGGCGGCTGGCTGAGGCGCGCATTGTCGACAGCCTCGCCGCCGAGGAGGAGCGCGCTACCCGGCCGGGGGGCGCCGGCTCGCCGGCCGGTACGGCGCACCCCGGAGGCCTTGCGCAGAGCCCGCCAACCGACCCCGGGGAGGGGACGGGCCCCCGGGCCCGGGTCGAGGCGGCGCCGGATGCCGCTGCCGAGCCGATCACCGGCGAGGGCTCGCTGCCCACCGCTGAGCAGGTGCGCCGCCGCCGCCGAATGCTGCGCCGCCGCCTGGAGCGTCGGGTGGCCGAGCGCCGGCTCGAGGAGCGGTTGGTCGAGGTCGAGGTCGAGGAGGCCTACCAACCACCGCTGGAAAGCTTCTCGGGATCGGGAATGGAGGACGTGGGCGCAACCCTCGGCGACTTCTTCTCCCAGCTCGCCCCACCGCGCAAGCGCACCAAGCGGCTGAGCGTCCACGACGCCCGCCACGTCCTGGTCCAGGAGGAAACCGACCGGCTGGTCGACATGGACCGGGTCTATGACGAGGCGATCCGGCTGGTCGAGGACGACGGCATCGTCTTCGTCGACGAGGTCGACAAGATTGCCGGACGCAGCGCTGAGCACGGCCCGGACATCAGTGGCGAGGGCGTGCAGCGCGATCTGCTCCCCCTGCTCGAGGGCTCGACGGTGAGCACCCGCTACGGCAGCGTGCGCACCGACCACATCCTCTTCGTGGCGGCGGGCGCCTTCACGGTGAGCCGTCCATCCGACCTCATTCCTGAGTTCCAGGGCCGCTTCCCCATCCGCGTCGAGCTGCTGGCCCTGACCGAGGCCGACCTGCAGCGCATCCTGTGCGAACCCGACAACGCGCTCACCAAGCAGTACGCAGCCCTGCTGGGCACCGAGGGGGTGGCCCTGGACTGGGCCCCCGACGGACTGGCCGAGCTCGCCCGGGCGGCGGCGGCCCTCAACTCCCAGGACGAGAACATCGGGGCCCGGCGGTTGTTCGCGATGGTCGAGAAGGTGCTCGAGGAGGTGTCCTTCCGCGCCGAGGACTTCGCCGGCCAGACCATTCGCATCGATGCCGTCTATGTGCGCGAGAAGCTCGCCGACCTGGTGGGTAACGAGGACCTGCGCCGCTACGTGCTCTAGCGGGAGCGCAGCCGAGGGAGGCGCCCCGCCGGCTCAGCCGCCCCGGTTCGTCAGGACGTCTGAGGCGCCGCTGGGTCCCTGGTACAATCGCGGCAATTCACACGCCCGGATGACGGCGTCGGGAGTTGCCTCCATCGAGGTCCCGGCACCGGTTGACCCCGGGCGGAGGCAACAAACCTACCCAGGAGGCACGACCATGCCGGTCGCATCCCTCCGCCAGCTGCTCGAGGCCGGAGTTCACTTCGGCCACCAGACCAGCCGGTGGAACCCGAAGATGAAGCCGTACATTTTCACGGCGCGCAACGGTATCCACATCATCGACCTGCAGCAGACCCAAAAGCTGCTCGACGTGGCCAGCGTATTTGTCCGGCAGACCGTTGCCGATGGCGGCAAGGTGCTCTTCGTGGGCACCAAGAAGCAGGCGCAGGACGCCATCGAGGAGGCCTGCGAGCGCACCGGTCAGCACTACGTCACCCACCGGTGGATGGGCGGCATGCTGACCAACTTCCCGATCATCCAGCGTCGCCTCAAGATGCTCGAGGAGCTGCGCGGCATGCGTGAGCGCGGCGAGTTCGAGCGGATGGGCAACAAAGAGGCAAACGCCAACACCGACGAGCTCGACCGTCTGGAGCGGAACTTCGCAGGCATGGTGGGCATGAGGAGGCTGCCCGCGGCGCTCTTCATCGTCGACTGCAAGAAGGAGAAGCTGGCGGTCACCGAGGCCAACCGGCTGGGCATCCCGATTGTGGCCATCACCGACAGCAACGTCGACCCCGAGCACATTCAGAAGGTGATCCCGGGCAATGACGACGCCATTCGCGCGGTCCGGCTCATGGTGAACGCGATGGCCGACGCCATCGTCGAGGGCCAGCAGCAGCTCAGCGAGCGCGAGCTGCGCGAGAGCACCGAGCGGCAGGCCGCCGAGGAGCGCACGGCCGCCGAGGCGCGCGCGGCCGCGGAACGCGCCGAGCAGAACGAGGAGGGCGTTGCCGCCGTCGAGGAGCGCGAGTTCGCCGCAGCCGGCTCGGACTCCGCCGCCGAGTCGGCCTGAGCATGGCTGAGGTCACCGCCGCCCAGGTCAAGCAGCTGCGCGACGTCTCCGGGGCGGGCATGATGGACTGCAAGAAGGCCCTGGTGGCGAACGGGGGGGATCTCGAGAAGGCCAAGGACTGGCTCCGCGAAAAGGGCCTCGCCCGGGCGGCGGGGAAGGCGGGCCGCAGCACCCACGAGGGAGCCATCGGCCATTACCTGCACACCAGTGGCGGCCTGGCCAAGCTCGGGGTCCTGGTCGAGGTCAACTGCGAGTCCGACTTCGTCGCCAAGACCGACGACTTCAAGGAGCTGGCTCACGACCTGGCCATCCAGGTGGCCGGCGCCAACCCGCAGTACGTGCGTCGCGAGGAGGTGCCTGCCGCCCTCGTGGAGCGAGAGAAGGCGGTCTACCGTCGCCAGGTTGAGGGCAAGCCGGCCAACATCATCGACAAGATTGTGGAGGGCAAGCTCGAGGCATTCTTCGGCGAGATCTGCCTGGTCGACCAGGTCTACGTTCGTGACGAGAGCCGCAAGAAGAAGGTGCGCGAGCTGATCTCCGAGAAGGTCGCCAAACTCGGCGAGAACATCACCGTGGCGCGATTCGCCCGGGTCGCGGTGGGTGAGGCAGCGGACGAGGCGGCCGGCGAGAACGGCGCGGCGGCGCCGGCGTCCAGCTGAGCGCGGACGCCGTGGCCGCCCTCGCCAACGTCGCCGGGCGACTGCGCGGACGGCAGCCCCGGTACCGCCGGGTGGTGCTCAAGCTGAGTGGCGAGGCGCTGCTCGGCGACCGCCCCCACGGCATGGACGTGGCCACCGTCAGCCTGATCGCCCAGGAGATCTCCCTGGTGGCCTCCCAGGGAGTGCAGGTGGCCATTGTCATCGGCGGCGGCAACATCGTTCGCGGCCTGCAGGCCGCCACCGACGGCATCGACCGCGTGGTCGGCGACTACATGGGGATGCTGGCAACGGTGATCAATGCGCTCGCTCTGCGCGACTCACTGGAGCGGCGCGATCTCGAGTGCCGCGTGCTCAGTGCCATCGAGATGCGTCAGGTGGCCGAGCCGTTCATCCCCCGGCGCGCCATCCGCCATCTCGAGAAGGGCCGGGTGGTGATCCTCGGAGCCGGCACCGGCAACCCGTTCTTCACCACCGACACCACCGCCGCGCTGCGTGCCGCCGAGATCGGCGCCGACGTCCTGCTCAAGGCGACCAAGGTCGACGGAATCTACACCGCCGACCCGCTGACCAACCCCGACGCGCAGCGGCTGACCCACCTCTCCTACATGGAGGTGCTCAATCGTGGCCTGGAGGTCATGGACAACACCGCGCTGACCCTGTGCATGGACAACCGAACCCCGATTGTGGTCTTCGACCTGCTCACTCCGGGCAACATCGAGCGGGTGGTGATGGGTGACGACATCGGTACCCGCGTCGACGGCGAGAACGCCGAGGGAGAGCAGCATGGCTGACGACGCCGAGGCTCAGATCGCCGAACGCCTGCAGGAGGCGGAGGACCGCATGGAGCGGTCGCTGGAGAGCCTGCACAAGGAGCTGGGCGCGGTGCGCACCGGGCGGGCCACACCGGCGCTGGTCGAGCGGGTCCAGGTGGAGTACTACGGCACCATGACCCCCCTGCAACAGCTGGCCAGCATCTCGGCGCCCGAGGCCCGCCTGCTGGTGATCCAGCCATACGACCGCAGCGCGATCGTGGCGATCGAGAAGGCGATCCAGAAGGGTGAGATGGGTCTGAACCCGAGCAACGACGGCCAGCTGATCCGGATTCAGATTCCCCAGCTCACCGAGGACCGGCGGCGCGACTTCGTCAAGCTGTGCAAGGCCAAGGCCGAGGACGCGCGGGTGGCCATCCGCAACATCCGGCGCGACGAGGTTGACCACCTGCGCCGGCTGGAGAAGGACGGCGTGAGCCGCGACCAGGTGGAGACGTCACTCAGCCAGGTGCAGCGGGTCACCGACCGCTTCGTCGCCCAGGTGGATGCCATCGCGCACAAGAAGGAGGCGGAGATTCTCGAGGTCTGACGCCTCCGCGGCCGGTGCTGCGAAACCAAAGGCAGAGGGTCAGCCGTTCTCTCCACAGCCGATGCAAAGACCGCCCGCGCCCGCCGCCGTCCGCGAGTCAGCACGCCCGGATATGCCACGCCACATCGGCATCATCATGGACGGCAACGGACGCTGGGCCAAGCGCCGCCACCTGCCCCGGGTGGCGGGCCACCGCGCCGGGGTCGCCGCCATCCGCCCGGTCACCGAGGAATGCGATCGGCACGGGGTGCACGTGCTCACCCTGTACGCCTTCAGCACCGAGAACTGGTCCCGCCCCCGGGCCGAGGTGCAGGCGCTGATGCGGCTCTTCGAGGAGACCATCGACGGCGAGATCGACGAGCTCCACGACAACGGCATCCAGGTCCGGGTGCTTGGCCGGCGGGACCGCCTGGGCGACTCGCTGCGCCGGCGGGTGGAGCAGGCGGAGCAGTTGACCGCGCACAACCGCAACGCGATTCTCAACGTGGCGATCAACTACGGCGGGCGGAGCGAGATCGTCGACGGGGTGCGGGACCTGGCCGCGCGCGGTGAGGACCTGGGCGCCCTCGACGAGGCGATGCTCAGCCGCTCGCTGTACACCGCGGGGCTCCCCGACCCCGACCTGATCATCCGCACGGCGGGGGAGATGCGGGTGAGCAACTTCCTGCTCTGGCAGGCAGCCTACGCAGAGCTGCACGTCACCGACACGCTGTGGCCGGACTTCGGTGCCCGGGACCTCGAGGCCGCCCTGGCTGACTTCGCCGCCCGGGAGCGCAAGTTCGGCGCCGTGGACCCGGTCGGCAGCGAAAGCGAGAGCACGGCGCCCGTCGCCTCCCGGTGAAGCTCGGCCGCCGCCTGGCCTCCGCCTTTGTCCTGCTCTCGGCTCTGGCCATCGCCCTGGTCGCCGGCGGCCTCGCCTTCGACGTCCTGCTGGGCGTTGCGGTCGGTGTCGGCGCCTGGGAGTTTGCCGGGCTGATGCGGCGGCTCGACGCCGAGCCGCCCGCCTGGCTGCTCTACCCGCTGACCGCCTGGCTGCTTTTCCGCTTCCTCCTGCCGGCGGCGGTGCCGGCGCTGGAGATCGGCCTTGGCGGAGCTCTGGTCGCCGGGGTGCTGGGCACCCTGGTGCGGGCCCGGCCCGCCAGCCGTTCATGGCTCGGGCTGGCCGCCGCTCTGGGCGGCGCCCTCTACCTCGGCCTGTGCGGTGGCTACTACCTCGCCCTGATGCGCTGGCACGTTCCCGACCCGCACCGGGAGGGGCTGCGAATTGTCTGGATCACCCTCACCGCGGCGATCGTGGGTGACTCCGCCGCCCTCGCCGTGGGCTCCGCGTTCGGTCGCCATCCATTCTTTCCGCGGCTGTCCCCACGCAAGACGCTCGAGGGGGCGCTTGGCAGCCTGGCCGGGAGCGTTGCGGTGGTGACCGTCGCCGCCCCCCTGCTACTCGGACTCAGCCCATGGCTGGCGGCGCTGCTCGGAGGGGTGATCAGCGTTGCCGCGCAGGGCGGCGACCTCGCCGAGTCGGCGCTCAAACGGCAGGCCGGCGCCAAGGACTCGAGCGGGCTGATCCCGGGGCATGGCGGAGTGCTCGACCGCCTCGACAGCCTGGTTCTTCTGGGCCCCGCCGTATATTGCTTTCTGAGGGTGGTTGCCCTGCCATGACCCACGAGGACCCGTTGCCCCCGCTTTCCGCCACCCGACGCCGCGTCGTCCTCCTCGGAGCCACCGGCTCCATCGGCCGCCAGGCCTGCGACCTCTTCTCCCGCTTCCCCGACGACTTCGAGCTGGTCGGCGCAGTGGCTCGGCGGGATGTGGCCGGCCTCGGCGACGTGGTCCGCCGCTTCGGCGTGCCGCGGTCCGCCCTGGTCGACCCGCCCCCCGGTGCCCAGCTCCCGCCCGGATGCGAGCGCGGCATGGAGGCTGCCTGCGAGGTTGCCGCGCTGGACGCCGACATCGTCTGCGTGGCGATCACCGGGGCCGCGGCGCTGCGCCCGGCGCTGGCCGCCGTCGAACGCGGCACCGACCTGGCCCTGGCCACCAAGGAGGTGCTGGTGATGGCCGGCGAGCTGGTGGGCGAGCGCGCTGCCCGCTCCGGCTCGCGCCTGCTACCGGTCGACTCGGAACACAGCGCGCTCTGGCAGTGCCTGCGCGGCGAACAACCCGCGAGTGTGCGCCGTCTGATCCTCACCGCCAGCGGGGGCCCCTTCCGCGACCGGCCCGCCGGGACCTTTGCCGGGATCAGCGTCGCCGAGGCGTTGCGCCATCCCAACTGGAGCATGGGCCCCAAGGTGACCGTGGACTCCGCGACCATGATGAACAAGGGGCTGGAGCTGATCGAGGCCCACTTTCTCTTCGCCATTCCCTACGACCGCATCGAGGTGCTCGTCCATCCCCCGAGCCTGGTGCACTCGCTGGTCGAGTTCCACGACGGGGCCACGATGGCCCAGCTGGGCATTCCCGATATGCGCATCCCCATCGCCCTGGCGCTGAGCGACGGTCGCCGCCTCCCCGGGGTCTGCGCTCCGGTCGATCTGGCGGCGGCGCCGGACCTGGAGTTCCGCGCCGTCGATCCGGATCGCTTTCCCGCCGTGGGATTGGCGCGCCGGGCGGGGGAGCGGGGCGGCGCTGCGCCCTGCGTGCTCAATGCCGCCAACGAGGCCGCGGTGGCCGCCTTCCTCGACCAGCGCTGCCGCTTCGACGAGATCGTGCCGCTGGTGGAACGCAGCCTGGAGCGCGCCGATCTCCCCGACCGGGCCGACCTCGACGCCCTGGTCGCGCTCGACCGGTGGGCCCGGGACGACGTCGACAGCTCGCTCCGGGCGGTCGCCTCATGACCCCGCTGCCGCACGGGAGGGTCGCCTCCCTGGTGACACCGCTGGCCGCGCTCTTCACCTCCGGCCTGGACATCATCAAGGCCATCCTGGCCACTGCCCTGATCATCGTGGTGGTGGTGGTCGTCCACGAGGCAGGTCACTTCATCGTCGGCAAGCTCTCCGGGGTTCGGGTCGACGAGTTCTCGGTGGGCTTCGGCCCCAAGCTGGCCAGCACCCGGCGCGGGGAGACTCTGTATGCCCTGCGGGCGATCCCGGCGGGCGGCTTCGTCCGCCTGGCGGGGATGACCGGGCTGGAGAACGACGGCGCCGGAGAGCGCTCGTTCTTCCGAGCCAGCGTGCCCAAGCGGGTGGCCACCATCGCCGCGGGTGGCCTGATCAACCTGGTCCTGGCCGGCCTGCTCTTCGGGGTGCTGGCGGCAATCGGCACCGGGTCGCGGATCTCGCCGGGGGGAGCCGCCGCTGCCGCTGGGCTCCACGACGGGGACACCATCACCGCGGTCAACGGCACTCCGGTCCGCGACCAGAGCCAGACGGCGCTCTCCGGTGCCCTGCACCAGGCCACCGAGCAGTCCCAGGGGGCCCCGATTCGGCTGAGCTACCGCTCGGCGGCGGGAGCGACCCGCGACGCCGAGGTCCGGCCCCTGCTGGTGCTGAACAACAGCGTGGGCAACCCCGACGCGTCCAGCGGCGGCGGCCGGCTGCCCACCGGTGGCCTGCAGATCACCGAGATCAACGGGGCGCCGGTGACCACCGGTGACCCCGCCCAGCTGCTCGGCGGCGGCGCCAGGGTGCGAGTCAGCGGGCACCAGTTCGGCTCCGGCGAGCACAGCTTCCGCGATGTCACCATCGCCGAGGTTCGCGACGTACCTGCCCATCCCAGCGCCGCCGACGTTCTCGGCAAGCTGGAGGCGGCCTGGCGAATCGGCTTTTCCCCAGGCCAGCCGGGCGAGTCGCTGCTGCCGGCGATCGGGGGTGGCTTCGTGCAGATTCCCTCGATGGTGGCCGAGACCTTCACCGGCATCCACGATGTGTCGACGACCCCCAACAGCGGCGGTCTCACCGGTCCGCAGGGCGCCTCGGGGCCTGTGGGCATCTTCCAGGCGATTGCCCTGGCCACCCAGGACGGCTGGATCGGAGTGCTCAGCATCGCCGCCGTGCTCTCCTTCAACCTGGGCCTGATCAACCTGCTGCCGATCCCGTTTCTCGACGGCGGCCGGCTGGTCTTCATCGTCATCGAGGGGGTTCGCCACCGTCGCGTCGATCCCCGCAAGGAGGCATTGGTGCACGCCGCAGGCCTGGCCCTGGTCGTCTCCTTCGCCCTCTACATCACCATCTTCGGCGACGTCACCAGGTTGTTCAAAGCATGACCCCCTCCTCCCGCCGTCGCACCGTTCCCGTCAACGTCGGTGGCGTGGTCATCGGAGGCGCCGCACCGATCTCGGTGCAAACCATGACCAAGACCCAGACCGAGGACGTTTCGGGCACCCTTGACCAGATCGAGCGGGCCGCCAAGGCGGGCGCCGACATCATCCGGGTGACCTGCGACACCAAGGAGGCCGGGGTGGCGCTGCGCGAGATCGTCAAGCGCTCGCCGATCCCCGTGGTCGCCGACATCCACTACGACGCGCCGCTTGCGCTGATGGCCCTGGAGGCCGGGGTGGCCTGCCTGCGGCTCAACCCGGGCAACATCACGGACGCCGACAAGGTGCGCGATATCGCCCGGGAGGCCAAGGCGCGCAGCGTGCCGATCCGGATCGGGGTCAACAGTGGCAGCATCCCGCAGCGCAAGGACCTCGAGCGCGGCCGCGGCGGCAGCATCGACGAGACGGCGGAGCGGATGGTCGACGCCGCGATGCGCCACATCAGCATCCTCGAGGAACTCGACTTCCGGCTGATCAAGGTCAGCCTCAAGGCCAGCGACGTGCTCACCAACCTCGCCGCAAATCGCCGATTTGCCGCGCTGGGCAACAACTACCCGCTCCACCTCGGCCTCACCGAGGCGGGCCCGGTTGACTCGGGCAGTGTCAAGTCGGCGATGGGCATTGGCATCCTCCTCGCTGAGGGGATCGGCGACACCATTCGGGTCTCCCTGGTCGGCCAGCCCGAGGAGGAGGTGCGGGTTGCCAAGCAGATCGTCGCCAACCTTCAGGAGAAGACCACCGGCCCCAACCTGATCGCCTGTCCCACCTGCGGCCGCCTGGAGATCGACATGTTCCCCATGGTCAAGCGGGTTGACGAGGCGCTGCAGAGCATCAAGCGTTCGATCAACGTCTCGGTGATGGGCTGCGTGGTCAACGGCCCGGGGGAGGGAATGCACGCCGACATCGGGATCGCCGGCGGCAGGCACAAGGGCATCCTCTACAAGGGTGGCCAGGTCGTCGCGTCCATGCCCGAGGACCAGCTCATCGATGCCCTGCTCGCCGAACTCGACATCATCGCCAGGGAGGACGCCCGGTTGATTGCGGCGGGTGAGGAGCTGCCCAGGGGGCTCGGCGACCTGGCCCCCGCGGCCGCCTCACTGACTCCGTTGCGGGTCATCTGAGCAGTCGGGCATCCCGGGCCGCTGCGACGCCGCCCGTGGCTCCCGTGCGCAGGTCGCGGCTGACTGACGGCGTCGCCGCCGCCGCACGTTGCTACCCTCGCAGGCCATGACCCCGTCGCCAACTCCGAAGCGCGACACCAAGAGCATCACCCCCAAGTCCGAGGACTTCGACCGCTGGTACGTCGACGTCGTGCGCCGGGCCGAGCTCGCCGACTACACCCCCGTGCGTGGCTGCATGGTGATCCGTCCGTACGGCTTCGCTCTGTGGGAGAACACCCGAGACGCGCTTGACCGGATGATCAAGCGCACCGGCCACGAGAACATGTACTTCCCGCTGTTGATCCCGGAGTCGTTTCTCTCCAAGGAGGCGGAGCACGTCGAGGGGTTCGCTCCGGAGGTGATGTGGGTGACCCACGGCGGCAGCAAGGAGCTCGAGGAACGGTTGGCCATCCGCCCCACCAGCGAGACGGTGATCTGCACGCTGTACGCCGACTGGATCCACTCGTGGCGCGACCTGCCGGTGCTGGTCAACCAATGGGTCAACGTGATGCGCAACGAGAAGCGCACCCGTCTCTTCCTGCGCACCGCGGAGTTCCTCTGGCAGGAGGGGCACACCTTTCATGAGACCGACACCGAGGCCGCCACTGAGGTGGACACGATGCTCGAGTGCTACCGGGAGCTGGCCGAGGACTGGCTTGCGATGCCGGTGATCAAGGGGCGCAAGACCGAGTCCGAGAAGTTTGCCGGCGCCCGCTACACGCTCAGCATCGAGGCGATGATGTCCGACGGCTGGGCGCTGCAGGCCGGCACCTCGCATCACCTCGGGCAGAATTTCTCGACCGCCTACGGGATCACCTACAGCGACCGGAACAACACCCTGCAGAGCCCCTTCCAGACCTCCTGGGGTCTCTCCACCCGGATCATCGGCGGCCTGATCATGGCCCACGGCGATGACCGCGGGCTGGTGCTGCCGCCGCGGGTGGCACCGATCCAGGTGGTGGTGGTGCCGATCGTGCGCTCCAACGACGCCGAGGGTGCCGCCGCGGTGGAGGAGGCGTGCGCCCAACTGGAGCGCGACTGTCCCGACGGCGTCCGTCTGCGGGTCGACCGCCGCGAGGCGATGCGACCGGGGGAGAAGTACGCCCACTGGGAGCTGCGCGGGGTGCCGCTCCGGGTGGTGGTGGGCCCGCGTGACCTTGCTGAGGGCAACCTCACCGTGGTGCACCGGGTGGACGGCACCGAGACGACCGAGCGCGTTGAGGGTTTCGCCGTGCGCCTGCCCGCCCTGCTCGAGGAGGCTCACGCCGCCCTCTGGCAGCGGGCGATTCGCCTGCGCGAGGAGCGATCCGTCGACGTGGCCACGCTCGAGGAGCTGAGTGCAGCGTTCACCGACAGGCCGGTCTTTGCCAGTGCCCCGTTCTGCGACCGGACGGAGTGCGAGACGCGAATCAGGGCAGCGGCGCCGGCACTGACGGTGCGCAACCTGCGGCTCGACCGCAGCGCGGAGGGCAGGCCCTGCCTGGCATGTGGCACGCCGGCCGAGCACGTCGCCCTGGTGGCGCGGGCCTACTGAGCCACCTGCTCGCGTCACCGGCTGGTCCCGGCAGAGGACCGGAGGGCGCGGTGCTCGGGGGGTCGACCGATCAGGTGCGGGGTACACTCCCAAGGGAGATGCCGATCGAAGCGCTCCTCGCAAAGGTCAGCTACCTGCCGGATGCCGACCAGGGGATGGTCGTGCGTGCTCACGACGTCGCCGAGCTGGCCCATCGCGGCCAGGCGCGGCTCTCCGGAGAGCCATACATCGAGCATCCCCTGGCTGTGGCCGGGCTGCTCGCCGACCTGCGGCTCGATGCGGACACCCTGGCCGCGGCGATCCTCCATGACACCGTCGAGGACACCGAGGTAACCCGTGAGGACCTGGAGCGCGACTTCAACGCGGTGGTGGCCAAGCTTGTCGACGGGGTCACCAAGCTCGGCAAGATCCATGTGCGCACCCGCGAGCAGGCCCAGGCCGAGAACATCCGCAAGATGCTGGTGGCGATGGCCGAGGACATCAGAGTCGTCCTGATCAAGCTCGGCGACCGGCTTCACAACATGCGCACTGTCGACGCCCTGCCTGAGCACCGGCGCCTCCGCATCGCTCGCGAGACCCTGGACATCTACGCTCCCCTGGCCCACCGGCTGGGCATCTGGCAGATGAAGGGAGAGCTCGAGGATCTCGCCTTCGCCCAGCTCGACCCCGACAACTACGCTCTGATTCGCGGTCGCCTGGTCCGCCAGCATGCGGAGCGGGAGCGCTTCATCAAGGACGTCGGCGAGATCATCGAACGCGAGCTCGAGCCCCTGGCGATCAGCGCCAACATCAGCGGCCGCCCCAAGCACGTGTACAGCATCTTCGAGAAGATGCGCAGCTCGGGCAAGAGCTTCGACGAGATCTACGACCAGCTTGCCTTTCGGATCCTGGTCGACTCGATCAAGGACTGCTACGGCGTGCTCGGCACGGTGCACTCGCTCTGGAAGCCGATCCCGGGTCGCTTCAAGGACTACATCGCCATGCCCAAGGGCAACGGCTACCAGTCGTTGCACACCACCGTGGTGTCGCACACCGGCGAACCCATGGAAATCCAGATCCGCACCACCGAAATGCATCAGACCAGCGAGTACGGTATCGCTGCGCACTGGCGGTACAAGGAGGGGTCGCGCTCCTCCGGCGACGCCAAGGCAGACGAGCGCTTCTCCTGGCTGCGCCTCCTGATGGACTGGCAGAAGGAGGTGGTCGACGCCGAGGCCTTCGTCGACTGCGTCAAGCTGGACATCTTCCAGGACGAGGTGTTCGTGTTCACCCCCAAGGGCGATGTCCGTTCCCTGCCCGCGGGCAGCACCACCGTGGACTTCGCCTACCGCATCCACACCGATGTCGGGCACCGCTGTATCGGCGCCAAGGTCAACAGCCGGATGGTGCCGCTCGACCACCGCCTGGAGAACGGCGACATCATCGAGGTGCTCACCACCAAAGCGCATCACGGTCCGTCGCGCGACTGGCTGGCCTTCGTCAAGACGAGCAGCGCCAAGGAAAAGATCCGGCAGTGGTTCAAGCGCGAACGGCGCGAGGAGAACATCGTCAAGGGCCGCGAGCTGCTTGACAAGGAGCTGCGCCGGATGCGCCAGATCGGTTTCAACTCGGTCAAGGAGGACCGCTGGCTGGAGGTGGCCAGAGAGTTCAACCTTCACCAGGTCGACGACTTCTTCGCCGCCATCGGTTATGGCGATGTGTCGGCGCGGAGCGCAGTGCTCAAGCTCACCGCCCTGGAGAGCGGCGTCCCCGAACGGGTGGAGGACAGGATTCCGCTGACCATCCCGCTGAGCGGGCCGTCGACACCCTCGGGTGGCATCCAGGTGCGCGGCGTCGGCGACGTGCTCACCAGCCTGGCCACCTGCTGCAAACCGGTGGTCGGCGAGGCCATCCGGGGCTATATCACCCGCGGCAAGGGGGTGACCGTCCACCGCGCCAACTGCGTGAACATGCTCAACGCCAACGAC
>JBHEMT010000054.1:0-13820 GCA_046262435.1 Candidatus Dormibacteria bacterium | reverse complement strand
AGAGCATGGCCGGAGAGCCGAGCAGCTGGCCGCCACGACCTTCCCACCCGAAGCCGCGGTTGACCCACAGCCCGTTGTCGGCACCGCGCACGCCGACGCCGGCGACGCCGCCTGCGGTCGCTGCGTGAACTTGGGGGGCTGCGCCGGCGAGGGCAAGCCCCACACTCAAGGCGCCCACGGCCAGACGCGCAAGCGGGCGATTCGCGATGAGGTGCATTGCCCCAGTGTCACGGTCCCTGGGCCTACTGGGAGCGCCGCTCCGGTGACGGTCCGGTCGCGCTACGGCCGCGACATCACCGGTGACTCGGTCAGCCGCGGCGGTCAGCGGGACAGGCCGTTACTGACGTTGGAGTACAGGTTGCCGGTCTGGTGGCCGAGAACGACGACGATGACGATCAAGAGCAACGCCACCAGTACCAGGATGAATGCGTACTCCACCAGCCCCTGGCCGCGCTGGTCCACGCGATGACCCGGTCGACGGCTGCCCGAACTCAGGGTGGGCGAGTGCAACATGGGCCCATCTGGCCATGGCTTGGCGGCCCGGTGAGGGCTCGGAACAGAACTGTCATCAACCGGCGAAAACGTCCGCACGAGCCACGGCCTGCAGATGTGATGCTCAGCTTGCGGCGCCGACGCCACCCTGGACGATGCCCCCGTCGCCGCTGAACCCAGCCGCAGCTCCATTCGCGTTGACCAGCGTGTCCCAGACCGCATGGTCGGTGCCTTCGACAAAGATTCGGGCCGATCCGTCGGGGTAGGCGGCAACCCCGGGTCCGGCGAGCAGCTGACCACCGGCGTAGCTTGTCGACCACGCCCCGCCGTCGCGTAGCGTCCCCACCCAGAGGTGCCCGTCCGTGCCGTGCATCCCCACGTGGGCCACCCCGCCGGCGGAGGCTGCGGTGACGCTGCCGAGCACCCTCCAGGGCTGGCGCATCCAACCACCTCCCTGGGTGCGCAGGTACACATTGCCATCGGTGCCGGGCACGAAGAAGGTGAGAACCCCGTTGACCACGGTCACTCCGCCTCCGGCGGCGGCGCTTCCGTCGAAGGCGTGGAAGCCGCTGACCGAGGGCAGGCCCGCGGCGGGCATCGCGCCCTGCGCGTACCAGATCGAGTGGTTGGGTGCCGTGCACATGACGGTCAGCACCCCGCCCTGCAGTGCGGCCGCCGGACGGTCGAGGCAGGCGGTGTAGCCCGGGGAGAGCCGCGCCCATCCGACATCCGGCCGGCGCACATACAGCGCGGCATCCGAGCCGACCACGATGAAGTAGGGCACTCCGTTTGAGCTGATCACCGCCGGGGCGGCGGCCATCACCCCGCCGTACGGCGCGTAGGCTGTCGGCGCCTGGCTCACCCAGAGCTGGCGGTCGCTGCCTGCGCCGCCCAGCCAGGTCGCCGGCTCCCACGGGGTGAAGCTGCGCTGGATCAGATTCCAGAGCTCGGCGTGGCCGGCGTCGTAGCCGAGCGCCCAGATCCCCATGCCGCGGATTCCGCTCCTTCGCACGAGGTCGTACTTGAGGGCGAGCGAATCGACGTTGTCGTAGTACAGCTCGCGTGCCGAGCCGTAGTTACCGCCGCACGGGTCGTTGGCCGCAGGGGAATACCATTGCGCATACGGAGACGCAGCGGTCCCGTCCCAGTGCTGGGAAAGTTGCTGGGCACAGGCGAAGTCGGTACTGATGGAGGCGTAGGTGCCGGCCGCCGGCGGCGGGGTGGCCGGCACATTGACGCCGGGCGTGGCGACGCTCCACTTGTAGCCGTAATACGGCACTCCGAGAATGATCTTCGCGGCCGGCGCCAGGGCGAGGTACTGGGCCACGGTGCTGGTGTCGTTGTAGGTGCCCCCGTTGAGCGGCGCGTTCGCCGACGCAGTGCTTGCCGACTGGTACATGTCGTAGGCCATCACGAAGAACGCATCGGTATGCGGGGCAAGGTCGCCGATGTTGAAGATCCCGCCGGTCCAGCTCGCCGAGCCCGAATAGGTGGCCACAACCACCTCGCTACCCGGCAGGGCGGCGTGCACCTGGTCGTCGAGGCTGGTCATGAACGCGGTGAAACAACTCTGGATGCCGGGATAGCTCGGGCTGCTGCTGCCCTCGAAGTCGACAGTCACGCCGTCGAGACCGCGGTTGCGGAGGAGCCCGATGGTTTGGGCGATCGCGGTCTGGGTGTGCTGCGAGCTGCCGCAGATCGAGCTGATGTCGGCGTCGTTGAACACCTTGATGGTGAGCAGCACCCTGTCGTGCGCCGTGTGGGCGGCCTGAACCAGGCTGCTGAGATTGGCGCTCTGCCATCCGAGCCAGCCTGCATCCGTCCCCGTCACCGGCATACCGGAGCTGTCCAGGGTGATGCCGAAGTAGCTGACCGTGGTCAGCAGGTTGTAGTGCCAGTCCTGCCAGTTACCCAGCTCCCAGTACGGGGCGAAGCCGAAGACCTCGCGGGTTGGCCGCGGACCGTCGGTGATTAGTGCCGGAGAGGAGGTGACTCCGGCGGCGAGCTGGGGCTGGATTCGCACAGCGGGCAACGAACTGAACGCCGCCTGCTGCAGGGCGTGAACACCCCCGCCGGGATCGCTCACCCGGGGCGCACCTGCGGCGGCCGCATGCGGGCCAACACCGCCAACGCCGAGCTGGAGAATGCAGAGCAGCGTCGCCGCGCCGACGCCGAGCTGCCGGCGAGGGAACCGGTTCATGCACTGCCAGCCTAGACCGCAGCGGAGCATCGCGTCATGTCGGTGCCGTGAACCGTCGGTCACGGTGTCGCTACCGTCCGCGCGAGTGCAGCGGCTACCCTGCCACCATGCCCGCCTCCGACTCCGGACTGAATCGCCACCGTTTTCCCGGCCTCCGCGACGGTTGGTGCCGCCTCGACGGACCGGGGGGAAGCCTGCCAGTCGACTCCTCAATCGACGCCATCGCCTCGTGGATGGCGTCCGGGCGCGGGGCCAACAGCGGCGGCGCGTTCGCTGCGGCGCACGAGACCGACGCGGCTGTGGCGCGCGCACGCGCCGCCGCGGGACGATTGCTTGGCGCCGACCCGCAGGGCGTGGTCTTCGGGCCGAGCATGACCGGGCTGACCCTGCGCCTCGCGGACGCGGTGGCCGCAACCCTGCGCCCCGGGGACGAAATCATCTGCACACGGTTGGACCACGACGCCAACATCAGCCCGTGGCTGCTGGCCGCCGAGCGAAGTGGAGCGTTGGTGCGCTTCGCTGAGCCCGATCCGGTCACCCTCGAGCTCGCTCCTGTCGATGTCGAGATGCTCCTCGGCCCGCGCACCCGCTGGGTCGCGCTCACCGCTGCGAGCAACGCGTGCGGCAGCGCGCCTGACGTTGCCACGATCGTCGCCAGTGCCCACGCGGCCGGCGCGCGCGTGGCGGTCGACGCGGTGCACGCCACGCCCCACCTGCGGATCGATGCGCGGGCCATCAACTGTGACGTCCTGCTCTGCTCCGCGTACAAGTGGTTCGGTCCCCATGTGGGGGTGATGGCGGCGCGTCCCGAACTGCTGGAAGAGCTGACGCCGGCAAAGATTCGGCCTGCGCCAGACCACGGGCCGGAGCGATGGGAGGTCGGAACCCTGCCGTTCGAGTCCCTCGAAGGGGTGACGGCCGCCGCGGACTATCTGATGGACACCGGGATCGAGGCGGTCCTCGAGCAGGAGTCCATGCTTCTCCACGGCATGCTCGAGGGCCTCGGCGCGATCGACCGGGTGACGCTGCATGGCACCCCACGGCAGCGCACCCCGACGGTGCTTTTCAGTGTCGCCGGGCTGGAGGCCGAGACTGTCGCGCGGGGACTGGCCGCCCGCCGGGTTGCGGTATGGGACGGCGACTTCTACGCACTCGAGCTGCTCCGGGTGGTCGGCCGGCCCGCCGCGGTGCGTGCCGGCGCCCTGCACTACAACGACGCCGAAGACATCGAGCGGCTGGTGAGCGGGGTTCGCGAGATCGCCGCGAGCTGAACCGGCGGCCGCTGTGGCGTCATCACGCCGCGGTCACGCCGGCGCACCATGCCCGGCCGCGCTCTAGAGTCGCGCCGTGTCCCCGCCTCCACGCGCGCTCCGGATCGCCGCGCTGGTCGGGGCGGCCCTGGTGCTCACCTACGTGGCGCTCTGGACGCAGGTGAGCCCTCGCCAGATCGGCCGGGCGGACTTCACCAGCACCTATGTGGGCGGGACACTTCTCCGCGAAGGTCACCGAGCAGACCTGTATGACGAACGCGTGCAGGCTCCCCTGCACGCCCGCCTGATCTCCCCCGATGGCGAGGGAAACCTCCCCTTTGTCAACCCGCCCACCGCGGCCCTGGTCAGCGCTCCCTTCACCCTGCTCCCCCTGGACTCGGCGTACCGGCTGTGGAGTGCGCTGCAGGCGGTGCTGGTGGTGGTGGCATGCATGGTCGCCACCGGTGGGGTGCCTCGCCGCCGCGCCACCGCGATCGCCGTGGTCCTGATCGCCCTCGCCTCGCCCGCTCTGCTCCGCCTGCTGCTCCTCGGGCAGTGGAATGGGGTCAGCGCGCTGGGATTGGCGGTGGCCTACCGCTGCTGGCGCTCCGAGCGAATGGCCCTCGGCGGCGCGGTGGTGGCGGGCTCGGCGATGATCGCCAAGCCCCATGTGGCAATCGGTCTGGCCGCGTTCCTGCTCGGCTGGCGGCAGTGGCGCGTGTTGCTCGGCGCCGTCGTGGCAACGGTCAGCGCGGTGTTCGCCTGGCTGGCGATCGCCACTCCATCGGGAGTGGCCGGCTGGGTGGCCCTGACCGCCGCCGATGCCCACCGCTGGGACGCCGCCACATTCGTCGGGTTCACCGGCCTCACGGGTGCGCTCCTGGGCAACACCACGGCATCGACCGTCCTGGCCGTCCTGCTCTCTCTGGCCGGGGTGGTTGGCGCCGCCGTGCTCGGCCGCCGGGCGCGGCTCCCCGAACGGCTACCGGTCGCACTTGCGGGGGCGGCGGTGCTCACCGCCCTGGTCTCACCCCACGTCTACGACCACGACCTGGTGATCATCCCGGTGGTGCTGAGCTGGTGGCTCATCGCCCGGCTCGGCGCCGGGATGGACAGCCGCCAACTGAGCGTGACGGTGATCGGCTGGCTCTCCGTCTGCGCGGCGCAGCTTGCGGTGCAGGGCAGCGGGCGCCCCGGCCTTGTCGTGCCCTCCCTGCTCCTGCTGGTGCTCGCGGGACTGCTCCGGAGGGCGCCTGAGGTGAATCCCGCGCGGGGAGGCGCGATCAGCGCAGCGCGTTGACGTCGGCCACCTTGGCGGGAAGGCTGACGTCAACCGGTGCACCGAAGGCCGAGAAGTGCAGGCTGCTGCCGTCACCCGGGAAGCAGGGCGACTGGTCCCCGGGGGGCGCCCCGGCACGCGGTCCGAGCTGCTCGATCAGCAGTGGGAAGGCGTCGCCACGGCTGGCGATGGAGACCCGTAGAGGGGCGTCGCCCTGCTGGTTGCCGCGATCAGCGACCACCGAGGCCGGCTGACCATCGACGGTGGTGCGGCCGCCGTTCACCAGTGGCCCATGGCTGCCGGTGAGGCAGTGACCGATGGCGCTGGCATCGGTGAGGAAGGCAAACCCCTGCTTGCCGGTGTCGCGTTTCGGCGACTTCAGCCAGCGGTCGCCGAGCTTGGTCAGGGCCGCCGGCGCGAGCACCTGCGCCAGAAACGTGCCTCCGTGGAAGTACAGGGTGTGGTCGAGGTAGACGAGGTCGGTGGTCGTCCTGCCCCCGAAGGTCGCCTTGCCCCTGGCCTTGCCCGGGAGGGAGACGTCGATGTCGATGACCGCGGCGTCTGCGCGCCGTCCGGAGACGAAGTGAAGGTGGTAGGAGCTCACCGAGTTGAGCGCATCCGAGGTGCGACTGAGAGCGTCGTTGGGGGCGGCGCCGGCGATGCCGTTGTCGTCGGAACCGCAGCCGGTCAGGGCGATGCCGGCGATCGCGACGGCAATCGCAAGGAAGCGAGAGGACAAGCGGACAGGCTCCATGAGTGGCTGGGGGCCCGCCCATTGTGGGGGTCGGAACTCGGCCCGGGCTGCTCAGGGAGGACCGCAGGGGATGCGGCGGGGCCTGGTCCGGGGTCCCCGGCACCCGGTCGCAGGGCGGCTGCCAGCCCCAGCACGATGGCCAGGGCCACCACCCCCTCAAGCCGCTGGGCGCGGTCGGGGAGCACGTACTCGTCAAGCAGGAATGCGAGGTTGAGGGCCAATGCGGCAAAGGCTGCCTGGCGGGCGCGGCGAACGCCCCACACCACCAGTGCCGGTGCGAGCAGGAGCATGTCGTCGGAGAACACGTGCGGGGTGCAGCACAGCGAGGCTGCCACACCAAGGGCCAGGGCAACCTCGGGGTCGGCACGCAGCCGGTCGCGGAACACCACTCCGGCCACGACCAGGGCCGCGCCGATCACCAGGCCGGTCAACTCCACGGCGCGCGCGCTGCCGCCGGCTGCGGCGGCGAGGCCGGCCAGCCCGCGGGCGAAGGTGGCCTGCGGTCCTAGCCGAGCGTCGACGTAGCGGCCCCATTGCGCCACCCCGCCCGGCCCGATGAGCAGCAGCGTGCTTGCGGTCCAGATCACAACCCCGAGACCAAAACCGCCGATCAGCCGTCGCCGGCCGGTGAGGAGGAGGGCGACGCCGAGCAGGATGCCCAGCTGCGGCTTGAGGAATATGACTGAGGCGGCGAGGCCGGCGAGCAGGTCCCGGTGCGAGGCCAGCGCGGCGAGCGCCAGGGCCAGCCCGAGCAGAATCAGCGGGTCCCACTGGCCGAGCAGGATCGCGGTTGCCCCCGGCAGCGACAGGCAGGCGAGGGCTACAAGCACGCGGGGAGTCGCTCGGGTGCGGCTTCGCCCCGGCTGCGGGCGCGAGCTCAGCAGGCGGGCCAGGAGAAGGCCCGCGATGAGCAACGCAGCCACCATGGCCGCAACGAACAGAGGTAGGGCTTGGGCCAGTGGCCGGGCGGCCAGCGGCTGGAGCAGCCAGGCGGCCAGGGGTGGGTTGGCGTATGGCGCCGGGAAGCCGGGTGCCGGTGGTGGCGGCCGGTACCCGAGCACGGCCACCTGCGCGGCCGTCTGCTGGGGCAGGCAGTACAGGCAGCGGGACCCCGAGGCCACCACCCGCGCCCCAGTGGCGAAGGCGACGTAGTCGGCGGCTCCGCCGTCCAGGGCGCGGCGCGCGGCGAGGATGACTCGAGTCAGCAGGGCGATGGCGACAAGGGCGCCCAGCGTGCCTCGCAGCCGATGACTCACCGGTGGACCGCGCGCCGTCGGGGGTCCGCCATCAGGCCGCATTGAACCATCCATCACCGCTCACCATCGGGCTGCGCACCGGCCGCCACCGCGACGGGACGCAACTGTCACCGCCGCGGCAGCGCGGGCCCGTCGTCGTTTTCTCGCATGGCAAGATGCCGGGGTGACCGCCTTCGGGACCGCGCTGGCGATCGTCCGCATCAGCGTCGACCCGGTTGCGGTCGCGCTCGGGCCGGTCCGCGTCCACTGGTACGGCATTGCCTACGCGGCCGCCTTCGCGGTGGCCTACCGCTGTGCCGCCGTCCCCCACCTGGTACCGCGCGGCGTGGAGCGGCGCCAGGTGGAACGGGTGGTCAGCACCTGCATCATCACCGGCCTGATTGGCGCGCGCCTGTACTACGTCCTCCAGAGTGACACCGACTATTACCTGAACAACCCGCTGCACATCCTCGCCCTCTGGGAGGGTGGCATGGCCTTCTTCGGGGCCATCATCGCAACCGTCCTGACCGTGCTCGTCCTCAGCCGACGGCTGGCGATCTCGGCGTGGCTGCTGCTCGACGCCGGGGCACTCTTCGGTGCCGTGGGCCAGCCGATCGGGCGCCTTGGAAACCTTGTCAACGGCGACATCCTCGGCGCCCCGAGCACCTTGCCCTGGGCCACGGCGTACACCAACCCGCACGCGGTGCTCCAGTCGGGGTTCGCGCTCTGCACCTCGGTGCACTGCACCGCCTACCAGCCCGCCGCAGCCTATGAAGGGGTGGCCACTCTGCTCATCCTTGGTGTGCTCCTTGCGCTGCGGCGTCGCCGCGCGCGCACCGGACTGCTCGGCATCAGCTACGTGTGGATGTATGGCCTCAGCCAACTGATCGTCTTTTTCTGGCGCGCCCACCTTCCACTCTTCCACGGACTCGCCCAGGCGCAGTGGAGCGGGATTGTCGCCATGGTGGTGGTGACGCCCGTGCTGCTCGTCCTATGGCGCCGCAGCGACGCCGCCCGCACCGCGCCCCTGGCGAGCACCGGCGCGCAGCCTCCGGCCGCAGCCACGGCCTGACCGCCTCCTATACTCGCGACGCGATGCTCCTGACCACGATTCAAACAATCTTCGACCTGCTGGTCACCGCGGCGATCCTGATCATCATCATCAGGCTCCTGCTGTCCTATTTCACGGTCAACCCATGGAATCCGTTCGTCCGCTTCATCCGGAGCGTCGCCGACCCGCTGCTCCAGCCCTTTCGGCGGGTGCTCCCCACCATGGTCGGCATCGACTTCTCCCCTCTGCTGGCGATCATCACCCTGCAGATCATCCGCCAGGTCGTCGATACCATCCTCATCGACGGTTTCTTCCACGTCCCGCTGGCAACTATCCTCTTCGCGGCCCTGGGCAGCCTGGTACTCAACGTCCTGCTGGTGATCTGCATCATCACCCTGGTGCGCGCCATCCTGACTGTCGCCAACACTTCCCCGTTTCACCCGGTGGTGCTCTTCGTGCGTCAGTTGAGCAACCCGCTGGTGCGACCGTTCGAGGGCCTGGTCGGTCAGCGCCGCGACGTTGCTCCGATCGTGGCGTTCGTAGCCTTCGTGGTGCTGTACTTCCTGGCGCGCGCGCTGTTCAGCACCGCCGTCGGCTGAGCCCTCCATCTGCGAGGACCGCGACGCTACGGAGCGCGCCGGCCGGTCCCCGCAGCCTGCTCAGGCTCGGCGTGTTCCCCCGGCGCGCACCGGTCGTTCAGGGGCGGCCTCGCGGCGGGTTTCCACCCGGTACGACCGCTCGCCGAGGACCGCGGTCACGGCGCGCTCGAACGCGGGGCCCGCATCCACCGAGTAGCGGTCTGCCAGGGCAACCTCATCGACCCGGTCCGGGGCCTCGACGTGGAGTACCACCGTGGCGTCGCCGGGGTGGAGGTCGACGACCCGGCGCAGTGCGGTGATCCCCTCCCCGCTCGATCCGCGGGCCATCAGGTGCACGGTGCGATCCCGTTTCCATGCGAGCAGGCGCGGGTCGTCGAGGGCGAATACCGCCTCCGCAACGATCTTTGCCGGTGCGCTATCCGGCAGCGCCTCATCCTCGCCCATCCCCGCCACCGGAGCCGCCCCACCACGCCCGGTCGACTCGACCCGGCCACGCACCACGATCACCGCGTCAGGCCTGAGCAGCTGGACGCACTCCGCGAACGTGCGAGTGAAAACCACCACCTCGCAGGCGCCGGTCAGGTCCTCGAGCTGGAGGAAAGCCATCCGCTCACCGGTCGCAGCGCGCGACTTGGGCACGAAGGCGCGCACGTCGCGCACCGCGCCGGCGAGCTGCACGGTGAGTCCGTCGAGGTGCGGCCCAAGCTCCGAGACTGTCGCGTCGCTTCGCTCACCCAGCTCCGCGGTGAGCTTGCGCAGCGGGTGGTCGGAGAGGTACATGCCGAGAAGCTCGCGCTCCCACCGCAGCCGGTTCTCGTCCACCTCGGGGTCGGCCGCCGGCAGGGCGCCCAGGTGGTCGAAACCCTCGATGAGCGAATCGTTCCCTCCCCCATCGGCGGGGCCGGGTCCACCACCGAACAGCGCGGTCTGACCTGAGTCACGTTCGCGGCGGATCTGCCCGGCCCGCTCCATCGCCCGGTCGAGCACCGCGAGCAGCACGCTCCGTTCGCCAAGAACATCGCATGCGCCACTGCAGATCAGCGCCTCGAGGACGCGCCGGTTGAGGTCACGCGAGCCCACTCGCAGGCAGAGGTCGAGCAGGTTGGTGAAGGCGCCGCCCTGGCTCCTTGCCTCAACGATCATCTCCACGATCCGGTCACCGACGTTCTTGATGTGGGCCAGGCCGTAGAGGATCTCCCCCTGCGCCGCGTCACCCACACTGAACTCAGCGGCGCTGCGGTTGATGTCGGGGGGTCGCACCACCAGGCCGCGGGCGTGGCAGTCGAGGATGGTCTGCTTGACCTTGTCGAAGTCGCCGCCCTTGGAGTTGAGCAGGGCGGCCATGAACTCCAGGGGGTAGTTCGCCTTGAGGTAGGCGGTCTGGTAGGAGATCAGCGCGTAGGCGACGCTGTGCGCCTTGTTGAACCCGTACCCCGCGAAGAGAGCCATCAGGTCGAAGAGCTCAACCGCGCTCTCCTCTGACACCCCTCGCCGCGCCGCCCCGGCCACGAACTTGACCCGCTGCTGGGCCATCTTCTGCTTGTCCTTCTTTCCCATCGCCGCGCGCAGGACGTCAGACTCTCCGAGGCTGAAGCCGGCAACCGCATTGGCGATCTTCATCACCTGGTCCTGGTAGACGATGGTCCCGTACGACTCGGCAAGGATTTCCTCGAGCTCGGGCAGCGCGTAGGTGACCTGCTCCTCGCCTCGCTTGCGCTTCATGTAGAGGTCGATGACCCCGCCCTCGATCGGACCC
Source organism: Candidatus Dormibacteria bacterium (assembly GCA_046262435.1). Taxonomy (GTDB): domain Bacteria; phylum Chloroflexota; class Dormibacteria; order Aeolococcales; family Aeolococcaceae; genus JBHEMT01. The sequence continues at coordinate 3,204 of JBHEMT010000054.1, read as the reverse complement.
GGCCGGTTGAGCGCGCCGGCGACGCCGATGTCCTCGAGTGAGGTCGGCTGCATGTCGAGAAGGACGCGTTTGGCGCCGCCCATCTCCATCTGGAAGACGCCGTACGTGTCGGCGCGCCCCAGCAACTGATAGGTGGCTGGGTCGTCGAGGGGGATGTCGTCGATGTCGATGTCGAGCCCGCGGGTGGCGTGAAGCGACTGACAGCAGTCGTCAATCACGGTGAGGTTGGTCAGCCCAAGGAAGTCCACCTTGAGCAGGCCGATTTTCGACACCCCGTTCATGTCGAACTGGGTGACCACGTTGTCCTTGTCATTGGTGGACCGCTGGACCGGGACGAAATTGGTGAGTGGCTCCGGTGCGATCACGACCCCGGCCGCGTGGGTCGAGGCGTTCCGGCAGATCCCCTCGAGCCGCTTGGCGATGTCGATGGTCCGCCTGGCCCAGTCGTGGTTCTCGTACAGCTCGCGCAGCTCAGGGGTCTGCTTGAGGGCGCGCTCCAGGGTGATGCCCACGCTCTGCGGAACCAGCTTGGCAAGCCTGTCGGTGTCAGCCAGCGGCACCTCCAGCACCCTGCCGACGTCGCGGATGGCGGCGCGTGCGGCCATGGTGCCGAAGGTGATGATCTGGGCCACCCGGTCCTGGCCGTACTTCTCGGTGACGTACTGCAGGACCCGGTCGCGCCGCTTGTCGTCGAAGTCAATGTCGATGTCGGGCATCGAGAGCCGCTCGATGTTGAGGAAGCGCTCGAAGATCAGCCCGTAGCGGAGCGGGCAGACGTTGGTGATGCGCAACACGTAGGCAACGATTGAGCCCGCTGCGGAGCCGCGACCGGGACCCACCTTCACCCCCTGCGACCGGCCGGCGCGGATCAGGTCCCAGACGATCAGGAAGTAGGCGGCGAAGCCCGTTTCTCGGATCACCCCCAGCTCCATCGCCAGCCGTTCGCGCGCCTCGCGCGTTGGCGTGTCCCCATAGCGTTCGCGCAGGCCGCGGCCACACAGCTCACCGAGATAACTGTCGGCGTCCTGACCGTCGGGAATCGGCGAGTAGGTGGGCAGCAGGTTGTGCCCCAGCTCCAGCTCCACCCGGCAACGCCGGGCGATCTCCAGGGTGTTGGCGACCGCCTCCGGGTAGGCGGCGAAGCGGGTGGCCATCTCGGCACCCGAGGCGACGTAGAAGTTGGGCCCGTGGAACTTGAAGCGCTTCTCCTCGGACTGCCGAGCACCGGTCTGCAGGCAGAGCAGGATGTCGTGTGCCTCGGCGTCGCCGGGAGCGATGTAGTGCGAATCGTTGGTGGCGACCAGGGGCAGGTCGAGCCGGCGGGCGATCTCGGTGAGCCCGGTGCGGATCGGATCCTCTTCGGCAATGCCATGGTCCTGCAGCTCAAGGAAGTAGTTGCCGGCGCCGAGGATCTCGCGGTGGTCCCGGGCCACGGCCTCGGCGGCGCTGAGGTCGCCGGTCAGGATTGCCTGGGGGAGCTCCCCGCCGATGCATGCGGAGAGACCGATCAGCCCGGCGGCGTGTTCGGCGAGCAGTTCCTTGTCGATCCTCGGCTTCTGGTAGAACCCCTCGGTCTGCGCCCGGGAGACCAGCTTGACCAGGTTGCGATATCCCTCCTGGTCGCGGGCAAGAAGCACCAGGTGCCAGGGGTCGCGGTCCTCTCGGGCCTCCTTGAGATGCCGCGAGCGGCGGCTCATGTACACCTCGCAGCCGATGATCGGGGTGATGCCGGCGTCCCGTGCCGCCGTGTAGAAGTCGACGGCGCCGTACAGGTTGCCGTGGTCGGTCATGGCCACCGCGGGCTGGCCCATCGCTTTGGCGGTGGCCACCAGTTCGCCGATCCGCGCAGCGCCGTCGAGCAGCGAGTACTCAGTGTGCGTGTGCAGGTGAACGAAGGGGGTCGGCGCGGCAGCGACCGGCTGCATGGCGGGGTCGTCCAAGAGGGGTCTCCGGAGGCGCGGTCGGCCACGGCGGCACGCGAACGTCCGTACGCTAGCACTCGCGCGATGAGGATCGAGCATGCCCCGCTGGCGCCCGGACCCGGGAGGCGTGGGCTGGGCCGAGAAAGAGGAGGGCCCGTCGGGCTGGCCTAGTTAGCCGCTTGACAAGTAGGGCCCCGCCGCCGTAGCGTCAGCGGTCCACCGATATTCGGCTGGCCCGAGCGCAGCGGCGACCGGGCCCGGAAGGGGGAAAGGCCTGCGCTCCTGGGGGGTTGCCGTCGCGGCAACCCCTCAGGGGAGCTTCGGCTCCGGCCGCGGCGCTGCGCGGGCGAGAGGTCTGCCGACCGACCCGTATCCTGAGAAGCGCCGCCATGCCCATCCATCCAGTCGTCGCCGCCGACCACTTCTCGCTGCTGCTGGGAATCAACGGGACGGTGGCGACGATCCTCATCTGCGCGCTGCTGTTCATCGACGAGGCGGGGGTTCCCCTGCCCTTTGCGCCCAACGAAATACTGCTGATCGCCGCCGGCCTGTTGATCGGCGGCGGTGGCCTTTCCCCGTTCATCTTCTTCCCTCTTGCCTTTCTGGCAATGGGGGGCGGTGTGGCCGCCGGCTACGGCTGGGCGCGTGCGTTGGGACCGACCCAGCTGCGCAAGATGGCCGACCGGCTGCGCGCCGCCAAGCACTATGACCGCGCTGTTCGCCGCCTGCGTGATACCAACGCGCTGGGGATTTTCGTGGCCCGCATGCTCCCCGGGGTCCGGGTGTACGCCACGCTGGTCTCCGGGGCCACCGAGTTCCCCCGCCGCCGTTTTTTGGCCGGGGCGCTGCCCGCGATGGTGGTCTGGTGCGTGTTCTTCACCATGATCGGTGTGGTCGTGGGCAAGCCGGCGGAGGCGTACTACTTCCGGGTCGAGCGCTTCCTGGTCAGCGGCGGGCTGTTCATCGCCCTCGGCGTCGCCGGTTTCCTCGCGGCGCGACACGTCCCCCCCAGCGAGGAGCGCTCTGGCCTGCTCACGCCGTTGCCCCGCGCATCGCGATATGCGATTGCGCTGGCCATCGACCTCGGTGCTGTGGCCAGCATCGTGATCGGCGTCGAGCGCATCGCGCGCTTTGTGATTCATCAGCACCCCGACGGCCGCAACGACGTCGCTCTGCTGATCACGGCTGTGCTGCTCGCCTACATCGTGATCAGCCGGCGTGGCCCGGGCGGGACGGTCGGCGAGCAGCTGATGGAGGTGACCTATCGCAAGGTGAGCCTGCG
>JBHEMT010000053.1:0-3159 GCA_046262435.1 Candidatus Dormibacteria bacterium | reverse complement strand
GGTGAGCTCGACGTAGTACGCCTGCGTCGGCTGGGTGGCGTCGTTGATGGTCTCGTCGGCGACCCGCCACACGTCGCTTCGGGTGAAGAGCACGCTCGGGTCGGTGACGTGGACCTCGGCGTAGGTCTGCGCCTGCGCCTGGAGCAGGTCCTCGGGATAGCGGAGATGGCGCTTGAGGCTCATCGGCATCTGATCGAGCGGGGTGAGCAGGCCAGGGAAGATCTCCGAGTAGGCGGCGGTGATCGGCTCGTTGGGATCGACGCTGTAGAGCGTGGTCCGGCAGGTACGGGCGTCGACGGTGGCCTTCACCGCGTTGCGCTGGTAGCTGGTCCCGTCCGGCTGCTGGAAAGCGTGCGGGAAGCGCTCGCTGGTGACGTATGCGTCGACGATCCAGACCAGATGGTGGCTGCTCTCGTCGAGCACGATGTAGGGGTCGCCGTCGACGCGCAGGAAGGGGGCCAGGGTCTGCACCCGGTCGGTGACCGCCCGGTGCAGCAGGATGCGGCTGTTGTCCTTGACCGCGTTGGTGAGCAGCAGGTCGGTGCCCCCGAAGGCCCCAAGCGAGAGCAAAGCCCGGTCCACCGTGCCGCTGGCGGGAATGCCGTCCACCCCGCTGCCGTTGGAGAAGTGGTCGCCGCTTCCCGACGGGTAGTCGAACTCTCCCTGAGCGGTGTTGACCACCACCGGCTGGGTGGTGCCCTGGCCGCAGTAGATCGCCGGGTCGCCGCCGGGAAAGGAGAAGGCCGGCGGCGCTGTGGGGCTCAGGGTGCGCAACGGCGCGTTGCCGGCGAGCAGGTTGGGTTTGCCGTCGGGCTGGGCGCCGTTGACCGATGCGGCGGTGACGCCGTAGCCGTGGGTGTAGACCAGCGCTCGGTTGACGAAGGAGGGGTTGGGGATGTCCGCCTCGGCAATCTCCCGAGGGCCGAGCATCACCTCGGTGTCGGTGCCGTCGGCACCGGGGTAGCGATCGACGGTGATCGTCGGGTAGTTCTGGTAGGCCCGGCTGCGGTCGATCTGCCGAAAGGTTTCGGGTAGCTCGCGGAAGTCCTGAAGGCGCGCATTGCGCAGCGTCAGCGGATCGGCGGCCAGGTCCTGCAGGGTGGGCGCCACCGGGGCCCCGAACTTGCGCACATCCACATCGCGCCCGTTCTGCAGGCCCCAGGCGGTGCGGCTGGTGGTCAGGAAGTCGCTGATCGAGTTGCTCTGCGCGGTCTGCGCGTTGGGGTTGACGCTGGTGGCCTGGTAGATCGCGCCGGGCACCGACTGGGCGATCCCGGCGATCGCCAGCCAGATCCCCAGCAGCGCACCGAACCCGAGCGCCTGCCGGACCGGGTCGGCGCGGCGCCGGATCACCAGGACCACGACCGTGGCGATGGCGAAGCCGAGCGCCACCAGCTGCAGCCCGCTGAGCACCGGGCGCTGCACGGCGCGCTGGGTGGCATCGAGGCCGACGAAGCCGTCGTGCTGGTCGGTGGCCAGGTGGTAGACGCCGAAATGCGCGCCCAGGCTGGCCAGGATGAAGATCGCCACCAGGGCGACTCCGGCATGGCGAACCGCGGCCCGCAGCCCGTCGGCGGCGCTGCGGCCCAGCGGCGGCCGAAGCGGGAAGGGAAGGTTCGCCGGGGTCAGTTGCACCCCGGCGGCGAGGGCGGCGATAACGGCGCTACCGAGCAGGCTGAGCAATGCCCCCGCCCAGGCGATCGCCTGGAGGTCGTCGAGCACCGGCAGGGTGAACAGGAAGAAGGAGTAGTCCTCCTTGAAGACCGGGTCGGTCTGCCCGAAGGGCCGGGCATGGATGAAGAGCAGGACGTCCTGCCAGGAGCTGGCCAGGGCGATGCCGCCGATCACCCCGGCGAGGACCGCCAGCGCGGTCGCGGCGATGGTCACCCGCGAGGGCCCTTGCCGGTCCAGCGAGGCGGCCGCCCGGCGCCAGAAGGGAATGTTGAGGGCCACCAGCCCGCCGGTGAGCACGGCACCGACCACGAAGAGCACAAGCTTGGCGAGCAGCGGAGTCCAGAAGACGTTGCTGTGCCCGAGCGTTGAGAGAAACAGGTAGCTCAACCGCAGCCCGATCAGCGAACTGGACGAGAGCAGCAGGACCAGCAGGACCACGACGGCGATCGCCAGCCCGCGACGCCCGCGAGGCGGCGGGCCAGGGCGCACGACCTGCGGCCGCCGCGGACCGCCCGTCCCCCGCCCCCTGAGAAAGTCGTTCAGGTCGAAATCGGAACTACTCATGCATGCGCCTCGGCCAGTGTATCCGGGGGCTGGACGCGGGCCACCCGCGGATCGGGAGCCGTCGCGCGGGGCTCCTCTGGATCAGCGCCGAGCGAGGAGCAGGCGGACGTCGAAAGGGTCGCGGCGCCGACGCACCCGGCGAGTGGTCTCCGGACGGACCTGCACCATGTAGGGCTCCTGCTCGCGGAGCACCTCCTCGATGGCATCGGCGATCAGCATCCCCGTGCGGATGGTGGGCACCCGCTCACTGAGCGCCTCCGCCATCTTCTCGCTCACCACGTCGAGGTTGAGCTCGTGGGCCTGCTCAAGCACGTTGAGGCAGTCGTCGAGGCGGCGAAGGCGGCCGCGCCGGTCCTGACCATCGCTGCTGGGGAGTGACGACATCCGCGTAAAACTACCCGATTTCCGTCAAACGCGTCGAGATCTCCGGAAGACGCCCAGGGTCATACCGGGGCAGGCCGGCGGCCGCGTCGGGCCGCGGGCCGGCCCATCACCGAACCGCTCACCGCATGGCCGGGGGCCACCACACCGCTGCGGCTCGCACCCTCGCCGGGGTCGCCATGGCCGGCGGCTACGTTGCCGGTCGCGCCGTTGCCGGTGGCGCCGTTGACGCCGTTCTTGACCGGTGACCCACGGTCTCCCCTGGAGCCGGGGTGCCCGAGCGAGCCCCCGTTGCCAGCCGGGCGCCCCCGGCGGTTCGGCGCTGCACGGGTGGGCCGCGCCGCCGCGCTGGGTGCCCGGCCGCTGAGCAGGGGCCGCAGGTACTCGCCGGTGGCGCTCTCGGGCTCGCGGCTCACCTGTTCGGGAGTGCCCAGCGCCACGATGGCGCCACCTCCGGTGCCGCCACCGGGGCCGAGGTCGATGAGATGGTCGGCGGTCTTGAGGACATCGAGGTTGTGCTCGATGACGATCACGGTGTTG
>JBHEMT010000052.1:0-4722 GCA_046262435.1 Candidatus Dormibacteria bacterium | reverse complement strand
CGACAGACGTACTCCAGCTTGGCCTCCTGCGCTTCATCGAGAGACATCTCGGGTCGTTCGAAGTAGGCGCAGGAATAGGTGAGGGTGTTGTCGAGAAAGAGGCGATAGAACGCAGGCGGAAGGTCGTAGTGGTGCGCGATTGCCTCGGCGTCGCGCTGTCGAGTGTGGCGCCGGCCATGCAGTCTGGCCTCGGCGGCTGCGACCGGAGCCATCTCCGGTCGCACACCGAGTGCGAGTGCTGAGCGGAGCAGGAGCGGGGCCGTGGCGATCATCCGTCGGGGAGACATGGTCGAGAAGGTGGAGAGGAACGTGCTGAGCGGTTCCACCTCGATGCTGCCGCTCGCGTAGGCGCGCCCGAAGCCACGCTCAGGGAGCGATCCGATGAGCTGATCGAGGCCCCGCCGGTCCCGGATGGTCAAGGTAAAGGTGGGCGATGCTGAGCCGTACCGACGCCCGTCCCAGAGGACCAGGGCCCAGTCACGGTGGCCGATGAGGCGTGCCACGGTGGCGTAGAAACGCTCACCTGCCGCGGCGGCGGAGAGATTTCCCTGGCCAAGCAGACGAGGGATCACCGAGCGCAGGCCTCCGGTGGGCTCAGGGCGTCTCTCCATGCGTTCCCTCCTTGAACAGCTTGAGCCTCTCGTCGCTCACCGCCTCTACTGATAGGACGAGCCGCTCGAGGACGGGAAGCGCGGCGGCGAGCGCCTCTCGGTCGGGCCTTCCCAGAGACTCGAGCGCCTGGTCGATCAAGCGGGTTCCGTTGCGGCGGAGATCCTCGAGGACGGCGGCGCCTCCGACTGAGATCGCGACCCGGCAGGCCCGAGCATCGTGCGGATCAGCCGTCCGCTGCACCAGTCGACCGCTTGCCTCCAAGGAGTCGATGAGGCGGGAGATGGTGGATGCGGCGATTCCCTCCCGGCCCGCGAGCTCGCTCATGCGCATGGGCCCTCCCGCCTGCAGGGTGACCAGCGCAGACACCTGGGTCTGGGTCAGCTCGCCGGCCGCAGTGCGGCGCAGCCGCCGGGCTAGACGGCCGACCGCGGTGCGCAGCCGGGCAGCGTCGTCGGTTCCCACACCCCCTGACATTTTGCTTGGCACAAGGAAACTATAATGGCTCAGGGCCATTGTCGCGAGGTTCGGCCCTGATGAGGTGCACCCCATGGCGATAGAAGGGAGGGCGGCAGCCCGGAGCACGGACGCGGTAGCGGACGCCGCGGTTCCTGCTGCCGTGGTGCGTCGTCGGATCGGCGTGGACGCCGGTCACGACACCTACAAGTGGTGGGCACTCTCCTGCACGAGCTTGGGAATGCTGCTCGCCACCATCAACTCGGGGACCCTGGTGATTGCTCTACCCGCCCTGGAGCGCAGCCTGCACACCAGCCTGCTCGAGCTGGTCTGGGTGATCCTCTCGTACATGATCGCGTCGACAGTGCTGGTGCTCAGCGCCGGGCGGTTCTCGGATCTCTTTGGGCGCAAGCGCGCCTACATCGCCGGCTTCATGCTCTTTGCCCTGGCCTCACTCGGGGCCGGCTTCGCCGGCGATGCCACCCAGCTCATCCTCTGGCGGGTGGTGCAGGGGATTGGCGGATCGCTGCTCTTCGCCAATGCCCCCGCCATCGTCACCGACGCTTTCCCCAGCCGTCAGCTTGGTGTCGCCATGGGCACCAACACCATGATCGCCGCGGTGGGGCTGGTCCTCGGACCCGTGCTGGGCGGCGCTCTGGTGGCGATCTCCTGGCAGTGGGTGTTCTGGTTCAACGTACCGCTCAGCATCGCGGGCGCCGTCTGGGCGGCGCTGGTGCTCCATGAGATGGGACGACGCGACACCCAACGCGGTCTCGATCCGCTTGGGTCGCTCTCCTTCCTTGTGGGGTTGACCGGGTTTGTCTTCGCCATCTCACGCGGCGGCCTCTCGGGGTGGGCGGATCCGCTGGTGATCGGTGGCTTCATCGCGGCGGCGGTGCTGTTGCCAGTGTTCGTTCTCATCGAGGCACGCCAGAGGGCGCCCATGCTGGACCTGTCGCTGTTTGGCAATCGCCTCTTCTCAGCGGCGTGTGGCGCAGCCTTCTTGAACGGTCTCTCCCGATTCGCCCTGATGTTTGTCTTCGTCTTCTACTTCCAGGGGCCGGAGGGCGACAGCGCCATCGCTGCCGGGCTCAAGCTGATTCCGCTGGCGATGGGCATGCTGATCGCCTCGCCCCTCGCCGGCGTGATCGCCGATCGACGCGGCTCACGCACTCTGGCGGCCGGCGGCATGCTGTTGAGCGGCGTGGGCCTCGCTCTCATGACAACCCTCCAGGTCTCCTCTCCCTACTGGCAGGCGGCGATCTGGCTGTTTGCGGTGGGCGTCGGCTCGGGAATGTTCAATTCGCCGAATACCGCAGCGATGATGGGTGCCGTCCCGTCGCATCGACGGGGTGTGGCCGCCGGCGTGCGCACGTTGATCACCAATTCTGGAGCGGTGATCTCCATCGCTTTCGTCCTCGCCGTCATCACCGCGGCGGTCCCCAAGCCAGTTCTCTTTGCAATCTTCTCGGGGCTGGCCAGCGGGCTATCCGCCCGGCAACTGGAGCCGTTCATCTCCAACATGCATCTGGCGCTCTGGATTCTCGCCGGGGTGTCGGTGCTTGGCGCCGCCGTCTGCATGCTGCGACCGCGAGCGGAGACTGAGGCTGGTTTCAGTCGGATCCCTGCGTGAGCTACGCGTCAGTACGGTCGTTCCCGTCTGATGAGAGAAACTTCGAGTCCAGACGGCACGGGAGTACCACAGCTCGGCGGCGGGCACGCCTGGAGGCCCACAGAAGGAGGGGAGATGCCTGAGCCACTGCTCGCCGAGCTGGTGACGGTTGCGGGGCATCAGGGTGATCCCATTCCCGCCTACCTGGCACGGCCGCTGGGCGCGGGCCCGCATCCCGGCATCGTCGTCATCCACCACCTGCCGGGCTGGGACGAGGCTACATGGGAGATCGCCCGGCGCTTCGCCGCCCGCGGCTACTCCGCCATCTGTCCCAATTTGCACCACCGTGAAGCGCCCGGTGCGTCGCCTGATGACGCCGCGGCAGCCGTTCGTGCCGCCGGCGGGGTCCCTGACGAGCGCTTCCTCGGCGACTGCGCCGGTGCCCTGCGGACTCTGCGCCAGATGCCCTCCTCCTCTGGACGCGTCGCCACCATCGGCTACTGCTCCGGCGGCCGCCAGAGCTTCCTCGCTGCCTGCATGCTCGACCCAGACGCTGCCGTGGTCTGCTACGGAGCCTTCATCGTCGGACCGCCTGCCCCGAGCCTGCGTCTCAACGTTGTGCCGGTCCTCGACCGCGCCGACGGCATCACCTGCCCGGTACTGGGGCTGTTCGGTGCCGAGGACTCACACCCCAGTCCCGACCAGGTGGCCCAGATCGACGCGGCGCTCGACCGGCTGGGCAAGGCTTACGAGTTCGAGACCTACGAGGGCGCTGGTCACGGATTCTTCGCGGCTGACCGCCCCTCCTACCGTCCCGAGGCCGCGGTGGAAGGATGGAAGCGTATCTGGGCGTTCCTGGAGCGAACACTCGGGGAAGCTGCGACGACCGGCGGGAGCCCCGCCTGAGGTGTGCACCTATGCCACCGAGTGCCTTCACCTGGTCGGCAGCGGCAAGGCGGCCGGTGCCTGGTCGCCGCTCGACCGCGCCACCGTGTACGTCGATCATCCCTACGCCACTGCCCTTGAGCACACCCTGAACCTCGACCTGTTTGGCGCCGGTGGTCCGCGGTTACTGGCACTGGAACTGTCGGTCGAGTCGGCGCATGCGCTTCGAGACGCCATCGATCGAGCACTGGATGCAGCCTTGGAAGGCCCGGAGGTGAGTACCGCCGTTGATTCGCAACGCAACCTGAGGAGACAGCCATGAAGCTCTCGCATCTACCGCCCCGTGTCATCACCGGCGCATTCATCCTCAACTCCGGCCTGGGGAAGTGGCGCGGGAGTGAGGAGGCCGCCGCAGCGACGCACGGGCTCGCACGCGGAACCTACCCGGTGCTCGCCAAGCTCCCGCCGCCTGTGTTCCTGCGCCTCCTTGCCGCGGGCGAGATCGCGCTGGGAGGCGCTCTGATCCTGCCGCTGGTTCCCGACCGCCTGGCAGGAGCCGCGTTGACAGCCTTCTCGGCATCCCTCCTCGGACTGTATGCGCGCACGCCGGGAATGCGCAAGCCGGGAAGCGTGTGGCCGACCCAGCAGGGGACCGGGTTGAGCAAGGACATGTGGATGCTGGGGATCGGCCTGGACCTGGTCCTCGACCGATGAACATCAGGACTGGCAGGCCTGAAACATGGAAGCACCGGGAGCAAGTCAAGGAGCGGATAACTACCGCGCTTTGAACGCCGCGCCGATGTCTTCTCGCAGCCGCCGGTACCACTTGACGAACGCCTCTCGGTCGCGCACCTCGCCAGCGACTTTGATTCGCGCTCGGGACGTGCGGAGCGATGTCCGCCGCCATGAACGCCCGGACCTGCGACGGTAGAGCGTCGTGTTTGGATGGTCCGTGCGGGCGATTATGGCGCTGTCACAGCGGAGGCCGCGCCACGGGCGCGGCCAGTGTGGAGGGTCGCGTGGGCTTCGTTGAATCCTACGTCGTCCCTACGATGCAGCGGGCAGACCCTGGAACCCGGACCTTGCCGTCCTTGTCGTAAGCGCTCACGTTCGCGATGACGGTCGCGCGGATTCGCTTCCGTGCCGGCTCGTCAACCCGC
>JBHEMT010000051.1:0-12215 GCA_046262435.1 Candidatus Dormibacteria bacterium | reverse complement strand
GATCAATGTCGCCCTCGCCGACGTGGGCAGCCCCTCAGGCACGCAGCTGGAGGAGGTGGCCAGCTACTCCTTCGCCGCCAGCCACCCGGCGGGCTTGATCACCAACGCGCAGGCCGAGGAGGACAACGCGCCGCTCGAGGTCGACGGCGTCTGCTGCTTCAACTACACCGCTCCCTAGGTCAGCTCCCGCGCGGGGACCGGCATCGGCCGGTCCCCGTGCCCTGGCCGCTCCTTGCCGCTCGTACCGGGCCGCGGTAGGCTGAACGCTAGCGCAGCCCACGGAGGTCGGTTGGATGCTGGTGCGGGACGCGATGTCCAAGGACACGGTGTCCGCGGAGCCGTCACAGACGATTCGTGAGGCGGCCACGCTGATGATGCAGCGGCGAGTGGGCGCGGTGGTGGTGACGGACCCCGCCCTGCCCGGGCCGGGGATCCTCACCGAGCGCGACATCATGCGCGCCGTTGCCGAGGGCGCCGACCCCGAGACCACCACAGTGGAGGCGTGCATGACGTTCGAGGCGCGCACCGCCAACGCGGGCTGGGGTCTCGACGAGGCGGCGGCGGAGATGACCGATGGCCACTTCCGCCACCTCCTGGTCGTCGATGACGAGGGCCGAATGGTGGGCATCGTCTCCATGCGCGACATCGTCCACGCGCACGTGGGCCACCACCGCGAGCGGGCGGGTGGCGGCGGCGCAGCTTCCCCGGCGATGTCCGGAGTCGACGGGCGTCCCTGACCGACTCTGGGTAGCGTCTCGGCGGTTGCAGCGCCGCTGACGTGGCCTCAGTATCCGATCGGTGGCCGTCAAGTTGCCGCTTCAGCGACGATCGGGTAACGAGCATTCGCACATCGGTCCGGCGCGCGTAACTGGGCGAGATGGGAAGCGCGCATCCGAATCCTGAGCCTGGGGTGCACGAGCGCCTGCGTGAGGTGAGCGGAGAGCTCGACCGCCGGGTGCGCGACCAGAGGACGATCACCGAGGTCGGCGAGCTAGCCCTCGACGCCGGTCTCGCCGAGCTGCTCGACGAGGTGGTCAATGCCGTGCGTCGATCCCTGGATGTGGAGTGGGTGAGCGTGCTCCACGCTCCCTTCGACCGCGAGGAGGCAACCCCCACGTCCTCGCCCCGTGGTGGTGCGTATCCGCGCATCCTCGACCCGGATGAGGATTCCCATGCGGGCCATGCCTTCCGCCAGGGCGCGCCGGTGGTGGTGCGGGACGCTTCCCGCGAGCGGCGCTTCGCCCTGGACACGCCGGTGTGGACAACCGCCCGCAGCGGTGTGGCCGTGCCCATTCCCGGCCCGGAGCGCCCCTGGGGTGTGCTCACCGCGCACGCCGTCCAACCTCGCGACTACGGCGACGCCGACGTTGCGCTGGTCAGCGGTCTGGCCGGAATCGTCTCCTCGGCGGTACGTCGCCACCGGGCGGAGCAGGCGATGCAGCATCACACCCTGCACGACCACCTGACCGGTCTGCCCAACCAGGCACTGGTCAGCGAACACCTCGAGAGGGCGTTGGGTGCGGCGCGCGGCGAGAACACGGTGACGGCCGCATTGCTCGTCGACATGGACAGCTTCCGGTCGCTGAACCACCGGTTCGGTCGTGCCGCCGGCAACGAGCTGCTGGTCAGCCTTGCGCAACGGCTGCGCGCGGCGGTCCGTCCCGGTGACACGGTTGCCCGACCGGGCGGCGACGAGTTCGTGGTCGTGTCCGCAGGGCTCCGGGATGAGCAGGAGGTGGTGGCGGTGGCCGAGTGCGTGCAGTCGGCCTGGTCAGCTCCCTTCCGCGTTCGGGGTGAGGAGGTTGCGCTGACCGGCAGCATCGGCATCGCCACCACCCGGGCGGATGGTGCCGATGCCGGTGAGTTGCTTCGTGAGGCAGACGTCGCCCTGTACCGCGCCAAGGGCTGCCAGTCGGGGGGCTACCAGCTCTTCGACGACTCAATGCGTCAGATCGCCATGCGCCGTCTGGTACTGGCCCGCGAGCTGCGCACCGCCCTGTGCGAGGACCAACTCTCTCTCGCGTACCAACCGATCATCGACATCAACACCGGGCGGATCACCTGCGTCGAGGCGCTCGCTCGCTGGTCGCCGCCGGGGCGCGAGCCGGTATCGCCGTTGGATTTCATCCCCATCGCCGAGGAGACCGGGCTGATCACCCAACTCGGCGACTGGGCACTGCGCACCGCCTGCGCTGAAGCTGTGACGTGGGCCGGCAGTGACCCAGCGATGGTGCGAGTCAACGTCAGCACCTGCCAGCTCCGCCGGACGGAGTTTGCCCATGAGGTGGAGGCGATCCTCCAGGAGTCAGGGCTTCCCGCGGCACGGCTGGGGCTTGAGATCACCGAGGCCGTGTTGATGGACGACACGCCCGGGCCGCGCGAGACGATCGCCCGCCTCCACGCCCTCGGTGTCGAGATGTTGCTCGACGACTTCGGCACCGGTTACTCGTCGCTGAGCTACCTGCACCAGTTCCCCGCCCTGGGCAGCTTGAAGATCGATCGCTCCTTCGTGGAGAACCTGCCCGGGGAGGTGGAGACCACGATCATCTCGGCGATCATCGCTCTCGGTGAGGCCTTCAATATGGTCGTGATCGCCGAGGGGGTGGAGACCGCGGAGCAGATGGAGCTGCTGGCCACACTCGGATGTGACCTGGCCCAGGGTTTTCACATCGCCCGCCCGATGCCATCAAAGGCGATTGGGGAGCTGCTCGGCGCGCAGGAGCGCTGAGCAGGCGACCGTGTTGTCCGGTCGGTTCAGTCGAGGCCGTCGTACGCGGGCAGGGTGAGGAACTCTACGAACTCTTTGCTCAGCGCCACCTCGTCGAAGAGCCGCCGGGCATCGGCCAATCGCCGGTCGGGCGCGCTCTCGCCCCCGAGCCGCTCCACCTCGTCGGCCTCCAGCTCGCGCACCAGCTCGGCGGTCACCCGGGTGCCGTCGTCCAGGGTGGCGCCGTGCTGGACCCATTGCCAGAGTTGCGAGCGGGAGATCTCCGCGGTGGCGGCGTCCTCCATCAGGTTGTTGATGCCGACCGCGCCGTTGCCGCGCAACCAGGCTTCGAGGTACTGAAGACCGACGCTGATGTTGTTGCGCACCCCCGCCTCGGTGATCGTCGCGCCGGGGATGCGCACATCGAGAAGCTCGGCCGCGCTGACACTGACCTCGTCGCGCTGCCTCTCCAGCTGATTGGGCCGGTCGCCGAGCGCGGCGTCAAACACCTCGAGTGCCACCGGTACCAGGTCGGGATGGGCCACCCAGGTGCCGTCGAAGCCGGCCCCGGCCTCGCGCTCCTTGTCCTCGCGGACATTCGCGATGGCGGTGCGGTTCACCTCGGCATCGCGGCGGCTGGGAATGAAGGCGGCCATGCCGCCGATGGCGTGGGCGCCGCGACGGTGGCAGGTCTTGACCAACAGCTCGGTGTAGGCGCGCATGAAGGGAACCGCCATGGTCACCTGGCTGCGGTCGGGCAGGCTGAACTGCGGATGTGCCTGGAACTTCTTGATGAAGCTGAAGATGTAGTCCCAGCGTCCCGCGTTCAGTCCGGCGGAGTGCTCGCGCAGCTCATGGAGGATTTCGTCCATCTCGAAGGCCGCCAGCACGGTCTCGATCAGCACGGTGGCGCGGATGCTGCCGCGCTCGATCGCCAGGGTTTCCTGGGCAGTGACAAAGACGTCGTTCCAGAGTCGCGCCTCGAGGTGGCTCTCCAGCTTGGGCAGGTAGAAGTACGGGCCGCTGCCGCGGTCGAGCAGCCGGCGCGCGTTGTGAAAAAAGTACAGGCCGAAGTCGAGCAGGCTGCCTGACACCGGCTCGCCGTCGACGAGAAGATGCCTGTCGACAAGGTGCCAGCCGCGGGGACGCACCAGCAGCGTGGCCACCCGGTCGTGCAGCGCGTAGGCCTTGCCCTCGGGGCTGGTGAAGGAGAGGCGGCGTTCGATGGCATCGGTGAGGTTGGCCTGCCCGACCACCACGTTCTCCCAGGTCGGAGAGTTGGAGTCCTCGAGGTCGGCCATGAACATCCGGGCCCCGGAGTTCAGCGCGTTGATCATCATCTTGCGCTCCACCGGCCCGGTGATCTCCACTCGGCGATCACGCAGCGGGGCCGGTGCGGGGGCGACCCGCCAGTCACCGTCGCGGACGGCGCGGGTGGAGCTGAGAAACTCGGGCAGCTCGCCTGCATCCAAGCGCCCCTGGCGGAGCCGGCGCAGCTCGAGCAGCTCGGTCCGCCGCCGTCCGAACTGCCGCTGCAGCCCGGCGACGAAGCTCAACGCCTCGGCCGTGAGCACCTCGTCGGCGCGGGCCACCTCCGGGCCGCGCACCTCGACTCCGTCAGCTCCTGGCATGCCGTCCTCCAAGGAACCCGCGCGGACCCGCCTCGCGAAGCGTGCGCTGCCGCAGCAGCTCGTCGCTGCCCACCCCGCGCAGCGAGGCGTCGAGCAGCTCCACGGGATGGAACGCCGGCAAGGGGCGCCCGGCACGGCGGAGCGCGGCGCCGATCTGGAGCAGACAGCCGCCGTTGCCCGCGGCCAGGGCATCCACGTCGGCGCGGAGCACGTTGGCCGCCTTGCGTTCGCCCAGGGCGTCGGCGGCGTCGGGCTGCACCAGGTTGTAGATCCCCGCACTGCCGCAGCACATGTCGCCCTCGGCGATCGGCACCACCTCCACCCCGGGAATCGCGCTGAGCAGGGCGCGCGGCTGGAGGCGCACCCCCTGCGCATGACCGAGGTGGCAGGCGTCGTGATAGCCGACGCGCAGCTGCAGCGGTTGCAGCACTCCCTCCGGCGCACCCAGCTCGTCGAGCACCTCGGAGACGTCGCGCACCCGGGTGGCAAAGGCGGTGGCGCGGTCGCGCCAGCCCGGGTCGTCCTCGAGCAGCATCGCGTACTCCTTCATCGATGAGCCGCAGCCGGCCGCGTTGACCACCACCATGTCGACCTCGAGCGGCTCGAGCAGGGCGATCAGCGCCCGGGCCCGGTGCAGCGCCGACGCCTCGCGACCCGAGTGGATCTCCAGGGCGCCGCAGCAGCCCTGCTCGCGGGGCGCGAGCACCTCGCAGCCGTACGCCGCCAGGACTCGGGCGGTGGCCGCGTTGACCTCCGCGTAGAAGGCGTCCTGGACGCAGCCGGTGAGCATCGCCACCCGCGCTCGGCGCGGTCCCGACGGTGCGGTACGGGCGGGAGTGCGGGCCCTCATCGCGGCGAGGTCGAGTGCAGGGGCGAGATCGTCGAGCCGGCGCAGCCGGTGGGGGAGGCGGGCGAGCACGCCACTGCGCCGCACCGCGCCGCGCGCGCCGCTGGCGTTGTAGGCGGCGAGCAGGGCTGCTGCTGCCCGCATCCGCCCGCGGTAGGGCAGCATCGCGAAAATCGCCGTGCGCAGCGCGCGTTGCTGCCAGGAACGTCGATATCTCCGCTCCACCTGCTGCCGGGTCTGCTCGATCAGCCGGTTGTACTGCACCCCCGACGGGCAGGCGGGCACGCAGGCCATGCAGCCGAGGCACGCGTCCCAGTGGCCGACCAGCTGGTCGGTGAGGTCGAGCTCGCCGCGCTCGGCGGCATCCATCAGCAGGATGCGCCCGCGCGGCGAGTCCATCTCCTCTCCCCAGAGCTGGTAGGTCGGGCAGGTGGGCAGGCAGAAACCGCAGTGCACGCAGTCGTTGATCAGCTCGCGCGCCGGCGGGTGGTGTTCGTCGAAGGCGGCTCGGCGGGCGGTCGGCTCGGGGCGGCCCTCGAGCGGCGCCGGGCCGGTGGTCACCGGTCCACTGGTCACCTCAGATTCCCCCCACAAAGCAGCCGGGGGCCAGCACCCGGCCGGGGTCGAGCGCCCTCTTGACCGAGCCCATCAGCTCGGCGGCGACACCGTCAGGGTGCGACCAGACCAGCGACTGCACCGCCGTGGGGGCGCGGCGCAAGACAAGGCGGCCACCGAGCCGCTCCGTCAGCGCACGCAGCGCCTGCACCCGGGCCGGTTCGGCAGCACAGCGCGCCTCACCGGTGCCCAGGGGGGCGCGGACCACCATGTCGTCCACATAGCCGGCGGCGTCGCGGAGCAGTTCGCCGAGCCGGGCGCGGGGCACAGCCAGGGCGGCGACGGCATCGGACGCAGCCGGGCCCGCACGGGTTGCGGTCCGCCACGGCCGGCCGCGCAGGCGCTCCTGGAATGCGACAGCCTCGTCGCCGCTGACAATCCGGCCCCCGGTGGCCTCGGCCACCAGCTCCGCCTGGCGCTGCGCGCCCGCCTCCGAGCTGTCGATGCGCAGCAGGACCAGGCCCTCCGGCCAGGCGATGTCGAAGGTGCTGGGCTCCACCGGGAGCTGGTGGATCCGCGCGCAGAGCGCCTGCACCCGGGCGGCGGCGCCTTCCTCGATCACCACGGTGCGCGAGGTGGGAGCCACCGGATGGAGGCGCAGCGCAACCTGGGTGATCACCGCCAGCGTTCCCAGCGAGCCGGTGAGCAGCTTGGCGATGTCGTAGCCGGCGACATTCTTGACCACCTTGCCGCCGCTGGTGCCCACGGTGCCGTCGGCGAGCACAAAGCGGGCGCCGATCACGAGGTCACGGGCAGTGCCGTAGCGGGTGCGCAGCGGTCCGCTGGCGTCGGCGGCGACGATCCCGCCCAGGGTGCCCTCCTGCGGCGGGTCGAGCATCAGCCGCTGGTCGTACCCGTCGGCGGCGGCGACGCGCGCCTGCAGGTCGGTGAGGAGCATCCCGGCTCCGGCGACGCAGACCAGGTCGCCGGGCTCATGCTCGACCAGGGCATTGAGCCGCCGGGTGGAGAGCACCACGTCGCAGCGCTCCGGCGCGGCTCCCCAGGAGAGCTTGCTGCCGCTCCCCCGGACGGTCACCGCGAGGCCATGGCCACCGGCCTCGCGGAGCACCGCGGCGACCTCCGCCTCGTCGGCGGGAGCCACCACCAGGCGCGGGCGGCGGCCGCCGACCGCGTCGTCGGCGGCGCCGGTGGCGGCGTGCTCGATGCCGACGATCGCCTTGACCGCCTCCAAATCGGCGCTGGCCAGCCGGGTGCTCACATGCGGGACCTCACATGCGCTCCGCCAGGCCGGCCAGTTCGACAGGGTGGCGCCGGTACACGCCGGGCACCTCGCCGCAGAGCCGCGGGGTGGGCAGCACCTTGCCGGGGTTGCACACCCCCGCCGGGTCGAAGGCGGCGCGAACGCGGTCCATCACGGTGAGCGCCTCGGCGCTGAACTGCTTGGTCATGTGACATGCCTTGTCCGAGCCGACCCCATGCTCGCCAGTGATCGACCCGCCCGCCTCGAGGCAGGCATCGAGAATGCGTCCGGCCACCTCGAGGGCGCGAGCGCTGGCGCCGGGTTCGGCGGCGTTGTAGAGCACCAGCGGATGGAGGTTGCCGTCGCCGGCGTGGAAGACATTGCCCACCCGGACTCCGTACTCGGCCTGCAGCTCGGCGATCCGGGCGAGTACGGGGGCCAGCTTGGTGCGCGGGATCACCCCGTCCTGGACGTAGTAGTCCGGGCTGATCCGGCCGACCGCGGCGAAGGCGCTCTTGCGGCCCTTCCACATCAGCGCGCGTTCGGCGGGGTTAGCAGCGATGCGGATCTCTGTGGCGCCGCAGTCGCGGCACAGCCGCTCCACCTCGGCGAAGAGCGAGTCGCATTCGGACGCGGGGCCGTCAAGCTCGACCAGCAGTGCCGCCTTACACGTCGGGTACCCGGCATGCACCGCCGCCTCGGCGGCCTCGATGGTGAGCCCGTCCATCATCTCGATGGCGGCGGGAGTCACCCCCGCGGCGATGATCCGCGAGACCGCCGTACCCGCCTGCTCCATCGAGCTGAAGGCGGCGAGCAGGGTGCTCACCTTCTCGGGAGTGCGCAGCACCCGCAGCGTCACCTCGGTGACGATGCCCAGGGTGCCCTCGCTGCCCACCACCAGGCCGAGCAGGTCGTAGCCGGGGCTGTCGGGCACGGCACCCCCCAGCTCAGCCACCCGTCCGTCGGCGCAGACGAAGGTGGCGCCGACGACGTGGTTGGTGGTGAAGCCGTACTTCAGACAGTGCGCGCCCCCCGAGTTCTCGGCGACGTTGCCGCCGATGCTGCAGACCTGCTGGCTCGAGGGATCGGGAGCGTAGTAGAAGCCGCGCGGCGCGATCGCCTGGGTGACCGCCAGGTTGGTCACCCCGGGCTGCACCACCACCCGCTGGTTGTCGAGGTCGACTGCCAGGATGGCGTTCATCCGGGTGAGCGAGATGACAATCCCGTCGGCGACGGGCAGCGAGCCGCCGCTCAGCCCGGTGCCCGCACCGCGGGCCACGTAGGCAATGCCCTCGCGGTGGCAGATCGCGGCCACCCGCGAGACCTGCTCAGTGGAGCGGGGCAGGGCGACAGCCGCGGGGATGACCCGATGGCCGGTGAGGCCGTCGCATTCATAGGTGCGCAGCTGCTCGGGGGCGGTCAGCAGCCCGTCCGGGTCGAGGACGTCGGCGAGCAGCCGAAGCACGTCTCCTCCCACGCGGGAGAGCCTAGGTCCTGGGGCTGTGGATGTCCAACGCGAACCCCGGTCAGCCGTCGATGACCACCACGGCGAACTCGCCGGGTCCGTGGACCCCTCGGGTCAGAGTCATCTCGATGTCGGCGCTGCGCGACGGCCCGGTGATCAGCACCACCTGGCTGGGCACGCCGCCGGGCCAGAGCCGGTCGCGACGGCGGAGCACGTCGCCCGGGGTGGCCACCAGCTGGGCGGCTCGAGCCACCACGATGCAGGCGGGGGGCAGCAGGCTGAGGCTGCGCCCGGCGGCAGCCGCGGCGTCGACGACCACGCTGCCGGTGGCGGCCACCAGGGCGCGGCAGCCGACCACCCCCACCGCCGCCCGGGCCGCGCCGGCAATGCCGCACCCGGGCCACTGCAGCCCCTCCAGCCGGAGCGCGGCGACGTCGGCCTCGGCACCGACGAGCAGGGGAGCGCGCCCCGCCACCAGCCCGAGCACGACCTCACGCGCGGCGCGCCGGTCCGCGGCGCGGTGGGTGGTGCCACCAAGAGCTGCGAGGGCAGAGCTGAACGCCTCGACGCCGTCGGTGGGGATCGCGTAGTCAACCGGCGGCGGGTCGCTGCCGGTCGCAACGACCGGGTGGCGGGGCGGCGGTACCGCCACCGCCACCGCCTCGCGCAGGCGGCTCAGGAAGGCGGCGCGGTCGCTCACCGGGTGTCGCCCCCGGGGCCGTCGGGGCGGACCGGCCGCACCGCGAACCGGCCCGGAGGGACCGGCTCAGGCGCAGGAGCTGTGCGGCTGCGCAGCCAGGCTCCCGCCCACCCGGGGCCGCCGCGCAGGCGGCGCGCGAGCGGGAGCATCCGCCGCGCCACTGCTCCGCTGAGCGCGAAGCCCGGCCGCGACGCCCAGAGCAGCGCCCAGGCTCCGAATGCCGTGCGTTTCGCCCGGCCGAGGTCGGCGGCGTCGCGCCGGCGCACGGCCAGGAGCAGGTCGACAAGCGGAATGCGCACCGGGCAGGCGTCGACACAGGCGGCGCACAGCGATGACGCGTTGGCCAGCTCGCGCGCCTGCGGATCCTCGGGATGAAGGAGCGGCGAGAGCACTGCGCCGATCGGGCCGGGGTACACCGAGCCATAGCTGTGGCCGCCCACATTGCGGTACACCGGACAGACGTTGAGGCAGGCGCCGCAGCGGATGCAGTCGAGTGCCTCGCGAAACTCGGACCCGAGGATGCCGCTGCGCCCGTTGTCGAGGACGATCACGTGCAGCTCTTCCGGGCCGTCCACCTCACCCGCCTGGCGCGTTCCGGTGATGATGTTGGTGTACACGCTCAGCCGCTGGCCGGTGGCGGAGCGGGCCAGCAGGGAGAGCATCACATCGAGCTCGGCCCAGCTCTCGACGATGCGCTCCATACCCATGATCGCGATGTGCACGGGCGGCACCGAGGACACCATCCGGCCGTTGCCCTCGTTGGTCACCAGGCAGATGGATCCGGTCTCGGCCACCGCGAAGTTGACCCCGCTGATCCCCACCCCGGCGCGCAGGAAGACGTCGCGCATCCGGGTCCGCACGTAGGCCGCCTCGGCATCGACCTGCGGCGGGATCGGCCGGCCCGCGTCGCGGGTGAACAGCTCGGCGACGTCGTACCGGTCCTTGTCGATGGAGGGCACGATGATGTGGGCGGGTGGCTCGCCGGCGACCTGCATGATGTACTCGCCCAAGTCGGACTCGACCACCTCGACCCCATCGGCCTGCAGGGCGACGTTGAGGTGGATCTCCTCGCTGGCCATGGACTTGCCCTTGACCACCAGGGTGGCCCCGCGCCGCGCCACGATGGCGCGCACCGCGGCCACCGCCTCACCGGCATCGTCTGCCCAGTGCACCTCGCCACCGCGTGCCTCAAGGGCAGTGGCCCACCGGTCGAGCAGCTCGGGCAGCTGGGCCACGCAGCGCTGACGGACCGCCCGGGCGACGTCGCGGACGGCGTCAGGATCGCTGAGCTCGGCCAGAGCCCGGGTGCGACCGGCGGACATCAGCCCGGTGACGTTGCGCACCGCGCCGCGGAGGTGGTCGTCACGGAGCGCGATCTGGGCGCGCAGCGCGAACGTCGGCGCGTCAGGCGTCGTCGAGGACCTCCACCAGATGACGCGAGCTGAGGTGGAGGCCGCGTCGCTCCGCCCGCCCCTGCAGGTGCAGCAGACAGGACAGGTCGCAGCCCACCAGCGTGCCAACCCCGGTCGCCATGACGCTGTCGAGCTTCTCGTCGGCCATCGCCGTGGACACCTCGGGCAGCTTCACCGCGAAGGTGCCGCCAAACCCGCAGCAGAGCTCGGCGCCGGCCACCTCGACCACCTCCACATCCGCGGCGCCGAGCAGGCGCCGGGGGGCGGAGTGGATGCCGAGCTCGCGGAGCATGTGGCACGAGTCGTGGTATGCGACCCGTTGCTCCGCCGCCGACGTGCTCCTGCGCAGCTCCCCCGCCTGCGGTTCGAGGAAGGCGCTCAGCTCGACCACGCGGTGCGCCACCGCACCGGCGGCAGCGGCATCACCGGTGCCGGCGAAGAGCTGCGGCCAGAACTCGCGCATCATCGTCGCGCAGGAACCTGAGGGCACCACCACCGGTCCCTGCGAGGGGCCGAGCGCGCGCAGGGTGCGCCTGGCCACGCGCCGCGCCGCGCCCTCGAGGCCGGTGTTCCAGGCCGGCTGGCCGCAGCAGGTGGCGCCGCGCGCCAGCACCGGGTCATGTCCGAAACGGCGCAGCACGCGCAGCGCGGTGTCCAGCAGGGCGGGACGCAGCTGCTGCACGAGGCAGGTTGGGAAGAGCACCGGGGCCGCGGAGGTCGAGGGCCGGGCAGCCCGCGCCGCTCCGCCCATCAGGGCAGAGCGGACGCGGGCGCAAGCCGGCCGCGGCTCACCCGAACTTGGTGGGCGGCACCATCCCCGAGAGGACATTCGACTGCAGGAAGACCAGCACGCACATCAGCAGAACGAAAATGATGCTCCACTTCAGCACGCTGCGCAGCAGCTTGCCCTCCTGGCCCGAGAGCCCGACCGCACTGGCCCCAATGACCAGGTTCTGCGGCGAGATCATCTTGCCGAGCACGCCGCCCGAGCTGTTGGCGCTGGCGAGCAGCAGCGGCGAGAGGTGGGCCTGCTTGGCGGCGGCCACCTGCAGGGCTCCGAAGAGCGCGTTCGACGAGGTGTCGGAGCCGGTGATCGCCACCCCCAGCCAGCCCACGATGGGGGAGAGCACCACGAAGGCGCCACCGATTCCGGCCATCCACTTGCCCAGCGTGACGACCTCACCAGAGGCGTTCATGATGTAGGCCAGACCGAGCACGAGGGCGACGGTCAGGAACGCGGTGGCCAGCTGGCGCAGCGCGGCCACGAAGGCGCGCACCGCGGCGGCAGGGCTGACCCGGAGCACGACCATGGTGACCAGCCCGGCGAAGAGCAGCAGGGTCCCGGTGGCGGCCAGCCAGTCGAACTTGTAGAGCTCCAGCGTGTTCGGCTTGCCCTTGGCGTTGAAGAGGTGCAGTCCCGGCCAGTTGAAGATGTGGGTTGGCTTGGCGAGCGCCTTTTTGATAAAGCCGACCTGGGTGGCGAGGACGAAGATGATGATGATGATCAGGTAGGGGGAGAAGGCCCGGGCGACCTCAACCCCCGAGTCGCGGCGGGTCGCCGGCGCCGCCAGCTGAGCTCCGGGCCCCTCGCCCACTCGGGCCGGCCGGAGCAGGCCGCCGCCGACGCTGGGAGACGA
>JBHEMT010000050.1:0-11403 GCA_046262435.1 Candidatus Dormibacteria bacterium | reverse complement strand
GGGGCCGTTGTACTGCGCCTCGGATCGGAGGTAGGCGTTCTCAACCGGAGCCGCATCGAGCACGTCGAACACGACGGGTAGGTCGGCGGCGGACAGCCGGATGAGCCGGGCGGCGGACATGGCCCGATGATCGCAGGCAGCGGACGCGGCCACCCGGCGGGAGGCGGGCTGGCGGCGGTGCCGATCGGCGGCTGTATGGTCGACCCGGATCAGTTGGAGGCGAGCACCGGGGCCGACGAGGGAGCCCCCAGCGGAGGACAGCCGAGCAGCCCGAGCACTGGGTCGAGCGCGCCACCGGCATCAACCCGCGGGCCCTCGCCGCGGGATGCCTCGCGGCCCGCGACACTGAGGAAATCGTCGACTGCGGCAAGGGCTCCCGGGGTGTCAAGGTCGTCGTCGAGGCAGCTGAGAACACGGTCCTCGAGCTCCGCCACCGCCGCGGGGTCGACCGCCGCGCCGCCACTGCCGACCCGGCCCAGCGCCTCCCACCGTTCGCCGGCGGCGCCAAGCTCAGCTGCCGTGTACGACCAGGCGGTGCGGTAGTGGTGCGCGGCGAGCATCAACCGCACCGGCCCCGCACCGGCCCGGGCGACCAGGTCGCGCACCCACACCAGGTTGCCCAGTGACTTGCTCATCTTGACGCCGTCGAGACCGACCATGGCGACGTGTGCCCAGTGGCGCACGAAGGGGCTGCGCCCATTGACACCGGCCTCCACCTGGGCGATCTCCGACTCGTGGTGCGGGTAGATAAGGTCGTCGCCGCCCCCGTGGATGTCCACCGGCTGGCCCAGCGCACCGGTGGCCAGAACCGAGCACTCGATGTGCCAGCCGGGGCGGCCCCGCCCCCAGGGTGAGGGCCACGCCGGCTCTCCGGGTGCGGATGCCTGCCAGAGCACAAAGTCCAGTGGGTCGCGCTTGCGGGGGTCGTCGGGGTCGGCACCACGGTCGCGGCTCAGGGCAAGCATTGCCCCCCGGTCAAGCCCGCTGAGCCGGCCGTACCCGGCAAAGGATGGCACCGCGAAGTACACCCAGCCCTGCTCCGCATACGCCACTCCGTCGCTCACCAGCCGAGCCACCCACTCCACCATCTCCGGGACATGGGCGGTGGCCCTCGGGGCCGCGTCCACCGGGGCGATATTGAGCGCGGCAAGGTCGGCGTCAAATCGCCGCACCTCGGCGTCAGCCAGGGCGCCATAGTCGATGCCGCGCTCGCGGGCCACCCGAAGGATGTCGTCGTCCACATCGGTGACGTTGCGCACGCTGCGCACCTGCTGCCCGGCCGCCCGCAACCGCCGGGTCAGTACGTCAAAGGTGTGATACGTGAAGGCGTGACCCAGATGGGCCGCGTCGTAGGGGGTGATCCCGCAGACGTATAGAGAGATGCTCCCGCCAAGCTCGACGGACCGGACCGACCGCGAACCGGTGTCATAGAGGCGCATGCCCGGCCGATTCTAGGCGGGCGGAGCGTCAAGCAAGCGTCCTGCCTCGACCAGGGCGCTGCGCACATCGCGGTACGCAACCCGCGACGTCGCCTCCTGGAGCGGAAACCAGGCGGCCTCGTCCACCTCCGACGCCTGGTGGCGCAACGGTTCTGAGCCGGCGGCCTCGACCAGGAAGTGATGCACCCGCTTGAAGACCAGGCGCGCATCGCGGCGATAGGCGTACTCCGCAGCGGGCAACGGACCGCGCAGCTGCAGACATGCGGGCGGAAGCCCGGTCTCCTCGGCCACCTCGCGCAGCGCCGCCTGCGCCGGCGACTCGCCGGCCTCGATGCCTCCCTTGGGCAGGCTCCAGGATCGGCCCACCCTGATCAGGCAGACATCCCAGCCCGTGCCGCTGCGCCGGACCACCACCCCGCCGGCGGAGACTTCGCTCGGCCGTCGTCGTGGCGCGGGCATCACCGGCCACGCAGGGCTGCCGCGCCGGGACGCGGCAGCACGCAGCTCAAGGGGCGCGGAAGGGCCGGTGCTATCATTTCGAGGCCGCTGGCCCCGTGGTGTAGCCTGGCCTAACACGCCACCCTGTCAAGGTGGAGACCGTCGGTTCGAATCCGATCGGGGTCGCCAGCGCCCTCAGCGGACCGCCACCAGGACGCGATCGTTGCCGCGCTGCCACACGGTGCCCACTTCGCTGAAGCCCGCGGCGCGCAGGCCCGCAAGGTGGGTATCCAGGGGCGGTGCGGCGTCGTCATCGGGATGCTCGAAGGCGCGCCGGCGACGCTCCGCCACCGCGTCCGCGTAGCCCGGCTCCGCCTCCGCCGCGTCCCACCAATCGGTCCAGGTCTCGGCGTCGGCGTGGGCCGCAACCGCCAATCCGTCGGCCACCGCTCGTGCTGCCGTGTCCAACCGCGGTCCCGCATCGCCGTTGCCGAGGCGGTCGGCATCGATGTACACGCCACCTGGCTTGAGCACGCGGCCAAGGTCCGCATAGAGCCGCTGCAGCGCCTCGGCATCGAGCCAATGCAGGGCGGTGCTCGATACCGCGGCATCGACCGGGGGGGCGGCGGGAAGGCGGTTCACCCAGGCGGGGTCGCGCAGGTCGGCATCCAGCCAGTGCAGCCTGGGCTCATCGGGGTGCGCACGGCGACCGATTTCGAGCAGCAGAGGATCGGCGTCGATGGCCACCACCGCCGCCTGGGGCAGACGCTCGAGCACGCGCACGCTCAGTGATCCCGGTCCGCAACCGAGGTCGAGAACGGTGGGGTCGGGGCGCCCTGCGAGCGCAGCCAGCGCCTCGACCACGGCGATGAAGCGCTCTGCCCGGTGGGGGATGTACCGGGTCTGCTGAGCATCCCAGCGGCGCAACCACGCCGCGGCGTCGGCCTGCGCCGTGTTCACCCCCGGCCCCCGCCCCCGGCGATCACCATCAGGGCGCCCCCGAGACTGACGTTCTTGAGGAAGTGAATGCGCTGCATGCGCCGCTGCTGGGGATCCTCGACTCCCCAGAACGGGTGACCAACATAGGTGGTCGGTACCAGGGTGGCGGCCAGGATTGTTGCAGACAAGCGTGGCAGGATCCCGAGGGCCATCGTCGACCCCGCGGCCACCATCGCCACGGCGTTGGCGCGAGCCGCGGTCTCCACCTCAACCGGAAGGTTGTCGGTCACCGTCGAGGGTAGATTCTTTGCACCCAGCGCGGCGCGCGGCCCAGGATGGCGATAGAGGTCGAGGCCGCTGTCGACGAACAGGCTGGCGAGCAGCAGCCTGCCCAGCAGTCGAAACACGAACATGGGTCCCTCCGTGGCGGTTGGGGTGGGCGCGCGGTGACGTCGTCCATTCTCGCCCGCCGTCCATTCTCGGCCGCGGACCGGGACCGGGGCGGCTGGCAGCCACCCCGGCGCCGGGATCAGCTCAGATCGACTGGCCCGGCCGCGGTGCCGAGGCGATCCGGACCACCTTGACGATCAGCGCGCCAATCAGGGCGTAGACCACCATGGCGAGCAGGTCGGACCAGCGGATCACCGAGCGAGTGCCCACCGCGGTGCTGATTCCGAAGATTCCGTCGAATGGCGCGGCGAGTACCCCACCGACCCCGTAGATGAAGCTCGCGAATCCGACGTCGTTGGCAGCCGCCAGCCGGAAGAAGAAGTCGAAAGCGAGGATGGCGATGATGATCCCCACCACCAGCCAGACCAGGTTGACCGCGCGGTAGGCAACGGGATACACGCCCACCCGGCTGCTGGTGACTCCGCCCGCTGCAACCGGAGCAGCCGCCACCGGAGCCGCCGCAACCGGGGTACCGGCGGCCGGGCCGCCGGGCGCGACGCGTTCCTCGCGCACTTCGATGGGATCCATGGCACTTCTCCTCAGGCCGGGGCCGGGCCGTATGGCCTGAACCTTACAACGCTTCTGTGGGATTTTGCGTATCTTCACGGTGCTTGTGGCACCGACAGTCCAGCGACTAGGGTGCGCACGGACGCGGAGTGGTTGACATGCAAGACGCCGACGACTCGACCGGCGCCGCCGGATCGCCGCCCGCGGGCCCGGTGCCTCTGCCGACCACCGGGGTGCGCTGCCTGCAGGGAGGCTGCGAGCGCATCGACGTCGCTCAGTGCAGCTTTGTCGACCGCTACGAGCGGCGCTGCGCCACCCGCTGGTGCCCCGACCACAGCCTTGCGAGCGGTCGCGGCATTCACTGCCGGCGACATGCGGCGGTGGCCGAAGTGCTGACCGGCCCGCAGATCCCCGGCTCGTTGCCCGAGCTCGAGAACCGCGCGCCCTCACTGGTCAACTACGTTGCCCGGGCAATCGACGCCGAGGTCCACGCGCTGCTCCAGCCGCACGCGGCGCCCGGCGAGAGCCTGGCCGTGGAACCGGTACATGTGGCGGTGGGCACGAGGGCCCGTCGCTGGGAGCATGCCTGGGCGGTGCGCACCGCCACCGGGCACGACCGGCTTCGGGTGGCTGTCGAGGTGGACGACCACCGCGATCCGGAGCTGGCGCTTCGGGTGGGCCAGGACGTGGTGTCGCGTAGCATCCCGCCGTGGATCGATCATCGGCTGCGCAACGACGATATCGACGAGCGCCGGAGCGCCACCGAGCGAACCGCCTACTACGCAGCACTGGTCGACCTGATCCGGCAGAGCCTGCCGCAGGGCGCTTGAGCGCCGCTCTCAGACCGCCTCGCTTCTCCCCAGCGCCGCCGCCGCGCGATGCTGCCGCATCCTGCGACCAGACGACGCGACCGCCCGGTAGCTGACCAGCACCAGGGCGTCAAGGCAACAGTAGAGCCCGGCGATTACCGAGGGAGGGTTGCCGGTCGGAATCGGCACCATCGGGGTGACGGCCGCCCACTGCCAGTCGCCGACGGCAGTGCCAAGCACCTCCAACGCAGAGGTGGCGAAGAAGGCAGCGACGAACAGCGGGCCGCGCGGAGTGAGCAGGACCACCCCGACGAAAATCGGCAGGCAGATCAGACCGAAGACGTCGAGACGCCAACCCCAGTGCGGCGGCAGGGTCAGCCCGGCGACGGTCCAGGTGACGGCACCGGCGACCGCCAGCCCACGCATCGTCCGGAAGCGACGCACGAACAGCGGGGTGGCGGCCAGCCGCAGCGAGAACAGGTACACCAACCCGTGTCCGGGCGGCACGTAGAGCGGGACGTTGCCGAAGCGATACCGATAGGCGCCCCAGAGCACCGAGCCGAAGAGCTCAATCCCGGTGGACACCAGCACGAGCAGCCAGATCTGGCGACGCCTGCGGGCCTCACAGGACCATGCCGCCACCGCAAGCGCGCTGAAGGAGAGCAGGCCGAGGAAAGCCTGGCTGGCGGGGTTCCGGGTGAGGGCGTCAGCCACGAGGCCGAGGCCGGTGAAGACAGCGAGCAGGGCGGGCATCGCGTACTGCCGGAGAGGGCGGGGCGGCACCTCTCCGCGCCCGGCTATACCAGGCCGGGGGAGCCGGTCACCTCGACGGTGCCGTACTCGGCCCTGATCCCCTGACCAAAGCAGGAGACCGAGCCGGCATCCCCGATGGGCTTCTCGGTCATGCAGCCGAGGGCAACGGAGTAGCCCTCGATTCGCGAGGGCACGTGCTCGTAGCGGTCGACCTCCTCACCATCGAAATGAAAACGAACTGTGGCCGCCGCACGGTCGTAGGCGATGCCGTATCGGTGCTGCGACCCCGGCGTCAGGTCGTGGCGGACCTCGTTGAAAACGCAGAAGTAGCGGGGGCGGCTGGGGTCGTCGTCAGCGGGCGGAGGCGCGCCGGGAAAGGGAAGGCGCGCGTACACGGTCGCGGCGATCCGGTTGGAGACAAACCAGTCGAGGGCCATCCCGGTCTCGAAATCGAGCAGGTTGAGGGAGACGAAGCCGGCGTAGAGATCGTCGTCGTGACCGCGTGTAATCCGAGCGCGGATGGGCAGCTCCAGGCTCACCTCTCCCGACTCGGGGGTGGCGACGCGCCGCTTCGAGAAGTACATGTTCTTGGCGTTGTCGAGGAATTGCACCTGGTCGTGACCACGGGTCAGCTTCTCGATGCGCACCCGAAGGAGGCCGGGCTCGACGACGACCACCGCGTCAGGCTCGCGAAACGGCCAGAAGCTTCCGTCGGCAAGGGGAAAGCCGCCCTGCACGAAGTCACCCTCGGCGGCGCTGTCAACCAGGCTGCGAAACCCGCTCAGGTGAAGGGCAGCCCTCCCCTGGGAAGCCCGGTGGCGGGAAGCCGCTGCCGTCTCCGTCGTGCCCATGCGACCACTCTACGAAGCCGGCCGGCATGGCTGCCCTCCCGGCTTCCCGATGTGCCGGCGCGAGTGTCAGGCGCCGGCGGTCAGGGTGGGAACGGCGACGTGGCGGAGGTGCAGCTGCTTGGCCGCCGAGGCTGCCACCGCGTCGAGCATCGACTGGTAGAACTGCAGACGGCGGCGCTCGTCCTGCTCGGGAGTGAGACGCTCCCCGCGGCGGCGGGCGGTGATCCAGGGCGGCGTCTCGCGACGCACCACCTCGGTGTACACCGTGACGATCACACTCTCGTCGTTGGCCTCGTCGACCTCGATGCCGACCACTAGCCGGGGACCGCTCCCGTCGCTGAGCTGCCACGAGCGCCGCCAGGTCTGGCCGACGCCATCGTCCGCGATGATCGGCCGCAGCGGCTCGGGGACAACGCGCTCGCCGTCGCGGGCGAGTGCGCTGAGCATCGCCTCCAGAGGCATCGCCAGAGTGCGCGCGATCCAAGCCACCAGGGATGGAGCGCGGTTGTCCACGTCCGGCCTGCGCAGGATGTTGGTCGGGTCACCGAGCAGGGCGTCCATCACTCCGGCGTGACGAAGGCAGAAGCGCTCCGCGGCGACACTCCGGCCGTGGTCGTCGCAGCACGGCTGGCGGCAGGCCCGTGAGCCGCGGTCGACGTAGACGCAGGCGAAACTCGCCGGGTGGTCGCAGCCTCGGTCGACGCACACGGTGGCCGCCCCGCCGGCTGTGAGGCTCTGCAGGGCCGGGTAGGAGGTGGTCACGATCGCCAAAGTACAGAGCCGAGCGAGTCCCGAAGTGCCCTGTTAGAGCTTTGTATCAGGGGCCGCGGCGGGTCGATACGCCCCCTGTACCATCAAATTCGTGGAGGAGAGCGGTACGCCCCAGCGCGTCCTGGCCATCATGGCCCACCCCGATGACGTCGATTTCGGCTGCGCCGGCACCATGGCCGCTTGGAGCGCCGCCGGGGCGGCGGTCACCTACTGCCTGGTCACCGACGGCGACGCCGGTGGCTTCGACGAGTCCGTGGGGCGCGAGGCCATGCGTGAGCTCCGCCGCGCCGAGCAGCGAGCTGCAGGGCGCGAGGCGGGGGTGGAGGACGTCCTGTTCCTGGGGCATCCCGACGGTCGGCTGTACGTGACCCACCAGCTGCGCCGCGACATCAGCCGAGTGATCCGCCAGGTGCGCCCCGACCGGGTGGTCTGCCAGTCCCCGGAGATCAACTACGAGAGGATCGCGGCCAGCCACCCCGACCATCGTGCCGCCGGGGAGGCCGCGCTCTCTGCGGTGTATCCCGACGCCCGCAACCCCTTCGCGCACCCCGAGCTGCTCGCCGAGGAGGGCCTGCGCCCGCACACCGTTCCTGAGGTCTGGATCTCCGGAGCCCCGAACGCCAACGAGTGGGTGGACATCACCGACACCTTCAGCCGCAAGCTGGCCGCGCTGCGGGCACATGTCACCCAGACCGCGCACATGGATGACCTCGAGTCCCGGCTCCGCTCCTGGGCTGAGGCCAACGCGCGGCTCGGTGGCCTCGGGGAGGGTCGGCTCGCCGAGTCGTTTCGCCGGATCAGCACCGCGTGAGGCCGGTGACGCTGACCGCCGCCCTGCTCGGTGCCGCGGATACCGGTGCGTTCCTGGCCCGGCGCCCGCAGCTCTTCCGCGAGGCACCCTCACGCGCCTGGGGCTCGACGGCCTTCCTCGGAGCCTGGCTGGCTCTGGCAGCCGCTGCAGCTTCAGGTGGCGGCCGATCGCGAGCGGCCACGGTGGGGCTGGCAGGGGTCCTCGGGGTGGGCAACGCGGCGATGCTGGCGGCTCACGTGAGGGCCGGTGTGCTCACCCCCCGGGTGTTCGCCACGGCGGGCGTCAGCGGAGCGGCCATGGCGGGAGCGCTGGCTGGGCGCTAGCCCGGGCCTCAGGCCGGGCAGGCCGCCAGGGCGCGCAGGTACTCGTCGGCGTTGCGCGCCTCCCCGGGGCCATTGCTGACGATGTGGGCCACCGTGCCGGCACCGTCGATGACCACCGTCGAGCGATTGGCGAAGCCGGCAGGCTCGAAGTACGCGTCGTACAGCCGGGCAACCTCGCCCTTGGGATGGAAGTCGGCGAGCAGCCGCGCGCTCAGACCCTCAGCCCGCTTGTACGCCGCCAAAGTCCAGTGCGAGTCGACGGAGACGCCCACGACCTCAGCGTTCTCGGCCTGGTAGCGCGCGGCGGTGGCGGTCAGGTCGCGTAACTCGCGTGTGCAGGTGGGGCTGAAGGCCATCGGATAGAAGACCAGAACGACCCTCCGGCCGCGAAAGTCCGACAGGGAGACCGGGGTGCCGGTCTCGTCCTTGAGGGTGAACTCCGGGGCGGGAGCACCAACCTCGATAGCCATCAGCGGTACCTCACGGGTGGGCGAATGCCCGGGCCGGAATCAGCCAAACAGTATCCGGGCGCGCACCCTTGGTCGGCCGAGAACCGTCTGCTACGGTCCGGTGATGGCCGTACGCGACCCGCAGACACCGGTGCCTGCGGTGCCACGCGTCGCCACGGCAGATGTTGAGGTATTCGAGCGCGAGATCACCCTGCACGGGCATCGGATCGCCTACCTCGAGAGTGGCGCCCGTGGCGCCCCGGTGGTCGTGCTCCTCCACGGGATCGGTTCCAGCTCTTCGACCTGGGAGAGGGTGCTCCCGGTGCTCGGCCGCTCCATGCACGTGGTGGCGCCCGACCTAATGGGCCACGGACGATCCGACAAACCTCGCGGCGACTACTCGCTCGGAGCCTTCGCCTCGTCGCTGCGCGACCTGCTGCTCTCGCTCGGACTCGACCGGGCAACGGTGATCGGTCACTCGCTTGGGGGCGGCATCGCCATGCAGTTCGCCTATCAGTACCCGGAGCGCTGCCAGCGGCTGGTGCTGGTCAGCAGCGGTGGGCTGGGACGCGATGTCAGCATCGCCCTGCGCGCCGCCACCCTGCCGGGAAGTGCCCTGGTCCTCAGTGCTCTGGGATCCCAGCGCGCCATGGGAGCGGGCCGCCTGGTCAACGCCCTGCTGCGCCGCGTGAGCCGCGTATCCGCGGCCGAGGTCGTCGAGGTAGCCAGAGTGCTGGGCAGCTTCCGCGACGCCGAGACGCGCACCGCCTTTGTCAGCACGGCGCGCGCGGTCATGGATGTCACCGGTCAGCGGGTCGACGCCACAGACCGCTTCTACCTGACCGCCGACGTCCCCGTGCTGGTGGTTGTCGGGGCTCGTGACGCGCTGATTCCAGCCCCGCACTCGGTTCAGGCGCACGGCCGGATGCCGGGAAGCCGGCTGGAGGTGTTCGACCAGGCCGGTCACTTCCCGCACTGTGACGAGCCCCGCCGCTTCGCCCGGCTCGTGCTGCAGTTCGTTGCCACGACCAAACCGGCCGCGCTCGATTCGGAAGCGCTGCGGCGCCGGCTGCGCCGCGACCCGGCGAGCAGTGACCCCTCCCCGTCGGTGGGCTGACGGGGCATTTCGCCGGGGCGGTCCGGGCTGCGCGGCGGCCATGTCTGGACCGCAAAGATCCCTTGTGGCTCCGTGACATTGGGGTGGTGGCCGATTGAGGCTGCGGCCCCTCGGGTATAGTTAGGTCAACGAAGTAGTTGACCAGCTGAATCCGCCGCCAGTCGAGGAACCCGCCGCCCGTGCCCACCGCCGCTCCCGCGTCCGCTGTGGAGACCGCCAACCTGCTGCGTCCGGTGCTGCTCCACCTCAACCGGCATCTCCGCCGCGAGATCCACTCCCTCGGCGTCACGGCCGGGCAGGTCTCTCTGCTCGCAGCCATCCATGGCCAGCCGGGCATCGGAGTCAAGGAGCTCGCCCAGCGGGAGGGTTCGTCGGCCCCGACCGTATCGGCCCATCTCGACCGCCTCGAGGAGGCGGGGATGGTGGCGCGGACCCGGGGCAGTGATGATCGTCGCCGCGTGGGGCTGACCGTCACCGCTGAGGGCAGCCGCGTGCTGCGCACCGTCCGCTCGCGGCGCACCGCCTGGCTGGCCGCGCGCATTGAGCAGCTTGCCCCCGAGCAGCGGGCGGCCCTGGACACCGCGGTCGGCGCCCTGCGCGCCCTGGTGGAGGGCTGATGAGCGTCGCCGGTGGACTGGTCAACGCGCGGGCCTTCGCCAGTCTGCGCAAGCACCGCAACTACCGGTTGTACTTCGCCGGCCAGGTGGTCTCTCTCACCGGCACCTGGATGCAGAACGTCGCCATGGCCTGGCTGGTGGTCACGCTCAGCCACTCCCCCATCGCGGTCGGTGTGCTCGCCCTGTGCCAGTTCGGCCCGTTCGCGGTGCTCGGCCTGCTCGGCGGAGTGCTCACCGACCGCTTCGACAAGCGGCGCACGTACATGACGACCCAGGCGCTGTCGATGGTGCTCGCGGTCGGCCTGACCGTGTTGACCGTCACTCATCTCGCCACGGTCTGGGAGGTCTACCTCCTGGCCGCGGTGTACGGCACCATCCTGGTGGTCGACAACCCGGCCCGCCAGGCATTCACCATGGAGATGGTCGGCCGTCAGGAGCTGCCCAATGCGGTGGCCCTGAACTCCTCGCTGTTCAACCTCTCGCGCATCATCGGCCCGGCCGCGGGTGGCCTGATCATCGCGGGCGCGGGGGTGGCCGCCTGTTTCGCCATCAACGCGGCGTCCTTCCTGGCGGTGCTGCTCTGCCTCGCCCTGATGCGCACCGACGAGCTCTTCGCGCCACGCGGCGATGGTGTGCGCCCGCGCATCTTTCGCGGCATCGCCGAGGGGCTCGTCTACTCCTGGCGCTCGTCGTCGATTCGCACGGTGCTGCTGATGCTGGTCTTCATCGCCGCGGTGGGGATGAATTTCAACGTGCTGCTGCCCGTGCTCACCCGGCACACTCTCCACGCCGGCCCCCAGGTGTTCGGCTTGCTGTCGGCCGCCTTCGGTGGGGGGGCGCTGGTCGGGGCGCTGCTGTCCGCTTCGCGGGCCACGGCCAGCATCCGCGTCGTGGTGGCCTCCAGCCTGGGTTTCGGCCTGGCGATGCTTGTGCTGGCGCCGCTGCACGACGTCCTGGCCGCGGCCCTGGTGCTCGCCGCGGTGGGGGTGTGCTTCAGTCTCTACACCTCGAACAGCAACTCCATCATTCAGCTGAACTCCCCCGACCACCTGCGCGGCCGGGTGTTGAGCGTCTACGCCTACGTCTTCTTCGGCACCGCGCCTCTTGGTGGCCTGCTCGCCGGATGGCT
>JBHEMT010000049.1:0-5631 GCA_046262435.1 Candidatus Dormibacteria bacterium | reverse complement strand
CCAGGGTGTCGAACACCGGACGCAGCCGGTTGACCGCGGCGGCGTCGCCACCGGCCATGATGCAGTAGCCAACCTCGAGGCCCCACACGCCGCCGGAGGTGCCCGCATCGACCAGGTTGATGCCCCTGGCGGCGCACTCCTCACCCCGGGCGACGGTGTCGTGGAAGTTGCTGTTGCCCCCGTCGATGATGGTGTCGCCGCTGTCGAGCAGGCCGAGCAGCGTGTGCAGCGTGGTCTCGGTGATCTCGCCCGCGGGCACCATCATCCACACCGCCCGGGGGGCATCGAGCTGACCCACCAGCTCCTCCAGGGTGGCCGCCGCCCGCGCTCCGTGGCCCTCAGCGGCCTGGCGCGCTTTGGCGTCGGGGTCGAACGCCACCACCTCGATGTCGCTGTCGCGACGCAGGCGGTGCACCATGTTGCCGCCCATGCGGCCGAGTCCGACAAAGCCGATCTGCATCAGCGTGGTGCTCCCGAGGTGGCGGTGGGGGTCGCGAGCCGGAGCGACTCGGTGAGGTGGGCAAGCACGTGGGTGAGGTTGTCACTCGCCGCAACGCGCATCACCCGCCGGCCGTGGTCGCGCAGCGACGCGAGGTCGCCGTCTGCCTGTGCCTGCTTGAGAACCGAGAAGGTGTACTTCTGGCCGGGGATCTCGCAGTCGACCGTGTCGCGGCCGACAAGCTGCACGTACACGCCGGTGTCCGGGCCTCCCTTGTGCAGCTGGCCGGTACTGTGCAGGAAGCGCGGGCCGAAGCCCATGGTGGTGGCCCGTCGATGGCGGTCGCGGATCACCACTCGCAGCGCCTGCAGTGCCTGAAGGTTCTCGTTGGTGGGGGTGACGTAGGCCATCAGGGCGATGTAGTCACCCTCACCGGCCTGTCGCAGAAGCGACTCCAGCGCAGCCCCGACGGTGTCGCCCTCGCCTCCGTAGGCCTGAAGTGGGCCGTCAGTGGCGGTGGGCGCCGGCTGCGCGGGGAGGCGGCCGTCCTGCTCGAAGGTTCCCAGCAGCTTGCGGGTGTTCTCCTTGGACTCCGCCACGTTGGGCTCGTCGAACGGGTCGATCCGCAGCGCCGCACCGGCCACCGCGGTGGCGAACTCCCATCGGAAGAACTCGGCGGCGAGGTCGTAGAGGTCGCGCAGCTGCAGGGTGATCACCGGCCGGCCGGCCTGCCGCAGCGCGGCAACCCCGCGGCTGACGTCGGCGTCGCTGTCCGCCTCGAGGTCGAGGGCGACGAAGAGGCGATCGTCGCCGTACACCCCGGGCTCGCCGATCGGCTCGGCGCCGATCGGGATCAGGCCCTTGCCCTCCTTGCCGGTGCTTTCGGCGATCAGCTGCTCGGCCCAGAGCGAGAAGTTGGCGATCCTCGCGGGTGCCAGGATGGTCACCTTGTCGTCGCCGGCAGGACCGAGACTGCCCAGCGCGGCACCCAGGGTGAGGCCACAGTTGAGCTGACCCGGCAGCTCCGGTCCGCAGGCCCGACGCATGTCGGCGGCGCGGTCGAGGAAGCGATCCACCTCGATGCCGAGCAGGGCGGCCGGCACCAGGCCGAAGAAGCTCAAGGCGGAGTAGCGACCGCCGATGTCAGCGGGGTTCTCGAACAGCTCGCGGAAACCGCGGTCGGTGGCCAGGGTGGCCAGGGAGGTCCCAGGGTCGGTGATTGCGATGAAATGCCGCCCTGGGTTGGCCACTCCGACGCTCTCCACCACCTGCCAGAAGTGGGCGAGATGACTCAGCGTCTCGACCGTGCCACCCGACTTGCTGGCGACCACAAACCAGGTCGTGGCCGGATTGATGGCAGCGCCCACCGCCATGATGGCCGCGGGATCGGTGGTGTCGAGCACATGCAGGGTGGGCGAACCCGCCGCGCTGCCGAACGAGGAGCGGAGCACCTCAGGGGCGAGGCTGCTGCCTCCCATCCCGAGCAGGACCACGTCGCGAATGCCCTCGTCGTGCGCGGTGCGGTGCAGCCCGAGCAGCCGAGGGACCGACTCGCGCATGGTGTCGATCACGCCGAGCCAGCCGAGGCGGTTGCCAATCACCTTGGCGTGCTCCTCGTCACCGGGCTTCCAGAGCGCCGGGTCGCGCGCCCAGATCCGCCGAGCCACCTCGGCAGCAGAGTCGGAATGCAGGTAGCCGTCGAGTGCGCCCCCCGCGGCGCCCAGCGAAAGCCGTTGCCGTTCCGTGGCGTAGCCGCCGCGCATCCTGTCTGACTTCTCGGCGATCACCTGGATCAGGCCGTCGAAAGACTTGGCGAAGCTGGCCACGCCGTCGCTGAGCAACTTCTCGGTCACCTCGACGATGTCGATCCCCACGCTGCGCAGCTGGTCGATGGTGGCGTGGGCGCCGTCCCAGTCGTCGCGGGCGGTGTCGCCGGCCACGACCCCGTGGTCGCGGAACGCCTCGACCGTGGCCGGCGGCATGGTATCCACCGTGTCCGGGCCGATCAGCGCCTCTGCGTAGACCACGTCGCGGTACTTGGGGTCCTTGGCGCTGGTGCTGGCCCAGAGTGGCCGCTGCACCAGGGCACCGGCTTTGGCCAGCTCCTTGAAACGGTCGCCGTTGCGAAAGTGCTCCTCGAAGCGCTCGTAGGCCAGGCGCGCGTTGGCGATGGCGGCCTTGCCGAGCAGCCGCTCCACGGCCCGGTCGCCCGGCTTGTCCTCGAGCATCTTTTTGAGCCGTGGGTCGACCTCCACATCGACCCGCGAGACGAAGAAGGAGGCCACCGAGTGCACGTCGAGCGCCTTGCCCTCGTCACGACGGCGCTCCAAACCGCGCAGGTATGCCTGGATGACGTTTTCATAGGATTCGATCGCGAAGATCAGGGTGACGTTGACGTTGATCCCGTCACCGATCAGCTGCTCGATCGCCGGCACCCCCTCAGAGGTTGCCGGGACCTTGACCATGAGGTTCGGCCGATCCACCCGCGTCCACAGGTCGCGGGCCATCTCCACGGTGGCGGTGGTGTCGTGGGCCACGCCAGGGGCGACCTCGAGCGAGACGAAGCCGTCGGCTCCTCCGGTCTGGTCGTACACCGGGCGCAGGATGTCGGCGGCGTGCTGGATGTCGCTGATCGCCAGGCCGAAGAACAGCTGGGCGGGAGAGCTCACCCCCTCGCTGAGCAGCTCCTCGAGCTGCACGTCGTACGAGCCACCCTCGGCGATCGCCTTCTCGAAAATTGTCGGGTTGCTGGTGAGCCCGGCGACGTTGCTGTCCTCAACCAGCCGGTGCAGCTCGTCGGTGGTGACCAGCTCGCGCGAGATGAAGTCGAGCCAAACCGACTGGCCGCGCTCGCCCAGCTGCTGCAGGGGGTTTTCCGCCATCTACTTCTTGCCCTCGTATTCTCCGGCGGCGCGGCGCGCCGCCACCACGATGTCGGAGGCCGCGATACCGGCGCTCTCCATCAGCTCCTCCGGCTTGGCCGAAAGCGGCAGGTCGCGCACCGCGAGGTGGAGAACCCTTGGTGGCGGACTGTCGGTGGCCAGCGCCTCCATCACCGCGGCGCCGAGGCCTCCCTCGGGGTAATGGTCTTCGACGACGACCAGGGCGCCCCCGCACTGACGGGCCGCCTCGCGGAGCGTGACCGCGTCCACCGGCTTCACGCTGTAGAGGTCGATGACCCTCGCGTTGATGCCCTCCTCCTTGAGCAACTCTGCGGCGTGCAGACAGTTGTGCAGGGTGACGCCGGCGCCGACCAGAGCGACGCGGTCGCCGGGGCTGCGCCGCAGCACCTTGCTGCCGCCGACCGGAAAGTCCTCCTCCGGGCCGTAGAGGACCGGGTAGGCGCCGCGGGTGGTGCGCAGGTAGCTGACCCCATGGAGGTCGGCCATGGCGATGGTCAGCTTGGCCGCACTCACCGCGTCGCTGGGGTAGAGCACGGTGCTGGTGTGAATGGCGCGGAGGGACGCGATGTCCTCCAGGGCCATCTGCGACGGCCCGTCCTGGCCGATCTCGCACCCCGCATGCGACCCGGAGAGGCGCAGGTCGACCTGGCTCACCCCGGCCATCCGGATGAAGTCGTACGCGCGCGCGAAGAAGGCGGCAAAGGTCGACGCGAAGGCGACATAGCCGCGCACCCCCAGTCCGACCGCCGAGGCGACGAGCTGCTGCTCGGCGATATACATCTCGAAGAAGCGGTCGGGGGCGACCTTGCGGAACTCGTCGGCGTGAGTGCTGTTGCTCACCTCGCCGTCGAGAGCGACCACCTTGGGGTTGGCTCGGAGGGCGGCGAGGGCGTCGCCGTAGGCCTTGCGGGTGGCGACCTTCTCGCCGAGCTTGTAGCGGGGCACCTCGACGGGGGTGACCTTGACCGAGTCGCTGGCGGGCGCGCGATGCTCGGGAGACGCTGTCTCGATTCGCAGGTCGCGGATACCGCCGAGCTCCTCGATCGCCCTCTCGGCGAGGTCCTCGGGGAGGGCCTTGCCGTGCCAGCTGTCCTTGTTCTCGATCTCCTTGACGCCCTTGCCCTTGATGGTGCGAGCGAGGATCACCGTGGGCCGGTCGGTGCCCGCCCGCGCGTCGCGCAGGGCGTGGTCGATCTCAACAAGGTCGTGCCCGTCGATGACGATTGCCCGGCAGCCGAAGGCCTCCACCCGCTTGCGGTACACCTCGGTGTTCCATCCGAACTCGGTCTCGCCACGCTGGCCGAGGCGGTTGACGTCGACGATCACGGTGAGGTTGCCGAGCTTGTAGTGACCGGCCTTGTCGAGCCCCTCCCAGATCGAGCCCTCGGCGATCTCGGAGTCGCCGCAGACGGTCCAGACGTGGAAGTCGAGCTTGTCGAGGTACTTGCCCGCCAAGGCCACGCCGACCGCGATTGGCATCCCCTGGCCCAGCGAGCCGGTGGCCACATCGATCCAGGGCAGGATCGGCGTGGGGTGCCCCTGAAGCCGCGAGTTGTGGGTGCGATAGGTCATCAGCTCGTCGTCGGTCACCGCTCCGCACGCCTTGAACAGCGCATAGATCAGGGGCGAGGCATGGCCCTTGCTGAAGATCAGGTGGTCGTTGTTCGGCGCATCGGGAGCCGCCCAGTCGTAGCGGAGGTGGCGGACGGCGAGGACGGCGAGCAGGTCGGAGGCCGACATCGAGGA
Source organism: Candidatus Dormibacteria bacterium (assembly GCA_046262435.1). Lineage (GTDB taxonomy): Bacteria > Chloroflexota > Dormibacteria > Aeolococcales > Aeolococcaceae > JBHEMT01. The sequence goes on along the minus strand of JBHEMT010000049.1, from coordinate 543 downwards.
GGTGGGATGCCCGGAGCCCGCCCGGGTGCTCGCCCGGATGCCGTCCACGCGCAGCTGCTGGGCGACCTCGCCGCAGAACTCCAGGCCCTCAGCCTTGACCGTGCCAGGCTTGCCGCTAACCGCCATCTGGGAACCCTCCTGGGTTGATCTGCAGGATCGTGCCGCGTCCGAGCCCGGGAGGGCGCCGTTCGAGTACCGCCGGGAGGCGCTCGCCCATGATGGACGGGGCGGCCATCTGCGTGCAGCGGCATCCCGAGGGGCGGCTTCGGGGCGGTGTAGAATTCGCGGCCCGGCGACAGGTGCAGCTGCGCGCCCATAGCTCAGCCCGGATAGAGCAACGGACTACGGATCCGTGTGCGGGGGTTCAAATCCTCCTGGGCGCACCACCTGTGCCGACTCCGGCATGGCCGCTGCGACGGCTTTCGTGTGCTTTCCAGAAGTGGTTTCCCAGCAACTGTGACAGCCTCGCGCTGGCCACCCGCGGGGGACGCTCGGGGCTGAGCATCCTGCTCTTGTCAACGTGTACCGACGATGTAGCATTCG
>JBHEMT010000048.1:0-3422 GCA_046262435.1 Candidatus Dormibacteria bacterium | reverse complement strand
ACCGGCGCGCTGAGCGTGGCGCCCGCGGCCTGCATCTCGCGCAGGGCGCGCTCGCCGTCACCGGAGGTCAGCTCGACGGCGCGCACCGCGTCGCTGAGCACCTGGACGGCGAAACCGGCGGCGCGGGCGTCGAGCACGGTGGCGCGCACACAGTAGTCGGTGGCCAGCCCGCCCACCAGGAGGCGGTCGACCCCGCAGGAGCGCAACCACTCAGTGAGATCGGTGCCATCGAATCCCGAGTGGGCGTCACGTGCCGGGTCGGAGCCCTTGTCAACGACCCGGTCGGCCACGCCGGCGATGGCCGGGTGGAGCTCGGCGCCGGAGGTGTTGATCACGCAGTGGTCGGGCCAGGTCCCCCCGCTCGCCAGGAAGCTGGCATGGCCGGCGGGGTGCCAGTCGCGGGTGGCCACCACCAGGTCGACAGCACCGGCGGCGGCGACCAGGGGGGCGACCACCGCGTCGCCATCGGTCACCGCCAGGCTGCCGCCGGGCAGAAAATCGGCCTGGACGTCGACGCAGAGCAGGGCGGTGGTCACGCCACCTCCTCGGCATCTGCGGGGAGCGCGGTGAGGCGGCTGCGCAGCGCCTCAAGCGCCCGGCTGCGGCGCACCCGCCAGGCCTCCGGCTCATCGAGGCGGCGCACCGCCGCCGGGAGCGCCTCGCGCTGGGCTCGGCAGCGCTCACGCGCCTCGGTGAGGGCGGGGCACGGACGGAGCCGCTCCCCCTCCCGCATCACCGGGGCGAGCAGTGGCGTCCCGGAGCGGCGCTCACCGGCGAGGCCCACCAGGTCGCCGTGCCGGTCACGCCACACCTGGTGCATCCCCGGGTCGTTTCCCTTGCCGGCGCTGCGCTTCATCACCGGCTCGACCACGCCGTTGCGCCACTGCGCCACCAGCTTGTAGACGGCGCTCAGGCTGGGCGCATCCGACGAGGTGCCGAGGCGGGTGCCGACACCGAAGCTGTCCACCGGGGCGCCCGCCTCGACCAGCTCGCGGATCGACCACTCATCGAGCTCATTGGAGGCGACGATCTGGGTGGCGGTCGTGCCGGCGGCATCGAGGATGGCGCGGGCCTGGCGGGCGAGCGCGTCGATGTCGCCGGAGTCGAGCCGGACCCCGGCCAGGGCCACCCCGGTGGCCTGCGCGGCGGCGACGGCGCGGTGCACCCCGCGCAGGGTGTCGTAGGTGTCGACCAGCACCGCGGCCCTCTCGGGATGATCGCGGAGGAACTGCTCGAAGGCGAGCTGCTCGCCGTCCTCTCCGAAGCCGAGCACGTAGTGGTGCGCCATGGTGCCGGTGGTGGGGATGCCGTAGCGGCGTCCGGCGACCACCGTGGCCGTGCCCGCTGCGCCGGCGATGTAGGCACCGCGCGCCACCCCGGGGCCGGCTTCGGGGCCCTGCAGGCGACGCAGTGAGAAGTCGTAGACGGGGCGACCGGCGGCGGCCTCGACAATCCGGCTGGTCTTGCTCGCCACCGTGGTCTCGTGGTTGACCATCGCCAGCAACGCGCCCTCTACCAGGGTGGCCTGGATGCGCGGCGCGGTGAGCCGGAGCAGCGGCATGCCGGCGCCGGCCACGGTGCCCTCGGGGATGGCGTCGACATCGCCGGTGAAGCGAAAGGTGCTCAGCCAGGCGAGGAACTCCGGGCGCCAGGCGCCGGTGCCGGCCAGCCATTCCAGATCGTCGGGTGTGAAGTGCAGGTTCTCAAGGTGTTCGAGGGCGGGCTCCAGGCCCGCGACCACCAGGTAGCCGCGCTGCGCCGGCAGCGAGCGCACGCTGAGTTCGAAGCTCACCTGCCCGTTCTGGCCGTGGCGGTGCATGGAGTCGGCCATGGAGAGGGCGTACTCGTCGCAGTACAGGGCGCCCACGCCGCCGGCCGCCGCTGGCATGGTCAACACTCGTGGTTCTCTCGTGGAGGGGATTAGAGTCAGGTTTACCCTAATCTACCACAGCCCGCCACGGGAGGCAACGCCGGCTACGCGGTGCCCGGGATGACGCCGCCGAGCAGCGCCGGATGGCGGGAGCGGCGCAGGCTCCAGGCCGGCTGGCGGTCGACAAACTCGTAGAGCGCCGCGGGACGCCCCGCCCTCCCCTTCTGCAGCTCACCGGTGGCCCGGACCAGGCCGGAGCCCTCCAGCTGACGGCGGAAGTTGGAGGGCTCGTAGCGGTAGCCGCTGATCTCCTCGAACACGCGCCGTGCCTGGGGCATGGTGAAGCGCTCCGGCAGGAGCCCCATGACCACGTTGGAGTACCAGAGCTTCCCCCGCAGCCGGTCGACGGCGTCGGCCACGATGCGCGCGTGGTCGAAGGCCAGCGGCGGCAGGTCATCGACGGCCACCCAGCGACCGGCCGAACCCTCGGCGAGCACGGCCGCGTCGATCAGGGCGAGGTAGGCCACCGAGGGGATCCAGCCGCGCGGATCGCGACCGGGGTCGCCGTAGGTCTGCAGTTGCTCCAGGTAGACGGCGCCGACACCGGTCTTCTCGGTGAGCTTGCGCTGGGCGGTCTCCTCGGGCCGCTCGGTGGGGCTCATGAAACCGCCGGGGAGCGACCAGCGGCCCACCTGGGGCTCCTCCTCACGGCAGGTCAGGAGCACGTTGAGGCGGCCGCGCAGGGGGGCGAGCACCACCGGGTCGGCGACCATCCCGGCGGGCGCGGGAAAGCCGGCAGAGTTGGTGCCCCGGAGCGGCTCGGTGCCCATCGCGAGGCACCGTAGCAGAGGGTTTGGCGGGCCGCTTTTCGATGGCGCGGCCTGCGCGCCACGACTGTCTGCCGGGGCCCGAAGCGCGTGCCTGGCGGACCCTAGACTTCGACCGTGGCCGACCTGATCCCGCCGCAGCCGCCACTGCGCGGTTCCGGTCTCGCTCCCGTGCAGCAAGCTGCTCCGCCCGACCTCCCTTCGCACCCACCCGCCGGGCCGGCCGACGACGTGCCGCTGTGGCGGCACCCGGGATTCTCCCGGCTGTGGGCGGCGCAGGGAGTCAGCCGGCTCGGCAGCGAGGTGACGGGCCTGGCGCTGCCCACCGTCGCGATCGTGCTGCTCGGGGCGGGACCGCTTCAGATCGGCTTCCTCAACGCCCTGGAGATGCTCAGCTTCCTGGTTCTCGGACTGGTTGCCGGGGTGATCGCCGACCGGGTCAGGCGCCGCCGGCTGATGGTCATGTGCGACCTGCTCCGGCTGATCACCATAGGTTCCATCCCCGTGGCCCACAGCCTCGGGTGGCTCAGCCTCGGGCAGCTCTACGTGGTCGCCCTCCTCACCGGCGTGGCCACCGTCTTCTTCGACGTCGCCTATCAGTCGTACCTTCCTGCCCTGATTCCCCGGCACCGGCTGGTCGAAGGCAACACCCGGCTGGGAATCTCCGAGTCGGTCGCTCATGCGGCGGGGCCGGCGCTCGGCGGCCTGCTCATCAACCTGGCGGG
>JBHEMT010000047.1:0-24732 GCA_046262435.1 Candidatus Dormibacteria bacterium | reverse complement strand
TGGGATCAACTCGAATGTCCGACTCTGAGTGGCCCTTGACCAACATCGGGGATTGAGCCGGGGCGTACGAGTTGCTGCCGATCTGACTCGCGTAGGGTCCGGCGGCTCCGGTGTCCTCTCCCGTCGTGGCGGCGCTGCATGCGGTCTCCCCCGAGTACCCCTCGGCCGGGCTGAGATTGAACGGGGCAGCGACCTCCGGGCGGTAGCAGCTGACTTGCTGGGTGGTGGCGAACGTGCTGCGCAGCACGGCGGCGTTGCTCGCCTGATATGCAGCGTCCGATTGCGTCAGCTGCGGGACGGGAGCCGCGCCACCTGCGGCGCCGGCGGAACTGCCTGCGGGCAGCGCGCAAACAGAGGCAACCGCCACCCCGGCAGCAAGAATTGACCGGCGTCTGTTCAACGCATTTCCTCCCTCAGCAGCCGCACGGATCTCCCAGGCAGGTCTGCGCCTTCACAGTACTCGCACTGGGCGACGACTGCAAGGGTAATTGGGCCAACAAGGCAGTGCGCAGTCGTCAAACACCTCCCGCGCCACAGCACGATCAGGCGCCCAGTGGAAATGGTACTGGAACAATTCCGCCCCAAGCCGGGGCGGAAAATGTGGTACTGGTCCCGTCGCTGTACCGCCGATGCCATACCTCCTGCCCCGATAGGTCCAGCACGTCCTCCGCGCGGTACCCGACGGCGCCAACGACAAAGCTGCATTCAGCCACGAGCCGGCTCCCCGCGTGGTGCATCTCGCAGCGGCCGCGGATGCGCCTCCCGTCGCGGAGCCCAGCCGACGCGGCGATGACATGATCGGCTCCCAGTCGCCTGACGACGACCGCCGGTTGAGCGCCGCCGCCGAATTCCCCGCCGCCGTTAGCGCGCAGAAGGGTCCCGCCAAGGCGAAACCCGCCCGGGACCACGCCTGCGGTCACCGGGGTTGGAGTGACGCTCAGGGCGAAGCCGCCGACAGCGCATATCAGGCCCGCAGCGGTCAGGGCGGTTGCCGCCCAGCGTGACCACACCGCTCGCAGAGCTGTCGATGGCCGGCGGATTCGATGCACGACGGCGAGACCGCCCAGGGGCACGGCCAGGTTCTGCGGGCGGCGGTCGATCACCGGCCCCTGGGTCGATCTCATGGCGCCGCCGCGCGCACCGCAGGAGGAGCGGCGATCACAGCCGCGGTGAGACGCCGGTAGGCGCGGCGCAGCGTAGGTGAGAGGTTTTCCGCCGGTAGGTTCTCCATCCCGGCTTGCCGCACCACATCCGCCTGGTCAGGAATCTCGACAACCGCATGCACTCGCGGCACGATCGCAGCCAGGTATGCCCGGGCGACGTGGTGGTCACGATGCGCCCGTCCCCGCGGGACGATGTAGGGCACGATGACCGGCGGCAGGCCGCCGACGTCGAGATAATCGAGCACGCCGTTGAAGTCGGGTTTCGAGCAAGTGGTGGGAAGCACGAGCACGTCGGCGTGCTCGAGCCAGTAGGCAGCAACCGCCGCCTCCGGGCCGCCCAAGGGGTCGGGCAGACGGTTGCTCATGTCGACGATGACAAAGCTGTACCGGCGACGCAGGTACCTGGCCAGGCGATCGATGTCCGTATGCGAGTACTCGGAGGCTTCCCGCGCCTCTGGGTAACACGCGAGCGCCGGCGTCTGCGCATGGACGGGAGGCGGCGGCTCGCGGTTGGCGTTCAACGCCGCCACGACGTGACGGACGGTTGCTGCGCGGACTGGAAGGCTCATCTCCCCCCAGGCGTCGGGGTTGGCCAGGTTGGCGTCCACCAGGCACGCGGTGTGCCCCACCGCGTCCAGCAGCCGCCCCGCCTGGATCGCTATCGCCGCGGCGTACGACGTCTTTCCAACGCCTCCCTTGCGAGAGCCGATAACACAGACAGTGGTATCTCGGTGCAGAATCTCCTCGGCGAGCGCGCGAGCCGACCGGTCGCGTGACTTTCGCCCCGAGCTGGTGTCGCCGGAAGGTACGCTGACGCGGCGCCACGACGGGCCCAGATGCGACCTCATTGTCGAACCGATGTGCTCGAGCAGGCGGAGGCCTGGAAGGAGCGGCATCGCCGCAACCACGGCACCCGCGCCGTCCGCAGCCGGCACTTCGCGGGTTGAGTCGGCTGGATCGGTGAGGCCCAGGCCCGCGGCAACTGCGGCGAGCCGAGCCGCCTCATCGGGGGTGAACAGCGGGGCAGGAGGGTCGCAGTGGTCGCGCATCACCAGCCTGGCGTAGTCGAGGGGATGCCCAGAGCCCACCGTGACCGGCGCCGCACCCTGGTAGGCACGGGCGTCGCCCGGCTCGGTCAAGCCGATGTAGAAGTGCCCGTCGAGCCCTGCCAGCCACAAGGGCAGCTCGGGGTCATGGTCGACCAAGTACACGGGGCGGTGGGATCGGGGCACATGGGCCCCCCACCAGGCATCCAGTCGCGGTTGCTCAGCGGCACTGGCGAAGAACTCAACTCCGCGTACCGGAGGAACGAGCCACCGGGAAGGCACCGGTGCCGGGTCACGCAGCAACCCGGCGAGCAGGGTCGCGAGGCCCCGCGCATCACCCTCGTCGCGGAGCAGGATGATGAACGCATACCCCGGCGGATCAGCGCGCAAGTTCGCGCGCCTCGGGCACACTGCCGCAACACAGCGAGGGGCTCGCGGTGGCATGACGAGCAACTCCGCCTGCCAGGATCGCCGCCCCGAAGCCGGCGATCAGACAAGTGCGCAACCACGGACCGCGTCGGTTTCTCTGCTGCATACGCACTGCCCGGACTGCGCCGACGACAGCGGCGAGCAGAATCATTCCAAAGCCGCACCATACGACGACGCCCACCACTGCCAGGGCACCTGGTCGGGTTGCGCCGCTGCCCGTGAGGAGATCGTGCGCAGCCGCGAGGTCCGGTGGTCCAAGCACCGCCACCGCGGTCCCGAGCAGCAGTGCTCCCGCAGCCACCCACATGGCGCTCCCAACGATGCCGCGGCGCGATGCCGACAGGTCAGCCTGACGCGAGTCCGTCATGGTTAACGCAGCGCGCCGGCGAGCGAGGCGACGGTCGGCGCGCCGAGCAGGATGAGCAACGGAATCAGCATCCCAGCGACCGGGATGGTGACCAGGGTCTTGGCGCGCGCGCTGCGCATCCGCGCCTCTGCGAGGCGCTGTTCGTACACTGACTTGGCCAACCGCGTGTAGACATCGCGCTCCGAAAAGCCGATGTTGGCATTCGCGGCGCCGTCTGCCAGGCGTCCGAACATCGCGATGCCGTACTCTGCGCTTATTGCTCGGTACAGCTCCACAGTGGAGCGGTACGGCTGGCGGACCAGGCGCACAAAGTCCTGCCCGTCCACCAGGACTTGGAGGGAGCGGCTGTCCACGCAGCGGGACAGAATGCGCACGGCGTCATCGAGCTGAAGGCCTCGGGCGTCGGTGAGGATGGCGATGAGCATGAGCATGTCCCCGAGCGCGCGCTCGCTCTGCGCCTGGTGGCGGTGAGCCTCAGCGCGCAGCAGCACCACGCACGCCAGGCTCGCCGCGATCCCTACCGGAAAAAGCCAGAACGGCGGCAGACCAAGGAGCCAGTCGCCGGTGATCCCGTGGGTTAGTCCCTCCAGTCCGAGGAACAGGCTGGCCGCCGCAAACCCGTAGCCGAGTGCGCGGCCCAGGAACCCCAGCGGCGTCTCCCCGCGACCGGCAATGGCGAGCAGCCGGCTGAGGTCGAGCTCACCCTGCATCCGGTGCACGATGGCTGCTTGAGTCGCCTGCCTCTCGATCCGTGAACGTGGGCGGGCGTAGCCGCGCAGTCGTGCCAGGCGCCGCCAGGCACGAACGTCGCCGGTGACGAAGACGTCGAGGTAGGCCAAGCCAACCCAGCCGACGGCCGCGGTCGCCGCAACGCCGGCGACCTCGGTGAGCAACCTAGCCACCGAGAAGGTCCCGCTCACGCAGCAGAGCGTGCAGGTCCCAGCGCGTCCAGGTCCCGCGCGGGACCAGCGCTCCGAGCAGGGCGACCAGACCCACGAAGCTCAGCAGCACGACAACCAGAACCAACTGTCCGGTGGCTGTTCGGTAGTACTCGCGGAAGGCGTCGACCCGGATCACGGCCAGGAACATCACCCCCATGAGGGCGCTCATTGCCATGGTCACCGCCCGCTGCTGGCTCAGGGTGACCAGGGACTCCTCCTCGACGGCCAGTTGGGCGGCGCCCACCTCGAGGAGCACGCGGTCGATCACCTCGATGAGGGAGTCCAGGCTGCGGGTCCGCGACCAGAGCAGGACGGCGCACGCGTATTCCACCACCGGCGAGCGGGCACGCTCGGCCACCTCGACCAGGCTCGAGACAACGCTGCTCCCGCCACCAAGAGGAGCCAGGATGTGAGCCACGCCCGCTCCGGGGGTGCGGCCGACCTCGCGCAGCGCGGTGTCCAGCGACTGGTTGCCGATGGCCATGCGATCGCGCAGGTTGCGCAGCTCACCGAGGAAGGCGCGCTCCATGGCCAGCCGTCGAGTCGCGGCTCGGCCGGCCAGCGCCCAGCGAAAGCCGGCGAAACCCGCCAGGCCCCCGACCGCGATCACCAGCGGGATTCCGCTGATCAGGCCAAGCCCGAGGCCGAGGGCGGTGACCCCGGTCCGCACGCCGAGCCACACCGCCGGCTGCCAGCCAAGCCCGGCGGCGAGATCGCGTTCGCGGTTGAGTAGGGAGACCATGCGGGCACGCATGAGGTCGCTGGTGGGCGGCCGGCCGCCGAGGATCGAGGCCATCGCCCCCGCAAGGCAGGCGAGGACAAGTAGAAAGGCCGCGAGCAGGAGGATTGGAGATTGCCAGGCGAAGGTCACGGCAGCGGGACCGCGCTTCCCTGCAAGAAGGGGCCCACCCGCGGGCCAAGCCGGTGCAGGTCTCCGACAAGTTCGGTCATTCTCTCCCACCCACCGCGGTCGGTCTGCCGATAGATCCACTTGTGATTGCCGCCGCGCTCACAGGCGAGGATCCCGGTGAGCTTTCGCCGACCTTCCTGGTTAGCGATGTGGACCACGACATGGAGTGCCTGCTCCACAACCCGGGTCGACATTCGCTCATTGCCCGCGAAGCGGGGGCTCTCCATGACGTACTGCACTGCTTGGTCGAGAGCGAGCTCGGCATCCTCGGCATGAATGGTCGTCATCGAGCCGTCATGCCCGGTCATCAAGGCCTTGCATACGGCGGCCATTTCCTCGCCGCGGCTCTCGCCTAGAATCAGGCGATCTGGCTGGAAGCGGAGCGCGTGCCGGACTAGGTCGAACATGGTCAGCTGCGCCGACGCCTCGGCACGCACTGAGGGGATCGTTGACACCGCCGTGGTGAGGGAGTGCCACGGGCGCCCGTCCCCGCGGTCCTGGTCGAGGTGAAGCTCGGCACCGTCCTCGATGACCACCAGATGCTCGGACTCGTGAGTCATTGCACACATGACCCGGAGCAGAGTGGTCTTCCCGGTGGAGGTGCCCCCTGCAATCATGATGTTGGCTCGGCCACGCACGCAGGCCTCGAGAAAGCGCGCAATACCGGATGGCATGACCATCGCGCTCACGTAGTCATCAAGGCCGTGCACCTTGGAGCGGGCCGGTATTCGCACCGACGCCTTGATTCCCGCCGCGCCGCTGATCGCCGGCCGCTTGGCCACGGTCACTCTGACCACGGATCCCACGTTGGCCTCCGCGATCGGCGACGCGTCGGTGAGTGACTGGTCCCCGGTGACACCACGCAGCTGAATGACCCCGCGGAAAAACTCGAGGCACTCGTCGTCGTTGGCAAATGGCGACCCTCCGACCAGCAAAAGCTTGCGGCCGACGGTGCTCACCACCCAGCGGTCGTGGTCGAGGCAGACGATGTTTTCGAGGTCGGCACCATAGACCAGCAACGACAGGGGATACAGGTGGGAGGCGAGGATCACCGCGTTGCGGGCAATGAGAGCTCGATAGTGCGGATCGGCGGCGATCGTTCCCACCACGGACAGCGGGAGACCGCTTTGCCGCGGGGACTCGATGGCACGGGCCAGCACGGCGTAGACGTCGGCCTCGAGTCGCTCCTCGTGGGCCACGGACGCTGGTGCCCCACCCCGGTCCGCGATGACCTGACGGGCCACGATATGGGCGAGCTCCCGCTCCTCCCGGTCGATCTGCGGCCAAGGCGCGGTGGCAACGCCCGGTCGGCACGTTGTGGGAAGAGTGGCGGCGGACGCGCTCATAGGCCGACCTCCCGAGCCATGCCGGCGAGCGTCATCGGGACTCCGGAGTCGCCCATCCGGGTGGCCCGCCTTTCATCCCAGGCCCAGGCGCCGCGGACCGGCAGGGCGGGAAGCTCGCGACCCAGGGTGTCGACCAACTCCCGCCGCATCGCTCGTGACCGCTGTTGGCAGAGGATCAGCTCTCCCTGGGGCGGCTGCGCGTCGCGGAGGACCTCGATGCTGCGGGCCACCAAGGCGGGGTCGTCGCGCAGGACGACGAAGGTCCTGTGAAAGAGCGAGGCGATCGTCTCTGCCGCACCGCGCGGGGAACGGAGCAGCGGGTGGGCAAGGGGATGTCCGAGGTCGACGACCACCACGTCGTCAGGTTGGTTGCGCACCGCCGGTTCCAGCCGTCGCAGGGCCTCGGAGATCTCCAGGCCGTAGCCTCCCCGCAAGCCGGGAACCACCCTGAGATTGGGACGACGCGGGACGGGCAGGGCCTGGTCGGCCAGCTCATCCGGACGGGCAAGCCGGTCCGCAAACAGGCTGCCGATTGAGCGGTCCTCGACGCGCAGGTACAGGAGGTCGGCGATGGTTCCTCCCTCCATGTCGCAGTCGACAAGCAGCACCGTGCGCTTCTCGGCGAGGGCCCAGGCCAGCGTGGTCGCCCAGTAGGTCGAGGTCTGCCCGGCACGGGTCGTATACACCCCGACCAGCGTGCTCACCGGGAGGCCGATGGTTGGGCTCCGCAGCCGGGCGAGCCCGAGAGGGCGCACAGGGCCTGGGCGGTGGTGACGTCGCCTGTCCCCGGGGGTGGGCCATCAGTCGATCGCACCGCGGCGAGGCGCGTGGTCGAGAACGAGAGCGCAACCCAGTAGGCACTCGACCCGGGGTCGACGGCGAGCAACGCCGGATTTCCCATAGCCAGGACGCGCAGGTGCCTGCCGAGCAGCAACGTGGCCCCATTCGCCTCGGCGTAGACGTCGACGCTGTCACCGGCACTGAGAACTGCCCCGCCGATCGCGATGTTGACCGGTACCGCTGCGAGGGCAGCGCTTGCGGCGGTGTCATCCTGCCGGAGGACGTCATCGCGATGAAGCTCGATGAGGTATCGCTGGCGCCCGATCAGCGTCGCCAGCCCACGCGTTTCGACGGTGCGGAGCTGGCCGGGCTCGGCTCGCATCGTCTCCGGCGCGAGGTCACCGTCGCTGACCACGCCACCGGCAACCACGTCGTGTCGCAGGACGTAGACCTGCTGGCGGTACGAACCTGCCTCGTAGCTGGAGTACGCGATGACTCCGAGCACCGCGACGATGACGGCGGTAAACAGAGCCGCCGCGAGCCCCCTCTGCCTGGTCATGCCCTGGCCCCCCTCCACCGGCAGATCACCGGCCGGCGCCACCGTGGCCGCCGCCACCCAGGAACCGCTGTCCCCCACTCTGAATCCCTCAGCCGGACGTGAGGCGGACGGTCGTGGGGGACCGCATATGATGCGCGCCCGGCCGCGCTCGTGTTCTGGCACCCCTCCACCCCCCGGGGTGGGGGCCCGCACCACGGGTGGGCCGCCGCGAGCGAGGAGGACGATGAGCCCGCAGCCACCTGGCGCTCCGGCCCCGCTGCACGACCGAACCGTCCTGGTGATCACGGACGACCGCGAGCTCGCCGTGTCGTTGCGCGAGCGAGTTTCCCGAACCCTGGCTGTAATACGTGATGCGAAACCCGCGGAAATGACCGCCGTGATGCGCGCATGCCGACCCTGGCCATGGATGGTGGTCGGCACCGTTGCGGAACTCGATGCGGAGGTACGGGCGACCCTCACGGCGCACCCTGTCCTGGTCTTCTGGCAGGGGCCCATCCCGGCGGGTCTCCCCGACCACGCTCGGCAATTCGTTGGGTTCAGCGATGTGGCCGAATCGGTGTCCGCGGCGACCGAGAATCGCGCCGCGGGACTGCGGTTGGCACCCGGCACCGGGGTCGAGTGTGGGGACGGCCGGCTGGTGAGCTCAGCCAACCTTCAGGCACTCGTCAGCGCCCATCCATTGCCGTTTCACCTGCCGCGGCGGGCGTTCGGCTCCTGCGGAGCGGCCCTCGCCCGCGCCGGCGTGCGCCTCGCCGCCGGGCCGCACGGCCGCGGAGTTGTCCTGGCCGCCGCCGCGTCATCGCTATCCCCGCGCGATGCGGGCTAACCCCGAGGTGATCGTCCTCGAGGACGACCCCCATCAGCTCGAGACTCTCCGCGCCCACCTGGCGGCCATGGGCCTGCACCCGCTCTGCGCCCGCAGTGCCTCCCGAGCCGTGTCGATGCTCCGGAACAACCTCGAGGCGAACCGCCCGGTGATGGCCATTGTGGACTGGGATTTGAGCAGGGCGCCGGACCAGCTCTCGTCGTGCGCCGAGCTGCTGGCGCTCCTCGGACGTGAGGTGTCCGACTGTCTCACCATCGTCTACTCGGCGAACATCGACTCATTCATGGTCCGCTCCGGCGTGCATCGCGCCCATCCGCGAGCCTGGCTGCACGACAAGCGCGAGGGCGACGCATCGCTGGTCGCGCGGATCAGCCAGATGCTCGAGCGGTCGGTGGGCGACCTGCGTCTTGCCGGCGGCTCGACCGTGGTCCACATGCCGACCGGCGCGAACCACCACCATCGCGAGGCGGTACGTCTTGTCGTCCACTACCCCGAGGTAGTCGCCCTCCACTCCGACACCGCGACCAGGGCGGCGCGACGCTTCGGCGCGTGGCTCGCGGGTCGGGGCTCCATGGTCCGGCTTGTCTCCCATGGCAATCGTAGGTACCGGTTGACGATGGACGCATGAACCTCAGCAGCGCCGATCTGGCCGAACTGCCACTGCCCGCCGCGGTCATCGATCCCCACGACTCGGTGATCGCGATGACGCCGGAGTGGGCCGGCGTCACCCCTGGAGCTGTGTCCTATCCGGTGCGACGCAACCGCCTCGTGGTGTCGACAAGCAACATCGACCCCCACTGCACAAGCCTCCTCGAGCAACTGCTCGACCGCCTTACCGACCTGGCTCGGGATGGCGCCGGCGCCCAGGCGGCGCAACTTCGCATGGTGGCCGGCGCCCTCCGGATTCTCGCGGGACGCCGAGGAGACAGCCACGGCGGCTCCCGCGACGTGCTTGAGATGGCGGCGGCGGGAATCGCCGCACGGACCACCCTGCGGGTGACGGTGGACGCCGGGCCCGAGCGGCGGCTGCCTTCACCGGAGGTGGTGGCGCTTGTGCTGGTGCAGCTGGCGGTCAACGCTGAGGTGCATGGGGGGGCGTCGGAAATCCGGCTCGGGCTGCGACAGCACACGTTCGAGGTTGCCTGGGCTGGGTGCGGAGCACCCGCGCAGGCGGCAGCGACGGCACGCCAGCGCGCGGACCGGGACGGCTGGGGGCTCGGATTCGCGCGCATCGCAGCCGACACACTCGGGGCAGCCCTGTACCCGTTGCGCTGCGAACCCGACGGCACAATGGTCAGCACCCTGGAGCTCGGCCTGCAGCGGCTGGCCCTCCCGCTCGCGGCGGTGCGTGATGGCCGGGTGCTCAAGGCCACACGCGCTTGGGACGAGGAAACCGGTTGCCTTCCTGGCGCAATGACGGACAGCCACGCCCGCCTCCCCACCCTGGTGAGCGATGCAACGCGGGCCGATGGACGGCTCACAGTGGCGCACGGATGGTGGGCACGCTCGGGCCGGGCCGGAACAACGGTGTGGGTGGCGGTTCCTCCCGACGATATCGTGGATCGCGCGCGGGACATCCTCGCCGGACTGGTGCATGAGCGAGCCCTGTGGCAGACCGTGCCCCAGCACCAACAGGCACACGTGGTTGCCCTGGCCATGCTGCTCGAGCGGCACCTGGGAACGCCGCTGCCGCGGGTGCCGGCGGTCACCTGGAAGCGACAGTACGCGGAGCTTGCCCACTCCCTCGGGGCCGCACCACCCGTCCCCGAACTCGGCGGAACGGGTGCGGTCGACCCGCGCATCGTGGTCCACATTGCCGCGTCCGGGGGGGCCAGGTTCGAATGCGACGGAGAAGATTTGTATCTTCTGGTGCCACCGGGCGGCCTCGACGAGGCGGTGTCCCGCGCCTTCGAACGCCGCCATGACGGTGCGTTGAAACTCACCTGAGACCGCCGGGCCCCTCGGGAATGAGGTGCCTGACCCGTGGAACGCTGATTACACTCGGCCGCCATGGAGCAGGCCGTGACGCGGGCGGGGCGCTGGCCGGGACGCGATGGCGACGAGTACGACTCGGCGTTCCGCGAACGCGAGCTCGCCGGGCACCACGTGCACGGCGAAGCCGACCTGATCGAGTCCTTCCAACCGCGCAGCGTTCTCGATGCGGGATGCGGCACCGGGCGGGTGGCGATTGAGCTCGACCGGCGCGGCATCGAGGTGGCCGGCGTGGACCTCGACGAAGGCATGCTCACCACCGCGCTGCGCAAGGCCCCGGGGCTGCTCTGGGTGGTGGGCGACCTCGCCGACGTGACGATCATGGGCGAGGACGGTCAGCCGGCAAGCTTCGATGTCGTCGCCGCCGCGGGCAACGTGATGATCTTCGTCGCTCCGGGAACCGAGGCGCAGGTGGTGCGTAACCTCACGCGTCACCTCGCCCCTGGGGGTCGCTTGGTGGCCGGCTTCCAGTTGATCCCCAACGGGCTCGACCTGGCCACCTACGACGGCTACACCAATGCGGCGGGGTTGCAGCTGGTCGACCGCTGGGCCACCTGGGACCGGGAGCCATACACCGGTGGTGACTACGCGGTGTCGGTGCACCGCGCGCGCGACTGAGCCCACATGTTCAACTCGGTCGCGGGACGCTCGGTGGTCGTCACCGGGGGCAGCCGGGGCATCGGCCGGGGTATCGCCCGGGTGTTCGCCGAGGCGGGTGCCAGGGTGCTGCTGGTGGCCCGCGACGAGTCGTCCGCGAAGGAGGCGACCAAGCAGCTCAGCGCCGGCGGGGCCGTTGTGTCCTACACCCTCGGCGACATCGCGGATCCCGCGGTGTGCCGTGCCGTCGCCGCGGTTGCTCTGGAGCGGCACGGAGGGATTGATGTGCTCTGCGCCAACGCGGGGATCTACCCGGAGTCGAGCCTCGCCGAGATGGCGGTTGCCGAGCTCGATGAGGTGCTGGGCGTGAACCTGCGGGGATGCATCCTCTCGGTGCAGGCGTGCCTGCCGGCGCTGCAGGCCTCGGGCCGTGGGCGGGTGATCCTCACCTCGTCGATCACCGGACCGATCACCGGATACCCCGGCTCGTCGGTGTACGGCGCCAGCAAGGCTGGACAGTTGGGCTTCATGCGCAGCGCCGCAATCGAGCTTGCGCCCATGAAGATCACCGTCAACGCGGTTCTTCCCGGCAACATCCTCACCGAAGGATTGCGCGCACTCGGGCCGGACTACCTTCGAGCCATGACCGCCGCGGTCCCGCAGGGCCGGCTCGGCTCCCCGGAGGACGTGGGCTACGCCTGCCTGTATCTCGCCTCGGACGAGGCCGCCTACGTCACCGGGCAGGCGCTGGTGGTGGACGGCGGCCAGGTGCTGCCGGAGTCCGCCTCCGGGGTCACCCCTCCAGCGGGCGGCTAGCTCCGGCCGCAGCACCCGGGGCGGCGGCGGTGCCCACGCAGCGCTCCAGGAATGCATCGACCAGAGCGGCGGCGCGACTCCTCGCGGCATCGGCGAGTCGGCGGGTTGTGGCCAGCAGGGTGTCGGGGTCGACTCCGGCCGCGGTGAGGCTCCTTGGATCCTCCCGGGCCCAGCGCTCCACGACCTCGGGAGTGACCTCGGGGTGAAACTGGACGGCGAGGGTGCGCCCCAGGGTGAAGGCCTGCGCGCAGACCGCGGTGCGGGCCACCACCCTGGCGCCCGGCGGCGCGGTCCAGCTGTCGCCGTGCCACTGGAACCACGGGCCGGGCCCGACCAGCTCCGGTTCGTCCGTGGCCACGGCGGTCCAGCCGACCTCGAGCTCCGACGCTCGGCCCACGGTGCCGCCAAGCGCGGCAGCAACCAGTTGGGAACCGAAACAGATGCCCAGCATTGGCACCTCGGCTGCGGCAGCAGCCTGCAACGCCTGGGTCTCCCGGACCACTGCAGCGGCCGCGTCCTTCCAGTACGTGGACCAGGCCGAGCCGAGCGAGATCACCACATCATGGTCGCGGGGGTCGGGAAGCCGGCCCGGCTGTTCGCGGATGACGACGCGGAGCTCATAGCCATGCTCGCGCAGGCGGTCACCCACCAGCCCGGTGTCCTGGTCGGCCTCGTTGGCGAGCACCAAGACGGTGCGACGGTTGCTCATCGTCTGCCGCGCCGTGGGTCACCCGGCGCCGGGCATGGCCCCGGCGGACGATGCAATGTCGAGCCCAGGGTCAGCGCCCGGGGACGCGTGAGGAGCCGCGCAGCATTGGGCCTGGGCTGGCTTCCTGCAGCTCGCGATGGGCGGCGCCGTAGCTCGCAAGCCGGAGCGCCTGTCGGTCGACATCAGCGGCAAGGATGCGCAGCTCAGCGTCGGTGAGCATCGTCGCGGTGGCGCAGACGGCTTCGCGCACCTGGAGGGCGGTCGCGTTGAGTTGGAGCACCCGCTCGCGCACCACCGGAAGCTGAGCGGCCTGCTCCCGAGGATCGACCTCGTGTTCCAGATCGCGCAGCTGGTCGTCAAGGAAACGAGCGGTGCGGGCGAGATGGGCAACGGAATGGGGCAGCTCGTTGACTCGCTGCCCCCGGGTCCTGGCGTGGGCCACGCAGTCGCGGGTGGTGCGCACGCTGCCGTCAAGGCTGCGCCGGAGTTGCGCGAGGCTGCGCGCCGGCCCCGGTGGCAGCGTCTGCGCCCGTACCGCGAGGACGCTGCGCCGCACCGGCGCCAGGCGACGGACGCGCCGATACACGACGATGGTGAGCACCAGGAAAACGGCGGTCATCGCAAGGGTGACGGCGACCCCGAGAAGCACCAGGTCGCGCAGGAGGCTGTCGGCCAGGGCCGCGAGGTCGACCGCTGCGGTGGGCTGAGCCGGCATCGTCACTCCTGTCTTCAGTGTCCCGAGGGATCGACGCGGGCGCTGCCGCGCGCCCGATGTCCTCAAGGGTAGACGGATGCGCTGGCGGATGCCGGCGGCCGGTGCCGCCGCGCGACAGGCTGTTGTCGCGGGGGCGGAACACGCTGGCCCGACGGTCAAACGACAGGGAGAGACGCCATGAGTCCTGAGCAGCGCGCCGACCTCGCCGAGAGGTCGGCCCTGGAGCGCTACCTGGCAATGCGCGAGCTCTGGGCCCCCTGCTGGGGCGCCCGGCGCACCACCGCGGAGCCGCGCCGTACCCGGCCGCGGACTCGGTCCGCGGGAGGGTGATCTCCCGCGATGCCGCGATCGCCGGGTCGCCATACACTGGCGATACGTGGAACGAGTGGCCCGCGAACGGCGGCGCCTCGCAGCAGGCGGGCTCATGGGGCTGGGCATGCTCATCTCGAGCTGCGCCGGCGACGCCCCCTCCGCCGGCGTCGCCCCTGCCCCAGCGCGGCTGCTGGTGTCAGCGCAGAACACCGAGATCCTGGTCGGGGTCGATCGGGTCAGCTTCGCCCTCTTCGACGCTTCCCAGCGTCCACTGAACGGCGCCCGGGCCAGGCTGGAACTGGTGCGCGCAGGCACCACCCTCGAGAGCCGTCCGCTGGAGGGCATTGGCGCGGAGTACGGGCAGATCCCCATCTATGTGGGGACGGCCCGCTTTCCCGCCCCGGGTCCGATCACGCTGCGGGTGCACGCCTCGATGACCGACGGGCGACGCTTCGACGGCGCCACCGTGGCGGTGGTGACCAACCGGTCGCACGAGCTGCCCGTCGGGCATCAGGTGCCGCCGCTGCGGCAGGCCATCCTGGGCACCCCGGGCGTGACCATCGGCCAGATCGACAGCGGGGTTCCCCCCGACCCCTGGCACACCGCCACCATCGCCGATGGCCTCGCTCAGCACCGCCCGATGGTTCTCTACTTCGGCCAGCCGGGATTCTGCAAGAGCAGGACCTGCGGCCCGACGGTACAGGTGCTGCAGCAGCTCTGTCGACAGTTCTGCGGGGGGTTCCTCGTCGAGCACGTCGAGGTTCACGTCCCGGCCGGCCCCGACGAGACCGCCACCGTCAACCCTGCCTTCACCGCGTTCGGCCTGCAGACCGATCCCTGGATCTACTTCGTCAACGCAGCCGGCGTGGTCAGCGACCGGTTCGAGGGGCCGGTCACCGCCAAGGAGCTCGGCACTGCCGCGATCGGCACCCTGGCCGGAAAGGTCCCGGCCGTCGATGTCTCGGCCGGCTGACTGCCGGTGAGCCAGACGAGACCTGCCGGCAGGCCTCCGCGGGCGGCGGCGATCGCCGTGCTCGTGGTCGTAGGCATGGCTGCGCTGGTGGCCGTATTGGTGGGTGGCGCGCGCGGCGGTGGCCGCGATGGCATGACGCCGGCCAAGGTCTCCACCGATCCGGCGCGTTTCGAGCTCCCCCGCCTTGGTGGGGGCGCCCCGGTCCGGCTCGCCGACTTCCGCGGCGAACCCCTGGTGGCCAACTTCTTTGCCTCGTGGTGCACAGCCTGCCGGGGCGAGGCGCCTGGCTTCGTCCACGCGAGCGGCGACCTGCGCGGCAGGGTCCAGTTCCTCGGAGTCGACTCCATGGAGACGGGCGACGGGGTGGGCTTCGCCCGGGAGCTGGGTTACGGCCGGTTCACCCTGGCACGAGACAGCGGCGGCCGCCAGGACAGCGGCCTGCACGATGCCCTGGGCCGGCGCGGTCTGCCCATCACCGCCTTCTACGGCAGCGATGGCAGGCTGCTGGACGTCGCCACCGGCGCGCTGACCGAGGAGGCCCTCCGGTCGCGCGTAGCCGATCTATTCGGAGTCAGGGAGGCGATGCACCCTTGACGCCGCTGACCGGCTTCTCTACCCTCCGCCCGCGGACACCATGCCGCCGCCGTCGCGGGAGCACTCGGTCGGCGATCTTGGAGAGATAGATGGCTGTGTCAATGCAGGGCGGATCATCGTCCGGCGTGCAGGTGAGCGATCCGGAGGCGGCGCGCAACCTGCGCAAGGCGATCGTGGCCAGCACCGTCGGAACCGCGATCGAGTGGTACGACTTCTTCCTCTACGGGTCAGCCGCGGCGCTCGTCTTTCCCAAGGTCTTCTTCCCCAAGAGTGCGCCGCTCACCGGCGTGTTGATCTCCTTCGCCGTCTATGCGGGCGGCTTCGCGGCGCGACCGGTCGGCGCGGCGATCTTTGGGCACTACGGCGACCGGATCGGACGCAAAGCGACCCTGGTTACCACCCTGCTGGTCATGGGCATCGCCACGGGGCTGATCGGCCTGGTGCCCGGCGACAAGTCGATAGGCATCGCCGGCGCGATCATCCTCACCATCCTGCGCGTGCTCCAGGGCATCGGCGTGGGCGGGGAGTGGGGCGGTTCGATCCTGCTCTCGATGGAGTGGGGCAGCAACAAGCGTCGCGGTCTGAACGCGAGCTGGCCGCAGCTGGGTGTCCCCATCGGTTTGATCCTTGGCAACGGAACGTTGCTCGTGGTCAGCCGGCTCACCGGCAGTAACTTTTTGGCGTACGGATGGCGGATCCCATTCCTGCTCAGCTTCGTGCTGGTGGCGGTCGGCCTGTACATCCGCCTGGGAATCCTGGAAACGCCCGCCTTTCGGAAGCTGGTGGTTGAGAACAAGGTGGAGGCACAGCCGGTCGCCGAGGTGATCGCGCGCAATTGGAGGGAGATCCTCGGGTCGATGTTCGTGCGCCTCTCCGAACAGGCGCCCTTCTACATCTTCACGGCCTTCGTCCTGTCCTATGGCGTCGAGCACCTCAAGTTCGGCAAGAACTTCATGCTCCTCGCAGTCTTCGCTGCCTCGGTGGTGTCGCTGATCACCGTGCCTCTGGCGGGGCACCTCTCCGATCGCTTCGGTCGGCGCCAGGTCTACGGGGTTGGCGTGATCGGCATCGGCCTCTTCGCCTTCCCCTACTTCGCCATGCTGGACTCGAAGAGCGCCGCTCTGGTGGTGCTGGCGGTGATCATCTCGCTGATCCCGCACGACCTGCAGTACGGTCCCCAAGCGGCACTGATCGCCGAAAGCTTCACCGGACGGGTGCGGTACAGCGGGGCCTCCCTCGGCTACCAGCTGGCCTCGGTGATCGCCGGCGGTCCTGCTCCCCTGATCGCGACCGCCCTGCTCGTCCACTACAAGAGTTCGGCAACGATCGCGGGCTACCTCGTGTTGTGCGCGGTGGTGAGCCTGATCGCACTGCTGAGGATGCCCGACCGCGCCGCCCTCGATCACAAGGCGGAGTACGACGCGCTCCCCGCAGGGGTGGCTGCTCCGGTCGCCTGAGCACGAGCCGGGGTTGCTGAATTGAGCGGGGCGGAGGAGGCGCTCAGCACGGAGGCACTCAGGGAGGAGACCATCTTCACCTGGGGTGCCCCCCCACTGAAATTCGGGGCGGGGGCCGCCGACGAGATCGGCTTCGAGGTTGCGCAGCATGGGCTGCGCCGGGTGCTGGTGCTCAGTGATCCACGCGTGGTGGCGACCGGCGTGCCCCAGCGAATCACCGAAACGCTGGGCCGCTACGAAATCACGGCCGAGCTCTTCGACGACGTTCACGTCGAGCCCACCGACGCCAGCATCCGAGCCGCCGCAGCCTGGGCCAGGGAGCAGGGCCCCTGGGACGGCTTCGTCGCTGTGGGTGGGGGCTCGGTGCTCGACACCGCCAAGGCGGTGAACCTGCTGACGACCTACCCCGGAGAGCTGACCGACTATTTCAACCCGCCGGTGGGCCTGGGCAAAGCGCCTCCGGGGCCGCTGATGCCGCTGATCGCGGTGCCGACAACGGCGGGGACCGGCTCAGAGAGCACCGCCATGTGCGTGCTCGATGTCCTCAGCCTCCGGGTCAAGACGGGGATCAGCCACTGGCGTCTGCGCCCCACCCTTGCGGTGGTGGACCCGCTGCTGACCATGACCCTGCCGCCTCAGGTCACCGCTTCGGCGGGAATGGACATCCTCCTGCACGCCTTGGAGTCGTACACGGCACGAAACTTTCGCGACTTCCCGCGCAAGAGCCCGGAGGAACGGGTGACCTACTGCGGGGCCAACCCGGTTTCCGACGTGTGGACGGAGCGGGCGATGGCCCTGCTTGCCAGATCCTTCCGCGAGGCTGTGCACCGCGGCGGCGAAAATCTCGCGGCACGCACCGACGTGATGCTCGCCGCGACCTTCGCGGGCATGGGCTTCGGTAGCTCCGGGGTCCACATCCCCCACGCCAACGGGTACCCGATCGCAGGTAGGGTGAAGAGTTACACACCCTCCGGCTACCCGCAGGAGGAGCCCATGGTTCCGCACGGCCAGTCCGTGTCGCTGACCGCGCCGGCCGCGTTCCGTTTCACCTTCTCCAGTCAGCCCGAGCGTCATCTCCGCGCCGCGGAGCTGGTCGCTCCCCAGCTGGAGCAGAGCAGCGAGCCCTCGGAACGGCTCCCCCGCGCAGTGATCGAGCTGATGAGGGACATCGACATTCCCAGCGGGATCGGCGAGGTGGGCTACGGGCAGGAAGATATTCCCGATCTGGTGGGCGGCACCATGCAGCAGCAGCGGCTGCTCGCGACCAGCCCCCGGGAGGTCACCGAGGAGGACGTGGCCCAGATCTTCGCCGAGTCGATCGAGAACTGGTGAGGATGATCCTGCCTCCCGATGAGATGCCTGGCGGGGGCGATTGTCGATCAGCCCGCCTCGGCTGACCGTCGCGCCCGCCCGCGGTCAACGTTTGAATTGGGGCAGGGACGGGAATACCACAGGGTCAGCGCGCGAGGACGAGCCCCGCTCGCAACCCGGATTGCGGCCATCAGACGAACCCTGTGGGACCCGCTTCGTGAGATCCTGAGGACGCGTTGAGGCCTGCGGCGTCGTCCGGCACCCGAGACATGAACGCCCCCTCAGCGACGACGTGGGAGAACCAATGGCAACAACCCGAGTGAGAGCCGCCGCCGCGCCTCCGACCGCGAGCGACCGCCTGGTCAGCACCGCCGAGTCGCTGATCGTCAAGGGCAAGGAGCAGGGCTTCCTCAACCCCGACGACGTCCTCCAGGCCTTCCCAGATATCGACGCCGAGGTCGACCTCCTCGTCCGCATCTTTCAGGTCTTTCGCGACATGGGCATCGAGGTGTCCGACGGCGACAAGGACTTCGAGGCGGTCGATGACATCGACGAC
This sequence comes from Candidatus Dormibacteria bacterium, assembly GCA_046262435.1. Taxonomy (GTDB): domain Bacteria; phylum Chloroflexota; class Dormibacteria; order Aeolococcales; family Aeolococcaceae; genus JBHEMT01. Next base: position 6,333 of record JBHEMT010000047.1, on the reverse strand, counting down.
GAGACCCTGGCCAAGGCCGAGGCGGCCGATGCCATCTCACTCGACGACCCGGTGCGCATGTATCTCAAGGAGATCGGCCGGGTTGCTCTGCTCCGGGCCGAGCAGGAGGTCGAGTACGCCAAGCTGATCGAGCTGGGCGACCACGTTGCCAAGGACAAGCTGACCGAGGCCAACCTCCGCCTGGTGGTCTCCATCGCCAAGAAGTACATCGGCCGTGGCATGTCCTTCCTCGACCTGATCCAGGAGGGCAACGTCGGCCTGATCCGCGCCGTCGAAAAGTTCGACTACAAGCGGGGCTACAAGTTCTCCACGTACGCCACCTGGTGGATCCGCCAGGCGATCACCCGCGCCACCGCCGACCAGGCCCGGACCATCCGCGTGCCGGTCCACATGGTGGAGACGATCAACAAGCTGGTTCGGGTGTCTCGGCGGCTGCTCCAGGAGCTGGGCCGCGAGCCGGTGGACGAGGAGATCGCCGAGGAGATGGGGATCACCCCGGAGAAGGTGCGCGAGATCAACCAGATCTCCCGCGACCCGGTCTCACTGGAGACCCCAATCGGCGAGGAGGGCGACTCCCACCTCGGCGACTTCGTCGAGGACAAGGAGGCGATCTCGCCGTCCGAGGCCGCGTCGCTGACCATGCTCGGCACCCAGGTGGAGGACGTCCTTGACACCCTCACCCCGCGGGAGCGGCGCGTTCTCCAGCTCCGCTTCGGCCTGGTCGACGGCCATCAGCGGACCCTCGAGGAGGTGGGCAAGCGCTTCGGAGTGACCCGCGAGCGGATCCGCCAGATCGAGTCCAAGGCGCTGCGCAAGCTGCGCCATCCCTCGCGGTCGAAGACGCTCAAGGACTTTCTCGAGTAGCTCCCCGGCAGGGGGCTCCCGAAGCACACCGCTGATGGGCGAAGATCGAGAGCCGCTCACGCCACGTCTACGCCACTTCGGGACAACCATCTTCACCGAGATGTCGGCGCTGGCCGTGGCCACGGACAGCATCAATCTGGGTCAGGGGTTTCCCGACACCGACGGTCCGGCCGAGGTGCTCACCGCCGCCGTTGAGGCGATCCGCGCCGGCCGAAACCAGTACCCGCCGGGCCGCGGCGTGCCAGCCCTGCGTCAGGCCATCGCGGAGCATCAGCGGCGGTTCTGGGGTCTGGAGTTCGACCCGGACAGCGAGATCCTGGTCACCACCGGAGCCACCGAGGCGATCGCCGCCACCATGGTCGCGCTCTGCGAAGCCGGCGACGAGGTGGTCACCTTCGAGCCGTACTTCGACTCCTATGCCGCGGCAATTGCGATCGCCGGTGCGGTGCGCCGGCCGGTGACCCTGCGGCGGGAGGGTGCGGGCTTCGTCTTCGACCCCGACCAGCTGGCCGCCGCGGTGAGCGACCGGACCCGCTTGCTGCTGCTCAACAGTCCGCACAACCCCACGGGCCGCGTCTTCTCCCGGGCCGAACTCGACCAGGTCGCCGAACTGGCCAGGGAGCGCGACCTGCTGGTGGTGACCGACGAGGTGTATGAGCACATGGTCTTCGACGGTGAGCATGTGCCGCTGGCGTCGCTGCCCGGGATGCGGGAGCGCACGGTGACGATCTCCAGCGCCGGCAAGAGCTTCGCGGTGACCGGCTGGAAGGTCGGCTGGATCTGCGCCCCCGCCGAGCTCACCAGCGCGATCATGACCGTCAAGCAGTTCCTCACCTTCGCGTCGGGGACGCCCTTCCAGGATGCGGTCGCGGTCGGGCTTGGGCTGGCCGACGGGTATTTCACCGGCCTGCGCGACGGCCTGCGCCGGCAGCGGGACGTGCTTGTCGGTGGCCTGCGCGCCGTGGGCTTCGACGTCGTCGAACCCGCCGCCACCTACTTCGCAACCGCCGACGTGCGCTCCCTGGGCTTCAGCGACGGCATGACCTTCTGCCGCGAGCTGCCGCGGCGCGCCGGTGTGGCAGCGGTGCCCACCTCGGTGTTCTACGACGACGCCGACGCGGGTCGCAGCCTGGTCCGGTTCGCGTTCTGCAAGCGGCCCGAGGTCCTCGCCGAGGCGGTGCGCCGCCTGGGGGGGACTGACCTACCTCCCCTGTGACCTGGGTGATACCGGCAAGCGGCCACTGGGGTGGGCCGGGCGCCCTGCGCTAGGCTGCCGCGACAATGGGAATGACCTACCGGCAGCTGGGCGACTCTGGGCTGATGGTCTCGACGGTCGGCCTGGGGTGCAACAACTTCGGCCGGCGCCTCGACCAGGCCGCGAGTGTGCGCGTGATCCACGCCGCGCTCGATGCCGGCATCACCCTGCTCGACACCGCCGACATCTACGGCGACGATGGCCAGAGCGAACTCTTCGTGGGCGCGGCGCTGAAGGACCGCCGGGAGAGGGCGGTCCTGGCCACCAAGTTCGCCATGCCGATGGGGGACGGAGTCGAGGGGCCCTACAACCACGGGGGCTCGCGCCACTACCTCCGTCGCGCCGTCGAGGCCAGCCTGCGCCGTCTGGCCACCGACCATATCGATCTGTACCAGATGCACCGCCCCTATCCATCGAGCCCAATCGAGGAGACGCTGGCCACGCTCGACGACCTGGTGCGCGAGGGCAAGCTGCTCTACATCGGCTCCTCCAACCTCTCGGGATGGCAAATCGCCGACGCCGACTGGATCGCGCGCACCCGCCACCTGGAACGCTTCATCAGCGCTCAGAACCACTACTCACTGGTGGAGCGCGGCGTCGAGAAGGAGGTGATCCCGGCATGCCGCCGTTTCGGCGTTGGCATGCTGCCCTACTTCCCCCTAGCCGATGGGCTGCTGACCGGTAAATACCATCGCGGCGAGCAAGCGCAGGAGGGAAGCCGTCTGGCCGGCGGCCATGCCCGCAGCGAGTACCGCTTCTCCGACCGCAACTGGGCGATCCTCGAGGGCCTCGAGGGTTTCGCGAGGGAGCGGAGCATCTCCCTGCTCGACGTCGCGTTCGGCGGTCTCGCCGCCCAGGCGCAGGTGGCCTCGGTGATCGCCGGCGCCACCCGGGTCGAGCAGGTCGAGGCCAATGCGCGGACGGTTGAGTGGACTCCCACCTCCGAAGATCTGGCCGAGCTTGACCGGATCTCACCACCGCCGGCGGCGGAGGGTTCTGACTGAGCGAGCGGCTCCGGCGGATGGGCATGCCGGGCGACAATGTCGGCGCCGATGATGATTCGATCCGGCGTGCTGTGGCCTGATCCCGGAGCCCTCCGATGAGCGGCGGGACAGTCCTGCTGCTGGTCGCCGTTTTCCTCGCCTGCGTGGTCGAGATGGTCGAGGCGGCCACCATCGTCCTTGCCATCGGCGTCACCCGCGGCTGGCGCGGCGCGATGATCGGCGTGGGGGCGGGGCTGGCGGCGCTGGCGGCGTTTGTCGCCGCGCTCGGACCGGCGCTCACCGTGATCCCCATCGGGGTGCTTCGCCTGGTGGTCGGCGGTCTGCTCCTGGTGTTCGGGCTTGGCTGGCTGCGCAAGGCCATCCTGCGCGCCGGTGGCCTCAAGGACCTCCATGACGAGGAGGCCACCTACCGCAAGGAGCGCGAGGCGGCCCGCAGCCAGGCCGTTGCCGCCGGCGGCCTCGACACCTACGGGTTCACCGTGTGCTTCAAGGGGGTCCTGCTCGAGGGGCTCGAGGTGGCCTTCATCGTGGTCACCTTCGGCAGCAACCAGGGACGCCTCGGCCTGGCCGCGCTGGGTGCTCTGGCCGCAGTGGTGGTCGTGCTGGTGGCGGTGGTGGCAGTGCGGGCTCCGCTCTCCCGGGTGCCCGAGAACACTCTGAAGTTCGCCGTCGGTAGCCTGCTCACCAGCTTCGGCACCTTCTGGGGTGCCGAGGGTGCGGGCGTGACGTGGCCCGGCGCCGACGCGGCGCTGCTGCTGATCGTCCCCATCGTCCTGGTGAGCGCGCTGGTGCTCGTGGCGCTGCTGCGTCGCATGGCATCGGTCGGCGCCGCCCGGCCCAGCGCACGGCTGGCGTGAACCGGGTACGGGCCTTCGGGCTCTTCTGGTGGGACTTCATCGTGGGCGACGACTACCGAGTTGCCCTGGGCATCGTGGTCGTGCTCGGCGTCTCCGCGCTCCTCTCCCATCGCGGGATCACCGCCTGGTGGCTGCCGCTGGTCGCGGTACCCGCCCTGTTGGCGGCATCGGTGCTGATCGCTGCGCGGACGACCGCGCGAGCCCGCGCCGGCGTCCCCGGCGGGGACGACTGACCAGCTCCGGGACAGCCGGGGGCTGATCGTGAGCCGTTGGGGGAGCCCGAACGACGCTGCACCGGAGGTGCCGCGGGCTACCGCGCCTCTGCCGGAGCGATGACGCCGGGGTGCTCAGCCGGCGCGGGCTGGGCGACGCCGGATGCCACTGACGTGGCTGCACCAGGGGTGACGGGGGGCCGGTCGCGCGGCGCCACCCGTCGGGTGGACAGATACGAGCCGGCGAGGATCAGGGCGAAGCCGACCCCGATTCCCACGGTGAAGCGCTCACCAAGCACGGCGACCCCCAGCGCAACGGCGACCGCCGGGTTGACGTACGTGATGATCGTCGCCCGGATCGGTCCCACCTCGGCGATCAGGGCAAAGAAGAACAGGAAGGCGAAGGCGGTGCAGACCACGCCGAGGGCGAGCATGGCGAGCACGACCCGCCCATGCGGCACCGCCGCCGGCAGATGGGTCAGGGCAACCGGTGCATAGACGACTGCGCACAGCGCGAGCGAACTGGCGACCACGCCGGTGGCGGGCAGGTGGGCGAGCCGCCGGGCGATGATCATCGGTCCCACCGCATAGCAGACGCTGACCACACCGAGCTCGGCCACGGAGCGGAGGTTGCCGCGGCCGACGTCGAGCCCGAGCAGGGCGCCGACCCCGGCGATGCCCACCAGCAGGCCGGCGATCCGCCGCGCGTCGAGGGTGTCATCGGAACCGACGATGCGGGCGAGCGCAACTCCGACCAGGGGAACCGCGGCGATGAGCAGGCCGGTGAGCGAGCTGGAGAGCTGCCGTTCCGCATCGGAGAGCAGGAGCCAGGGGAGGCCGACCTCGATCGCCGAGTAGGCGACCAGCGGACGCCACCGGGAGAGCAGCGGACGCAGTTGATGGCGGGCGGCGGCGACCGGCAGGAGCAGGCCGGCGCCGATCGCGGTGCGCATGAAGACCAGCGCCACCGGGCTGAGATCGGCGACCGCCACCTTGATCAGCAGGTAGGGGACACCCCAGATCACCGCCATCGCGGTGAAAAGAACCCAGCCGCGCCGTGTCATGCCCGCTCCCCGTGATGGCGTCCCTGTGGACACGCGTGATCCGTGTGACCTCAAAACCCTACCGACCGGGAGGTGTTGCACGCCGATGTCGTGCCGCCACCGGTCTCACGCCTGCAGGGCGAGCACCAGGGGATAGACGGCCGCGGCACCGGCCAGACGGAGTTCCCGGGCGGCGATGGTGAGGGTCCACCCACTGTCGGTGAGGTCGTCGAGCAGAAGCAGCCGGCGCCCGTCGAGCGGGGCGGCCGTCTCCAGCCGGAAACGGCCGTGGACGCCGCGCAACCGCTGCGCCGAGTTGACCTGGGCCGATGGGCGGGGGCGGGCGGGGTCCGGCGTCAGCCGGGCGAGGAGCGGCTGACCCGTGTAGCGGGCCAGCCCCTCCGCGAGGTGGTTGAGCAGAAGTGGCCGCGACAGCGAGCCGACCACCGCGATGCCATCGGGCTGCGGCTGCGGGTCCCAGCTCTCGAGCACCGCGACGAGGGCCCGGCGGAGCGGAACCGGCAGCTCGCCGTCCGGACTGCCGTCACGGAGCAGTTCGCGCAGCCGGCCACCCCAGCCGAGGTCGGACAGCCGGCCCACCGCCCTGCCGGGCTCCGCGAGCTCGGCAGCGGCCACCTTCCCCCTCAGCTGGATCCCCAGTCCGGGCATGCCGCTCGGCCACTGGCGCCGGGGCTCCACCACCACCCCGGGGCGGTTGAGCCGGTCAGCCGCGGCGGCCACCTCGCCCTCGTCAACGCGACCGTCGAGGCTGAGCCCACCGCAGTTGTCGCACCGCCCGCACGGCGCCGTCTCGGGGTCATCGAGCGCCTCCCGGAGGAACTGCATCCTGCATGCACCGGTGGCGATGTAGTCGAGCATCGCCCGCTGCTCCGCCTGTCGCGCCTCGGCCACACGGGCGTAGCGCTCGGCGTCGTACTCCCAGGCCGCACCGGTGGAGCGCCACCCGCCCCCGACCCGCTGCACGGCGCCGTCGACGTCGAGCACCTTGAGCATCGTCTCCAGGCGGTTGCGACGCAGTTCCACACGGGTCTCGAGCGCAGCCGTGGAGAGTGTCCCTCCCTGCTCGTCCAGCGCGGC
>JBHEMT010000046.1:0-8486 GCA_046262435.1 Candidatus Dormibacteria bacterium | reverse complement strand
GCCTTGTGTGCGATGGCCTTGAGTGCGCCCTCATGGAAGACAAGCTCCACGTCGTCCAGGGCGAAGAACTTCTGGTACTGCTTGACGAACGCGTTCTTCGGTTCGGTGAGGATCCGGATGATGTCCTCCTCGTCCAGGTGGTCGAGGGAGACGGTGATCGGCAGCCGACCGATGAACTCCGGGATCAGCCCGTAGGACAGCAGATCCTGCGACTGCATGTGCGCCAGCAGCTTGGTGGAGTCCTTGTCGCGCGCCCCACGCGGAGTGGCCCCGAAGCCGATCGAGCGATGGCCGATCCGCTTTTCGATGATCTTCTCAAGCCCGTCGAAGGCGCCACCGCAGATGAACAGGATGTTGGTCGTGTTGATCTGGATGAAGTCCTGGTGTGGGTGCTTGCGGCCGCCCTGCGGAGGCACGTTGGCCACGGTTCCCTCAAGGATCTTCAGCAGCGCCTGCTGCACCCCCTCGCCACTGACGTCACGGGTGATGCTCGGATTGTCCGACTTGCGCGCGATCTTGTCGATCTCGTCGATGTAGATGATCCCGCGCTCGGCACGAGAGATGTCGAAGTCGGCGGCCTGGATGAGCCGGAGCAGGATGTTCTCCACGTCCTCGCCGACATAGCCCGCCTCAGTCAGGCTGGTTGCGTCTGCGATGCTGAAGGGAACGTCAATAATCTTGGCCAGGGTCTGGGCGAGCAGGGTCTTGCCACAGCCGGTGGGGCCGACCATCAGCACGTTCGACTTCTGCAGCTCGACATCGCTGCCGTTCTTGGCGTTGGCGATCCGCTTGAAGTGGTTGAAGACCGCCACCGAAAGGACCTTCTTGGCATGGTCCTGGCCGACCACGTGCTGGTCGAGCGCCGCCGCGATCACCTGGGGGTTGGGGATCATCCCGCCCTTGGTGCGCTTGCTGGTGGTGCTGCGGTTGTCCTCCTCGAGCACCTCCTGGCAGAGGTCGATGCACTGGTCGCAGATGTACACGCCGGGTCCGGCCACCAGCTTGCGCACCTGCTCCTGCCCCTTGCCGCAGAACGAGCAGCGGGTGTGGCGGCGTCGGTCTTCGCGCTCGGTCATGGCTGCATGGTCCCCTCAGGTGTCGTGCGCGTCAGCGGGCGCGCCGTCCCCAGTCCCCCGCTAGCCGCGGGAGGTGGACGCTCCTCCGCCGTCCGTCGAGGGGGCGCCATTGTCGCTACCGGGGTGCGGCAGACCGGGACCGGTTCCCTTCGGCGCTGAGCTGCCGTTGGCCGGGCTGCCGGAGATAATCTCGTCGACGATGCCATACGCCTTGGCCTCGTCGGCGGTGAGGAAGTAGTCGCGATCGGAGTCGCGGTTGATCACCTCGAGCGGCTTACCGGTGTGCTGAGCGAGAATTTCGTCGAGCCGGCGACGGATGCGCAGGATCTCCTGCGCATGAATCTGAATATCCGCAGCCTGCCCCTGAAAGCCGCCCGACGGCTGATGAATCAGCACCCGGGTGTTGGGCAGGGAGTAGCGCATGCCGGGCGCTCCGCCGGCGAGCAGCACCGCGGCCATCGACGCGGCCATGCCCATGCAGATGGTGCTGACCCGCGGCTTGATGTACTGCATGGTGTCGTAGATCGCCAGGCCCGCATACACCGACCCACCGGGCGAGTTGATATACATGGCCACATCCTTCTCGGAGTCCTCGCTCTCGAGAAAGAGGAGCTGCGCCATCACCACGTTGGCGACCTGGTCGTCGATCGGAGTTCCGATGAAGATGATTCGGTCGGAGAGCAGGCGGCTGTAGATGTCCATCGCCCGCTCGCCACGATTCGTCGTCTCGACGACGTACGGGATCACGCTCTGTGGTGTTTGCATGGTCACCCGATTATAGGGAGGGGGAGAGCTTTTTCCCGGCGGCAACCGGCCCGGGCACTCGCCGGTCCGGCTGACAGGATTGCCCCCTTGGGCCCTTTGGCCCAGGCTCACCCGACAGCCCCGGGGCCCGCGCGGCTAGACCTCCCCGCGTGCGATCTCCTGCATCCGCGCCACCGCCGCCCGGCGGCGCAGGTCGCGATGGGTCAGCGCATGGAGCCGCCGCCGCTGGTCGGCGGTGAGCTTGGCATCGCCGATCAGTCGCTGCTCCTCGCGCTCCACCTGGCTCTCGTCGACCTCCAACCCCTCCGCCGTCGCGAGGGCATCCAGGGCGAGGTCGAGGCGCACCCGTTGGCGGGCTCCGTCGCGTGCCTCCTCACGAAGCTGTTCCACCGAGCTGCCCGAGAGTTGCACGTACTGTTCGAAGCCGAGTCCCATCCGGGAGATCCTGCTCTCAAGTTCGGCCAGCTGACGGTCGATCTGCTGCTCCACCATCAGCTCCGGAATCTCCACGTCGACGCGCTCCCGCAGCGCCGTCAGCACCTGTTCCTCGTAGCGCTCGTCATCGGTGTCCTGCGCCACCCTGACCAGGCGCTCGCGGTAGTGCTCACGCATCGTCGCAACGGTCTCAGTGTTCCCGTCAGCCTTGGCCAGATCGTCGTCGACCGGAGGCAGTTCGCGCTCCTGCACCGCGCTCACCGCGACATCCACCTCCACCTCCACGCCGCGCAAATCCTCACGGCCGTAGTCATCGGGAAGGGTGATGTTGAACGAGCGCTCGGCGCCCGCGGCCAGCCCCAGGATGCCATCCAGCAGCCCGGGCAGCAGCTTGTCGCGGTCGAGCTCGAGCTCGCGTTGCTCCTCTGACCCGAAGAACGTCTCCTCGCCACGGCGCATGCGCAGGCTGCACTGCAGGACATCCCCGGCTTGCGCCGGGCGCTCGACCGGGGTGAGCTTGGCTGCGCGCCGCCGCACCTCCTCGATCGTCTCGTCGATTTCCTTCTCACCGATATCGGTGTGCTCCTCGGTCACTCGCACGGCCGTGTAGTCACCCAGGTCCACCTTGGGACGAACCGTGACCGTCGCGGTGAAGCTCACGGGCTTGCCCCGCTCCAGCTCACCGAGGTCGAGGTCCGGATCGCCCACCGGGTCGAGGTCGGCCTGCTGCACGGCGCGCAGGTAGAGCTCGGGAACCAACTGCTCGGTCGCCTCCTGGCGCACCACGTCCCATCCCACCATCCGCTCGATCACCGCGGCGGGAGCTTTACCGGGCCGGAACCCGGGGACCCGCACCTGGCGCGCGATACGGCGCAGCGCGCCGTGCACTGCCCGGTCGAGCTCGCTCGCCGGCGCCTCGACGCGCAGGGCCACCTGCGAGTTCGGCTTGGCCTCCGACTCGACGGTGATGTCCGGGCTCTGGGGGACGGCGGTCACCACTGCGCTCCTGCCTGGTGTTGCTGCGAGGTCGATGTCGGCGTCGAGGGCTGCGCGGACCGAGAGTCGAACTCGGACGGGTTGCCCCACGGGATCCTAAGTCCCGCGCGTCTACCGGTTCCGCCATCCGCGCCCGTCAGGGCGTGTGCGCGCACAGCCTGAACGCGACCGAGTCTACGGGGCCGTCCACGCCGGGTGCAGCCTGCCCGTGCGGGGCGGTTGACCCACCTTGCGTGCCGGCCACGGCCTGCGTAGCATCCAGCCCATGGCCCCTTGCAGTACGGGGGCTCACCGCAGCGGTGGCGCGCCGGGGCGGGCCACGCTCACGGAGGTGTCCGGGTGCAGCCCACAACCCATGCCGGAGCGGTCTGTGAGCCCGACCAGGTGGTCGCGGCCATCGAGCAGAAGGCGATGCGTCTGTCCGCCCTGCTGCGCGACATCGACAACCACCCCATGCCGCTCCGGCCCGAGGTCCGCGACCAGCTCGATGAGGTCCTCGAGATGCTGGGGGTCCGGATCCGGGCCACCCGGGCCCTGCTCCACCAGCCCGTCGCGGCGACAAGTGGCACTTGACCACCGCCCATCCCCACGGCTCGCTGCCCTGGAGGCTTAGGCGAGGTCCTCGCTGGGGAGGGCCTGCACCGCCTCCTCCAGCTCGAGCGGCTCTTTGCCAAGCGGGTAGTACTCCTCCTGGCGGATGAAGTCCTTGGCCAGTCCGGCTCGGGCGAGGATGGCGTGGCCCACCGCGATCATCCCGGGGTGGCCACAGAGATAGCCGATGCTGTTGGATGCGATGGCACCGGCCGCGTCGAGGTGTTTGCGCAGGACATCCTCGACCCGGCCGACCTCACCGGCCCAGCCCGGGTCCTCGTGGATTCGGCTGATCGTGGGCACGTAGGTGAGCCACTCCAGCTCGCGCTCCAGCCGGGCGAGCTCCTGGTCATAGCCGAACTCGTCGGAGCGGCTGCCGCCGTGGATGCAGACCACCCGGAAACCCTCGGGGAGGGGCTCAGCGTACCCCCCGGCCTGCAGGGTGCGCAGCATGGAGACGAAGGGGGCGATGCCGGTCACCGTGGCGACGAAGACGTGGTGGGACCGACCACTGGCCAGGTCGAGGGTGAAGCGCCCCTTCGCACGAGGACGCATCAGCAGCTCCGCTCCGGGCTCCAGGCCGTGGAGGCGCGGGGTCACCAGACCGTGGTCGACCAGCTCGAGGAGGAACTCGATGGTCGGCTCGGCCGGGCTGGAGACGATCGAGTAAGGCCGCTCCAGCGGCTTGGGGTCGGCGGCCACGCCGAGCGTGGCGTACTGGCCGGGCTTGAAGGTGAACTCGCCCTCGTGAGCGATCCTGATTGACCACAGATCGTCGGTCAGGTCATGGCGCTCAACCACCCGACACTGGACGTATTTCCCGGTCACCACCACGGCCATGGGGGCAACGGTACCGGGTGCGGCGGCGATGATGGCCGCGCCAGGCGGCCGGGAGGTCAGCGGACCGGCTGGGGCAGGGCGCTGTCGAGCAGGTGGCGCAGGGTGCGCCGCAGCCGCTCGTGGCTGGTTCCCTTGCGCACGTACCAGACGTGGCCCAGGCCGACCACATCGCCGACCGCCGCCGACTCGTCGGCGCCGCTCAGGACCATCACCGGCAGTGCGTGGTGGCGCGGGTCGGCACGCACGCGACGGCAGAGCTCGAGCCCATCGACACCAGGCATGTGCAGGTCGCAGATCAGTGCGTCGCATGGTTGGCTGGACAGCAGCGCCAGCGCCGCACCACCGTCCGTCGCGGTGTGCACCTCCCACCCGTCGGCGCCGAGTCGCAGCCGCAGGTAGTTGAGGTACTCGGGGTCGTCCTCGACCACCAGCACCCTCTCCCCCGCCCTCGCCTGGTCGTCCTGCATGTCTCCCTCCGAGCCCGGTGGGCTCCGTGCCGACCTCGGGCCGGCGGCCTCAGGGTAGCCCGGCGGGAAGAGGAGGTCCAGTGGTCCCGCGGACACCATGCACCCAGCCCTCCACGGCGCCACCAGCCCCGGGCCGTGGAGAGGCAGCCGTGCCCAGCACCTCCCAGCCGGCCGCCCTGACCGAGGCTGCCGCCCGTTCGATCGCCTGGTTCAGCCGCGCAGCATCGGTGGGCGCTTCTCCGAGGCGCAGCTCGAACATCGGCTTGACCAACCCGAGCAGCACGGCCCCGGGCGCCAGCCGCAGCCGGGCGCTGAGCTGCGTCACGGCCGCGCCAAGGGCGAGATACGAGACGTCGACGGTGAGCAGGCCGATCGCGTCCGGGACCAGCCTCGGGTCCAGGGTTCCGAGGTTGGTCGACTCCAGATTGACGACCCGGGGGTCCTGGCGCAGGCGTCCGAGCAGCTGGCCATGGCCGGCGTCGACGGCGTACACCCTGACCGCGCCGCGCGCCAGCAGCGCGCTGGTGAACCCACCGGTCGAGGCGCCGACGTCGAGCGCGATCCGGCCTGCGGGATCGACGCCGAAGCGGTCGAGACCGGCGCCGAGCTTGGTCTCACCCCGGAGTGGCCCATGAGGACGGTGCCGGATCTGCGCGCCCGGGCGAAGCAGCCAGCGCGGGTTGGTCGCCGGGGCCCCGTCGACGAGTACCTCGCCGGCGGCAATGGCCCGCTCCGCGTCGAGGGCGGGCATCGCCGCGCGGAGAGCATCCAGCAGGCGGCGCGACCCGGCACGTCTGGTCACCCGGCGCCTCAGACGACGATGTTGACGATCCGGTCGGGAACGGCGATCAGCTTGCGTGGCGTCCGCCCGGCGAGCAGCTCAACCACCCGGGGCAGCTCGAGGGCGCGGCGGCTCAGCTCGTCGCCACTCAGCCCCGCCTCGGCGTCGAGCTGGGCGCGCACCTTGCCGTTGATCTGCACCGCCGCAGTGATCTGGCTGGCCCGAGCGAGCTCGGGATCGTGCTCGGGCCAGCGGCTGGAGTGGATTGACTCGGCGTGGCCCAGCCGCTCCCACAGCTCATCGGTGATGTGCGGGGCCAGAGGTGCAAGCAGCTGAAGCAGGGTCTCCGCATCCACCCGTCGCGCCCGTCCGGCCTGCGCCTCGGCGTCCAGGTCGCGGGCGAACTCCATGAGGAACGCGGTCACAGTGTTGAAGCCGAGGCCGGCGTAGTCGTTGTCCACCCGCGCGATCAACCGGTGGCGGCGCCGCTCGCGCAGCTCGTCTCCGGTGTCGGGATCGGTGGCGGCCTGGGTGGCCCGCCACACCCGCTCCAAGAAGCGGGTGATCCCGCGGATGCCCTCCTCGCGAAAGGTTCCGCCCACCTCGTAGGGGCCGAGGAAGGTGATGAACATCCGCGCCGCGTCGGCGCCGTGGTTGCGGAGCACCTCGTCGACGTTGATCACGTTGCCCCGGCTCTTGGACATCTTCTGCCCACCCTGGATGATCATGCCGTGGGCGCGGAACCGGCGGAACGGCTCAGGTTCGGGGACCAGGCCGAGGCCGTGCAGCGCGCGCATCACGAAGCGGGCGTAGAGCAGGTGGCGGACCGCGTGCTCGTTGCCGCCGATGTACATGTCCACGGGAAGCCAGCGCCGGGTGCGCTCGTGGTCCCAGGCCACGTCGCTGCGCTCGCTCGACGGGTAGCGCAGGTAGTACCAGGACGAGTCGACAAAGGTGTCACTGACGTCGGTCTCGCGGCGGCCGGGCGCCCCGCAGGTGGGACAGGGCGCGTTCACCCACTCCTCAACCGCGGCCAGCGGAGAGGTGCCGGTGCCCAGGGGGCGAAAGTCGTCGACCTCGGGGAGGACAACCGGCAGCTGGTCCTCCGGGACGGCGACCGGGCCGTGTTCCGGGCAATGGATGATCGGGATCGGCGGTCCCCAGTAGCGCTGCCGCGAGATCAGCCAGTCGCGGAGCTTGAACTGGACGTGGGTACGGCCGCGACCCCGCGCCTCGAGCGCGGCCACGATGCGCCCTCGCGCCTCCGCCGAGCGCACCCCGTCAAGGTCGCCGCTGTTGACCAGCACGCCCTCGCCGCTGAAGGGCTGCGCCTCGATGTCGTCATGGCCCCCGGTGATCACCCGCACGATCGGCAGGTGGTGGGTGCGGGCGAAGGTGTGGTCGCGGGCGTCGTGGCCGGGGACCGCCATGATCGCGCCGGTGCCGTAGTCGCCGAGGACGTAGGGGGCGGCGAAAACCGGGAGCTCCCTGCCGGTCAGGGGGTGCAGGGCGATGGTGCCGACGTCGATGCCCACGCTGAAGTCGGGCTCCGCGTCGGGAGCGGGGAGTTGCCGCACCCACTCAGCCACCGCAGGCTGGCGATCGCCGCTGACGTAGTCCATCAGCCGGGGATGGTTGGCGCCCACCACCAGGAAGGTTGCGCCGTGCAAGGTGTCCGGCCGGGTGGTGAACACCTCGACCTCGGAGGCCGCACAGCCGCGCAGGTCGAAGCGCAGCTGGGCGCCCTCGCTGCGCCCGATCCAGTTGCGCTGCATGGTCTTGGTGTTCTCCGACCAGTCCAGGGCGTCGAGGGCGTCGAGCAGCGGCTGCGCGTAGTCGGTGATCTTCAACCACCACTGGGTGAGCACCCTGGACTCGACCACGCTGCCGCAGCGCTCGCACAATCCGCTCTCGATCTGCTCGTGGGCGAGGACGGTCAGGCAGGATGGGCACCAGTCGACAGCCCCTTCCCGGCGAACGGCGAGACCTGCCTGGAAGAGCGTGACGAACAGCCACTGGGTCCAGCGGTAGTAGTCGGGCTCCGAGGTGTTGACCTGGTGCGACCAGTCGAACATCGTCCCCAGCCGCTTCATCTGGTTGTCGCGGAAGTTGCGCACCGCACGCTGGGTCATTGCCCGAGGATGCTCACCGATTTTCAACGCGTAGTTCTCAGAGTGGATGCCGAAGGCGTCGAAGCCCATAGGCTCGAAGACGTCGTCCCCCTTCAGCCGCCGCCAGCGGCCGTAGATATCGGCCCCCGAGTACGGCACCAGGTGGCCGACGTGCAGCCCCTCCGCTGAGGGATAGGGGAACATCACCAGGTTGTAGAAGGGCCGCGTGGCAGCGTCCAGGTCGGTGCGGTAGAGGCCGTCGCGCTCCCAGCGCGCCTGCCACTTGGCCTCGACGGCGGAGTGGTCGTAGCCCTCGGCGGGCACCGGCGGGACTTCGGCCTGCATCCACCAAGGGTATCGGGTGGCCGTGGCCCACTGACGCAGCGCTGCGAGCAGGCCTGTGGGTGACTCCGGGTTTTGGGAT
>JBHEMT010000045.1:0-11916 GCA_046262435.1 Candidatus Dormibacteria bacterium | reverse complement strand
CGCGCCGGCCACCTGGGGGGAGCAGCGCAGCGAGTAGGCGTCCTGCACGCGGACGTCATCGGTGCGGTGCGACGCCACCACCGGGGACCCGCGCAGCAGCCTGGTGAGATTGGCCGCGCTCGCCGCCTGTCCGGGGTGGGGGCGCAGGTCCTGCAGATCCGCGGCAAAGGGGCGGTCGGTACCGAGCAGGGCCTCAACGGTCATTGCAGCGCAGACGTCCGCCGCCCGCAGCAGCTGTTCCAGGTCGGCAATGGCCAGCAGCAGCATCGCCAGCATGGCGTCGGTGCCGTTGATCAGTGCCAGGCCCTCCTTCTCGGTGAGCACGACCGGCTCGAGTCCGTGGGCGGCGAGCAGCACCGGCACCGGGCCCTCCGCGCCGTCGGGACCCACGGCACGGCCCTCGCCGAGCAGAACCAGGGCGCAGTGCGCCAGCGGGGCGAGGTCGCCGCTGCAGCCAAGGGAGCCGTGCTCGGGAACCACCGGGGTGATCCCGGCGTTGAGCAGGCCGGCGATCGCCTCGGCGAGCAGCGGCCGCGCCCCGGTTCTGCCCGAGGCCAGGGTGCGGAGGCGGAGCAGCATCATGGCCCGCACCACGTCACGCTCCACCGCGGGGCCGATTCCGGCGGCGTGGGAGCGAATCAGGGAGCGCTGCAGCTGGGTACGCAGCTCGGGGGCGATGTGATGCGTGGCCAGGGCTCCGAACCCGGTCGACACGCCGTACGTCGGAGTGGGCGCACTGCTGAGGCCCTCGACCACCGCCCGGGCGGTGCGCATCGCGCGCAGGGCAGCCGGCGACAGCCGTACCCGCGCGCCCGCTCGGGCCACGGCGAGCACCTCCGCGGGCAGCAGTCCCGCGGTGCCGAGGATCACGTCGCTGCCTGGGTTGGCGGGTGCCCGTGCACCCGCCTGGCGCGCGGGATCGGCCTGGCCACCGGGCCGGGGGGCGCGGCTCACCTGGCGGCCGTCGCTTCTGGCGCCCTGAAGGCTGGTCCCTCGTCCCGGCGCGGACCCGCGACCAGCACCCCGTCACGCCAGACGGCGGCCACCAGCGGCACCCCCGGGCGGTAGGCGAGGTGGTGGTGAGTCGGGGCCTCGAGCAGCACCGCGTTGAAGCGGGCGCCCAATCCGAGGTGGCCGACATCGCTGCGCCGCAGCGCCGCAGCGCCGCCGGCGGTGGCTGCCCAGACCGCCTCATCTGGGGTGAGGTGCAGCTCGCGCACTGCCAGGGCGATGCACAGCGGCAGGTTGGTGGTGTAGCTGGTGCCGGGGTTGCAGTCGCTGGCCAGGGCAACGGTGGCGCCGGCATCGACAAGGGTTCGCGCATCCGGGTATGGCGAACGGGTACAGAAATCGGCAGCGGGCAGCAGGGTGGCGACGGTACTCGCGCCGGCCAGGGCCTCGACGTCGGCGTTGCTGAGGTGGGTGCAGTGGTCAGCCGACGCCGCGCCCACCTCGACAGCAAGCTGTACTCCCGGGCCGGGGCCCAGCTGGTTGGCGTGGACCCGGGCGCCGAGACCGCGGGAGATGCCGGCCGTGAGGACCGCGCGACTCTGCTCAGCGTCGAAGGCGCCGCGCTCGCAGAAGACGTCGACCCACCTGGCCAGCGGGGCGCACGCCTCGAGCATCTCGCCGCGTACCAGGTCGACGTAGGCGTCGACGCGGCCGGTGTACTCCGCGGGTACGGTGTGGGCACCGAGAAAGGTGGTCTCGTCGGTGTGCTCAGCTGCGACCTCGAGGGAACGGACCTCATCGGCCACGTGGAGGCCGTAGCCCGACTTGCACTCGATCGTGGTGGTCCCCGCGGCCAGGGCCTCGGAGACCAGCCGGGCGGCGTTGTTGAAAAGCTGCGCGGTGCTCGCCGCCCGGGTGGCCGCCACCGTGCTCAGAATGCCGCCCACGGCGTACCGAGTTCCGGCCATCCGTGCCACAAAGTCAGGGGTGCGGTCGCCGGCGAAGACCAGGTGGGCGTGGCTGTCCACGAACCCGGGAATCAGTGCCCGGCCCGCCGCGTCGTGGCGCTCAGCCCCGGACGCCTGCGGGACCTCCTCTCGGGCACCGAGCCAGACAACCCGGCCGGCCTCCACCAGAATCGCCGCGTCGCGGAGCACCCCACACCTGCCCTCGCCGGTCCCGGCCTGGTTGCTGACCAGGGTGGCGACGTTGTCGACAAGCAGCGACGTCATCCAAGCACCGCCCGGATCGACTCGCGCAGCGCGGCGGGCACGTCCTCGACCCCGAGATGGCGCCGACCCTGGACGACCACCCTTCCGCCGACGATGACATCGCGGATGTCCGCGGCCGTGCCGGCGAAGACCACCGCATTGAGCACGTCGCCCTCGGCCCCGGCGAGCCGGGTACCACCGAGGTCGACGGCCACAAGGTCCGCCAGGCTGCCCGGTGCCAGGGTGCCCGCGTCTGCCCAGCCCAGCGCGGCGTGCCCTGCCGTCGTCGCCGCGCGCAGCAGCTCGGCGGCGCTCCAGTTGCCCCGCTCCTCGCTGCGCAGCCGCTCGTCAAGCTCCAGCGCCCGAGCCTCCTCGAGGGGGTCGACAACGCTGTTGCTGTCGCTGCCCAGTGTCATCGGTGCGCCCGCGGAGGCCAGTGACCGCGCCGGGCCAATGCCATCGGCCAGGTCACGTTCGGTGGTCGGGCACATGCACACGGTGGTCCGGGTCGAACCGAGCAGGCCGATGTCAGCGGCATCGAGGTGGGTGGCGTGCACCGCGGTGGTGCGGTCGCCGAGCACGCCGTGCCGGGCGACCAGTGCGGTCGGGCTGCAGCCGTTCGCCTGCTGGCACGCCATATTCTCAGCGCGCTGCTCGGAGAGATGCAGATGCAGGGGGGCGTGACGCTCGGCCGCCCACGCGGCCACCTGGCCGAGCTGGTCGGCGGGGACGGCGCGCACCGAGTGAATCGCCGCGCCGATGCGTGCCGTGGGGCTGCCGGCGAGGGCGTCGACCCGGGCACCCCACGCCTGCGCATCGCCGTCGCCGAAACGTCGTTGGACGCCCTCGAGCGGCTGTCCGGGGCCGGCCGCGAGATAACAGGTGTCGAGCAGGCTGATCCGGATCCCGGCCGCGCCGGCCGCGGCGATCACCGCCTGGCCGAGCAGGTTGGGATCGGCGTAGGGCCGCCCGTCCTCACTGTGGTGAAGGTAGTGGAACTCACCGACACAGGTCACCCCGGCCAGAGCCATCTCGGCGAACACCGCCCGGGCCAGGGCATGGTAGCTGCGCGGTTGCAGCCGCTCGGCGAGGGCGTACATGGCCTGGCGCCAGTCCCAGAAGCTGCTCCGGCCCCGCTGCGTCCGACCCCGCAGGGCTCGGTGGAAGCAGTGCGAGTGGGTGTTGGCGAAGCCGGGCAGCACCAGCCCGTCGAGCCGGCGGGCATCCGGGGGCGCCGGGACACCCTCGGTCACGGTCCTGATGCGGTCGCCCTCGCACTCGATCAGCACGTCGGCCGCGGCGTTGGCTCCGCCGGTCCAGGCGTGCTCGCAGTGCCAGCGGGTCAGCGGCACGCCAGTTCCTCGAGAACGGCGCTGAGCGCCTCCACCCCGGCGACGCAGTCGGCCTCGGCGGCGAACTCGGCGGGACTGTGGCTGATCCCCGTGGGATTGCGCACAAAGAGCATCGCCGCAGGCAATTCGGCGCCGAGGATGGCCGCGTCATGGCCCGCCCCCGTGGGCAGCCGCGGAGCGGAAAGGCCGCATCGCTCGAGAGTTGTGACCAGGCGTGTCTGCAGCTCGGCGGGGAAGCCGACGCCCCGGCTCTGTGACTCGGCGGTGACGGTGACCTCGACCCCGTGCTCCGCTCCGGCGCGCCGGGTCGCCTCGGTGACCGCGGCCACGATGGATGCCACCTGTGCCCCGTGCGGTGCTCGGACGTCGACCCAAACGTGCGCGCTGGCGGCGACGGCATTGACCGCGTTGGGCTCCACCTCGACCCGGCCCACCGTGGCCACGCCACCCGCCTCGGTGGCCGCCCGGCGCGCCTCCAGTGCAGCGACTGCGAGGGGCAACACGGGGTCGTGCCGGTCGGAGAGCCGGGTGGTCCCCGCGTGGTTTGGCTCGCCGACCAGGTCGATCCGCCAGCGTCCGTGGGGCCAAACCGCGGTGGCCACTCCCACCGGCGCGCCCTCGTCGACGAGCCCCCGTCCCTGCTCGACGTGCAGTTCCACGAACACGCCGATGGCGTCGAGCAGTTCCTGGTCACGGCCCAGCTCGCCGGCGGACACCCCGGCGGCGCCCATCGCGGCGGCCATGCTGATCCCGTCGCGGTCGTACAGCTCGTGCGCTCTGCCCGCGTCCAGGGCACCGGTGAGCAGTCGGCTTCCGGCGCAGGCCACCCCGAAACGGCTGCCCTCCTCGTCGGCGAAGCAGGCAACGGCCAACGGGCGGAGCGGGCGCGCCCCGCGTTTGCGCAGCAGGTCCACGGCGAGAAGGCCGCCGGCCACCCCCAGCGGGCCGTCGAATGCTCCGCCCTCGGGCACCGAGTCGAGGTGGCTGCCGGTCACCACCGCCCCGGTGCGCTCTCCCTCGACGTCCCACCAGGCCCAGAGGTTGCCGTTGCGGTCGGTCTCGACCGCGAGGTCCAGGCTCGTCGCCTCGCGCTGGAACCATTCCCTGCAGGCGAGGTCGGCGTCGTTCCAGGCGAAGCGGCGGTAGCCGCCCGCCACCGAGGTGCGCCCGATGGGCTCGAGCTGTCGCCAGATCTGGCGCAAACGCACTCCCAGCTCGCTCACCGGGCCATCGGGACCGCCACCCCGTGGCCGGAGGCCACCTCCGCGGCGCGCTCGTACCCTGCATCCACGTGCCGGATCACCCCCATCTGGGGGTCGTTGTCGAGCACCCGGGACAGCTTCGCCGCGGCGAGCGCGGTGCCGTCGGCCACGCATACCTGGCCGGCGTGGATGGAGCGGCCGATGCCCACTCCGCCACCGTGGTGAATCGATACCCACGACGCGCCACTGGCGACGTTGACCATGGCGTTGAGCAAGGGCCAGTCGGCGATCGCGTCGGAGCCGTCGCGCATGCCCTCGGTCTCCCGGTATGGCGAGGCCACCGAGCCGCAGTCGAGGTGGTCGCGGCCGATCACGATCGGTGCCTGGAGCGCGCCGCTGGCGACCATCTCGTTGAAGCGCAGCCCGGCCCGGTCCCGCTCGCCGTGCCCCAGCCAGCAGATGCGGGCGGGGAGCCCCTGGAACTGCACCCGCTGCTGGGCCATCCTGATCCAGCGGTGCAGCGGCTGGTTGTCGGGAAAGAGTTCGAGAATCGCCTCGTCGGTGGCGGCGATATCAGCCGGGTCACCGCTGAGCGCCGCCCAGCGGAAGGGGCCCCGACCCTCACAGAAGAGCGGTCGGATGTAGGCGGGCACGAAGCCCGGGTAGTCGAAAGCGCGCTCGTACCCACCCGCCCGCGCCTCGGCTCGCAGCGAGTTGCCGTAGTCGAACACCTCGGCGCCGCGGTCGGCGAAGCCGACCATGGCTGTGACGTGGCGGGCCATCGAGCGCCGCGCCCGGCGGGTGAACTCCTCAGGTAGTTCCTGTGCCTCGGCGGCCATGTCCTCGAACGCCATCCCCTCGGGCAGGTAGGCGAGGGGATCGTGGGCAGAGGTCTGGTCGGTCACGATGTCGACCGGGGCGCTCCGGCTGAGCAGCTCAGCGAAGACCTCAGCAGCGTTGCCGAGGACGGCGATGGAGAGCGCATCGCGCCGATCTCTGGCGGCCACGGCGCGAGCCAGCGCGTCGTCGAGGTCGTCAGCGCACACATCCACGTAGCCGTGCTCGAGGCGGCGCGCGATGCGGCTGGGGTCGCACTCCACGCAGATCGCCACGCCGTCGTTCATGGTCACCGCCAGCGGCTGTGCCCCGCCCATGCCACCGAGTCCGGCGGTGAGGGTGATCGTGCCCGCCAGACTGCCGCCGAAACGCTTGGCTGCGACCGCGGCGAAGGTCTCGTACGTCCCCTGCAGAATGCCCTGGGTGCCGATGTAGATCCATGACCCCGCGGTCATCTGCCCGTACATGGTCAGGCCGAGCTCTTCCAGGCGGCGGAACTCCTCCCAGGTCGCCCACTCCGGGACCAGGTTGCTGTTGGCGATGAGCACCCGCGGCGCCCACTCGGAGGTGCGCATCACCCCCACGGGCTTACCCGACTGGACGAGCAGCGTCTCGTCGTCTGCCAACGCACGAAGCTCGCGAACGATGGCGTCGAAGGCCGGCCAGCTCCGCGCAGCCCGCCCCGTTCCCCCGTACACCACCAGCCGCTGGGGATGCTCCGCCACGTCTGGGTCGAGATTGTTCATCAGCATTCGCAGGGCCGCCTCCTGCTGCCACCCGCGGCAGCTCAGCTCGGTCCCGCGCGGCGCTCGCACCACTCGGCTGCCGGACCCTGCCACTCCCGTCTCCTCCTCCGCGGCCCGGCGTGCCCGGCGAGCATAGCCCCCACCGGGGCGGGCTCTCCCCGGCCCGGCGGCGCACCGCCCGCGGTGCGGTTCCACCCGGGGGTGGGCCGCGCAACTCGCCCCGGGACTATGGTGGTGACACCGGACCGCGCTCCGGATCCACAGCCCAGTCCAGCAACCGAGGTTTGCATGACCCGCCGCCTGGTTCTCGCCGTTCCCGCGATCGCCTCCCTGCTCGCCGGTTGCGGGTCCGCTGGCGATGCGCTCGCCGGGCGCTCTCCGGACGCGGTGGTCCATCAGGCCGCCCAGAAGGTGACGGCCGGACCGCTTCGCGCCACATTGACCGGCCGCCTCACCGTGGACATCTCCCAGGTGCGCAACCTGTCGGCCGCCGACCTGCGCTCCTTCGGGTTGCCCGTCGGGGAGACCTCCGTGCGCGCGACCCTGGAGCAGGAGTCAGCCAAGCGCCAGCAGGTCGACGTCGACCTGGGCGGGTCGGGCAAGCTCAGGGCGGTGATCTACGACGGCCAGACCTTTGTCTCGAAGGATGGCGGCGCCACCTACAGCAGCGGCGCCCTCGACGCCCTGACCGGCGGCCTCAACATCAGCCCAACCCAGCTGCGCGACGTGATCAAGAACCTCAGTGGGGTCAGGGATCTGGGCCGTCGGACCGTCGATGGGCAGGACTGTGAGCACCTGCAGGCACCGATCACCCAGGCCCAGCTGGCCGGGCTGCTCGGCGGCGCCGGTGGCGGAGCGGGAAACGGGGCGAACGCCGGTGGGGCGGGGGGCGGTCAGGGCGCGGACCTGGTCAAGCAGCTGGTCCAGGTTCGCCACGGGGAGATCGACCTCGACGTGCGCCACTCCGACGGCGCCCTGGTGCGCAGTGCCTCGAGCGTCGCCATCGTGCTCGACCTCGACCGGCTGGCGGGTCTGTTCGGTGCCGCCGGAGCCGGGACCCCGGCGGGAATCCCGGGTGGCTCCGTTTCTGTCGACCTCAGCGTGGATGGCCACTTCAGCGACTACGGCGCGAGCATTCACATCACCAGACCACGCGCCACGGCGGACTCTTCGGCCAACAGTTCTTCGCCGGGCTCCTCCAGCGGCGCGACGCCCTCAGACTCCGCGGCGCCGACCGGCGCCCCGTCGGCGAGCAGTACGCCCTGACCGACACGACGCTGCGCCGCGCGCGCCTCGGGGTGATCGGCACCGGGGTCATGGCCGAGTCGATGCTCGCTGGCCTGCTCAGCCGCGACCTCGCCGACCCGGCTCTGGTCACCTGCAGCCATCCGCGCGAGGAGCGCCGCGCCGAGCTGGTCGAGCGGCACGGGGTGCGCGCCGTGGCATCGAATGGCGACGCCGCCAAGGATGCCGACGTGGTCCTGCTGGCGGTGAAGCCACAGCTCCTGCCCCGGGTCATGCCCGAGCTGCGCGCCGCGCTGCGCGCCGACCAGCTGGTGGTGAGCGTGGTCGCCGGCGCGTCGACCAAAGCGCTGGGCACCGGGCTCGACCATCCTGCGCTGGTCCGTTCGATGCCCAACACCCCAAGCCAGATCGGCGCCGGAGTGACTGTGTGGTTTGCGACCCCGGCGGTGACCGATACCGGCCGCACCCTGGTGCGCACCATGCTTGGTGCTCTCGGCCGGGAGTTCGAGGTGAACGACGAGCGCCAGGTGGCCATGGCAACTGCCGTCAGCGGCACCGGTCCCACCTATATTTTCCTCTTCATCGAGGCGCTGGTTGATGCCGCAGTGCACCTCGGCTTTCCCCGTCACGTGGCACGCGAACTGGTACTCGACACCATGAGCGGCTCTGCGGCGTTCGCACTGTCGAGCGGGCGCCATGTGGCTGAGCTCCGCGACATGGTCACCTCCCCGGGCGGCACCAGCGCCGAGGCCCTGTATCAGCTGGAACGCGGGCGGCTGCGCACGGTGGTGAGTGATGCTGTGTGGGCCGCGTTCGAGCGCACGCTGCGTCTCGAGGCAACCCTCGAGGGCGGCCCACCGCCCCCCTCCCAGCGAGGTGGTCGCTGACGCCGTGACCACGGTCATCGACCCCCCGGACGTGGCCGGGTTTGGACCGAACCGGGCTGCTGGGACCGCGCTCCCGGTGCGGGCCCGCTCCGGGCGCCGCCGGGCGGTGGTCGCCCTCCTCCTGATGGCACCCTTGGCCCTTGGCCTGAGTGCCGCCGTGGGCGCCGCGGTGGCGCTCGAGCAGTCCCGCCAGGACGCGGGCTCGCGGTTCGCGACGGGCGACTACGCGGGGGCGCTCGCCATCGATCGCGAGCTTGCCACGCGATCCGGGCCGCTGTATGTGCTCGACCGTCAGGCGGTGTCCACCGCCGCTGTCGATGCCGACCGCACCGTGCGGGCGTGGGCTCAGCTGCTCGCCCAGGGCGGCCACGTCGAACAGGCCCTCAACCTGCTGTCTACGGCGCGGCCCCCCGAACGGGCGGTCGACAGCAACCTGCTGCGCGCCACGCTGCTTCTCGACGGGGCGCGTGCGGCAGCACGAGGCGGCAACCCGCTGACAGCTCTGCGCCGCCTCGACATGATCCGGGCGGAGTCGCTGCCCAGCGCCATTGCGCAGCAGGTGGCCGCCCTGCGCTCCGCCGCCGAGCTGGCTGCGGTGCCGGTGCTGCTCCGCAGTGGTCGCGCCGTCGAGGCGCTGGGCACCCTCGACCGGGTACGCATCGGTCCCCACGCCCCCGCTCAGGACAAGCTGCTGCGTCAGCTCCTTCCCGGCGCGTTGCTCTCCGCGGGGCGGCTCGCCGAACAGCGGGACGATCACGCCACGGCCGCGCTCTGGTTGTCCCGGCTGGTGAGCGAGGCTCCGACCAGTCCCGAGGCCCGAACGGCGCGCGACCTCCTGGGCGTCCCGCAACCGGTGACCGGCACCCTGGTCCGCCGCGACGGTGCGCCGCTCATCGGTCCGGTTCGGCTCGCCGGGCACTTCGTGCGCTCCGACCGCGGCGACTACGCGACCGGCCCATATCTCACGGCGATGGCCTCGTCACGCGGCGACTTCCGCATCGACAGCGTGCCGCTTGGGGGTCCGTATGTGGTGCAGATTCAGCGCGGCGGCGCATGGCTCACCCCCGTGGATACCGCCTCAGGTGACCCGGCGTATCCGGTGACCGTGACCGCGCTGACCCCGGTTGACCTCGCCTTCGTGATCGTCCCCAGCTGAGGTTCAGATGATCGCCGCGTAGGCCGCGGCGGCCAGCCTGGCGTGTCCGGCAATGGTGGGATGAATGTCGAGGTGCCGGCAGTCCACCCATCGGCAGAGGTCCGGGTAGGGCGGCGGCAGGTGATTGATGGCCCCGAAGAAGTCGGCCAACCGAACCGCGTGGGCCGCGGCCAGCGAAGCCACTCCCGCGTTGATCGCGAGCACTGCGGAGAGCGTCGTGGCGTCACTGTTCTCAAAGGGGTCGTAGTAGGTTGTGAGCAGCAGCGGGACACCAGGCGCCGCAG
Source organism: Candidatus Dormibacteria bacterium (assembly GCA_046262435.1). Taxonomy (GTDB): domain Bacteria; phylum Chloroflexota; class Dormibacteria; order Aeolococcales; family Aeolococcaceae; genus JBHEMT01. The sequence continues at coordinate 2,045 of JBHEMT010000045.1, read as the reverse complement.
CCTGGAGCTCGGTGACAATCCCGTCGAGGCGCGTGCGCAGGCCACCACCGACCGTGTTGGGGTCGCCACCGCGGAAGCGTGCGGCGATGAGGTCGTTGCTGCCCAGGTCGACCACGATCAGGCGCAGATCGGCCCGATGCGCGCGAATCGCCTCCAGGGCGACGTCGTGCTGGGTGCGGCCGATCAAGAGTGGCGTGGCCTGCTGGTCGCGGCACCCGGTGCGGTAGCTCGCAGTCGTCTCGCCAGGGCAGGCCGTGTCGTACAGGCGCCAGGGCCGGCCCGCGGCGGCGAGCATGCGAGTGAGCTGTACGGCCCACGACGAGTTGACCCCGGCTCGGCTGCGGTCGACGGTGAAACCCGAGGTAATCGAGTCCCCGATGGTGAGGAACCAGGGCGCACCCTGCTCGAGTCTGGCCACCGCCTCGGGGACGGGCTGGACACGACCGAAGGCGGCGCCAGGAGTGGACGGCGGCGGCTCGGCAGTGACCCGTGCCGGCGACGGCGTGGCCGACTGCGCGTGTCCGCCCCCGCAGCCGGTGAGTGCCACAGCTGTGGCGACCGCGAGCGAGCAGAGCAACGGGCGCATGCCGTCCATCCTAGGGTGGTGCGCGTGACCGGCCAGGCCGCTGGATGCCGGTGGAGCGGCGCGCTAGGCTGTCGCGCCATGACCGCGAGCGGGTGCGGCGCCCGCCCGCGCCGACGGCGCCGGGGACAGGCCACCATCGAGTTCGCCCTGGTGGCACCCCTCTTCCTGCTCGCCCTGCTGGCCAGCATCGACGCCGCGCTCTGGTCGCTGGAGACCAGCGACGTGGTGGCCAGCAGCGAGTCGGGCATCCGGGTGGCGGTGTCTGCGTACGGCACCCCGTCGCCGGGGAAAACCACCACTCCGGACAGCGAACAGGTGGCGGCGGCGATCGCGCCGCGGATGCGTCAGGCGCTGTTCGCCACCGCTGTTGTCGCCTGGCCGGCCGCACAGGGCGCGTGTCCGGCCACCTCGGCCGGCGTCGAGCAGGCGCTTGGCGCCCGAGTGGTGGCGGTGTGCGTCGAGAACCGCGGGGGTTTCGTGCACCTGGTGCTGATCGGCAACGTCGCATCATTGGTCCCCCCGCTGGCCGGCCTCTGGCGCGCGGGAGAGATACCCATTCGGGTGGGTGCGGTCTCACACACCCTCACCTTCGAATGACCACCCACCGGCCGCCGCGGGTGCTGCGGAAGCGCCGCGCCACGCAGCGGGCGCAGGCGGTTCTCGAAACCGCGCTGGTCCTGCCGATCCTGCTCTTCCTCACCTGCGGCTTCGTCGGCCTGATGCTCCAGGTCCAGGCGCGGCAGGAGCTGGACACCGCGACCGCGCTCGCTGCGGAGGCGGCCTTCCAGGCACCTGGACCGGGCGGCGCGGCGAGCAACTCGTTGGCCCTTGACTATTCGGCGACCACCTTCGCCGGGACCATGGAGTTCTACAGCCGCTACCTTCGCTGGCAGACCACCACCAGCCGGGGGGACCACGTGGACTGCCGCGGTCCCTACTTCGGGTCGGCCAGCGCCGCGGTGGATGCGCCTCCTCAAGCCCAGTCGATCGAGTGCAGCGCGGCGGTCACCCTCCTGCTCAGCCGCACCCCTATCGGCTGGACCCAGCTCTTCGGCGACCCGGTGCTGCGCTCCACCGCCTACGCGCTGCCGCCGCCCTTCCGCTGATGGCCGCGCGCTCCCTTCCTGCGCCTCGCGCCCCCCGCACTCGCGGCCGGGGTCAGCGCGGTCAGGTACTGATCGCCTTCACCCTGGCCCTTGCCCTGCTCCTTTTCGGCCTCTTCAGTGCGGTGGTTGACCTCTCCGTCCTCTACGCCCAGTCCACCCGCGTGGCGGCGGCGGCCCAGGCGGGCGCCGTCTCCGGCGCCGACGCGGTGAGCGCGTACTCGCTCTACCACTGTCCGACCCCCTCGCTCCGCACCGGCAGCGGCTGCGGTAGCGACCGGCAGTCGCTGGGCGCGCAGTACGACGTGCGCACCGCCTGCGAGCTGGCCGTCGCCCGCTCCCTCGCCACGGCGAGC
>JBHEMT010000044.1:0-4770 GCA_046262435.1 Candidatus Dormibacteria bacterium | reverse complement strand
GCCACCCTTCACGTTGACATCAACGGCAGTTTGTGGCTCCAATTGATGCATGGACCGCATCAATGTCGGGTGGCTGCGCACATTTCTTGCAGTAGCCGACGAGGAGCACCTCGGCCAGGCCGCCGAGTTGCTCCAGACCGATCAGTCCACCGTCTCGCGCAAGATCGCCCGGCTGGAGGCGGAGATCGGCGTCCAGCTCTTCGAGCGCATCGGGCGCGCCATCCGGCTGACCCCCGCCGGTACCCGCTTCGTCCCCCGGGCCGAGCGCCTGGTCCACGACCTCGGTGCCGCGGTCGACGAGGCGCGTGGGGCCCTCTCCGCCGAGACCGGTGAGGTGCGAGTCGGCTTCCTCCACACGGTCGGCGCCCGCTGGCTCCCGGAACGCCTGGCCCGCTTCCTTGAGTTCCACCCGGGGATCCGCTTCTCCCTCGCCGAGGGCACCGGCACCGAGGTGATCCAGGGAATCTCCTCAGGCGATTACGACCTCGGCATCGTCGGCCCTCCCCCGCCCCGCGGCGGCAACACCGAGGTGGTCGAACTCTTCCGCGAACGGGTCGCCGTCGTCGTCCCCGCCGGCCATCGCCTCGCCCGGGAGGCCGCGGTCAGCCTGCGCGATCTCGCCGCCGAGCCGCTGATCCTTCCCCGGTCGCGCAGCGGGCTGCGCAAGATCGTCGACGACGCCTTCGAGCGCGCCGGCATGGAGAAGCGGGTGGCCTACGAGGGCGACGACTTCACCATCGTCCAGGGCCTGGTAGAGGCCGGCCTGGGCATCACCCTTCTCCCCATGCCGCTTCCCGTCCCCTCCACCCGTGTGGTCGTGATCCCCCTCCGCGACCCCCCGATCGCGCGCACCATGGCGCTCTGCTGGGACCGGCGCCGCACCCTCCCTCCGGCCGCCGAGCTCTTCCGCCGCGAGCTGGTGGCCCAGGCGTCCGCCAGCTCCGAGGTCGTGGTCGCGGGGTGACGCGGCAGCCGGCTCGGCCGGACGGCGGGGTCAGGCCCGGGCCTCCAGCTCCAAGCCGGCCGACACCGGCGCGCCGCGCACCGCAGGCCCTGTCCCGCCCCGCGGCAGCCCCGCCCAGCTCAGCCCGGCGGCGAGCACGCAGCAGGCGGCGCCTCCCAGGAAGGCGAGCGGCTCGCTGACCCCGTAGAGGCTGCCGATCGCCCCCGCCCCGAAGGCCGAGCCGGCGAACTCGAAAAATCCGCCCAGCCCCATGGCCCGGCCCCGCACGTCGGCGGCGCTGCTGTCGGCGATCACCGCGAAGAGGCTCGGCTCCAGCACCACCACCGCCACCGCCTCCACGCCGCCCACCGTGAGGATGATCGGCAGCGAGCGCAGCCAGGGGTAGGTGGCAGCACACCCGCCGATCACCAGCAGCCCGGCGGTGACCAGCTCCCGGCGGTGACCGCGGTCGCTCAGCCGCCCAGCGGTTGTGGCCAGCAGCAGGATCGGGACCGCGAAGAAGCTGATGCTCAGGCCGATCACCAGCGGACCGTAGCCACGCCGCGCGATGTACTGCGGCCAGATCACGTCGTACAGCGAGAACATGACCCCGAGCGCCCCGAGGGAAAGGGCCGCGACGATCAGCGGTTGCGAGCGCCACCACCCGGCCGTGCCGGTCGACTCGGCACCGACCACGCCTGTGACGCGGGTCTCGGGCATCCGCAGCAGCGATACCACCCCGAGGAGCACGGCAAGGCCGGCGAAGAGAAACACGCCGTTGTCACGCCACAGCGCGACCGCACCGCCGATCGCCGGGCCCACCAGCAGGCCGAGCATCTCCACGGCCTGCAGCTGGGCGAAGCGTTCCCCGCGCCGGTCGGCGGGGGTCAGGTCGGCGAGTGCCGCGCGCAGCGCCGGTACATACGCCCCGCTGGTCAGCCCCTGGGCGCACCTCAGCGTCGCCAGCAACCACAGCGGTCCTCGGTCGGCGAACAGCAGCAGGGCGATCGCCGCATACGCCAGCCGCGAGCCGATCAGCACCGGCTTGCGTCCGATCCGGTCGACCAGGTGTCCGCTGGGGACCTGGGCCACCATGTTGCCCACCAGCGGCCCGGCGACGAAGAGCGCGATGGTCACCGCGCCCCCGCCGCGATGGGCGACGTACAGCGGCACGATGGGAAACAGCGCAGCGATGCCGGTGAACATCACCAGCTGGCCGAGCAGCAGCCGGCCGGCGGTATCCAGCCGTCCCCGGATCAGGTCGGTGAGTAGGTCGAGCACGCGCCGATCATCCCAGGGCCCGGTTCCCCCAAGAGCCGGCGGGGTCAGGGCGAACCGCGAGTCAGCGCACCCGGGTGGGGCCGGAGTCAGTCCCCGCCGCCATCCCCCTGACCGTTCTCGTCCCCTGACCGCGCCGGCGCCTGCATTGCACCGGTTGAACGCTCCTCAGAGGCCTGTGGAGGCGCGGGGGTTTTGGCCTGCTCTGACCGATGCCCGCGCTTGCGTGCCGGCGCTGTCACCCGGGCGGGGGCGGGAGCCTGCTCCGGCGCGTCGACCGGCTCGCTGCCCTGCGCATTGGAGCCCTGAGCGTTGCCGTCCTGGGTGTCGCCCGGCTCTGTCGTGTCAACGGCCTCCGGAGCGGCGGGCTCAGCCGCGTCCGCAGCCTCCGGCGCATCCGCGGGCTCGGGCGAGTCCACCGGTTCCGGAGCCGCGTCTGCAGTCTCTGGCGCATCCGCGGGGTCCGGCGTATCCGCCGGTTCGGGAGCCGCTGCAGGCTCCGGCGTGTCCGCAGGCTCCGGCGTGTCCGTAGGCTCGGGGGTGTCAACCGCCTTGGGTGCCGCGCCGATGGGCTCGATGGCCTGCGCCTTCGGCGCCGCGGCCGTGACCGGGCTTCCCGTCGCTGCGGCGGCAAAGGCTGTCAGGGCGTATGGAGCGGTGGCAATCGCCACTCCCGTGGTGTCGGCGCCGGCACCGGCCGCCGTTGCCCCACCGGGCAGCGCCGCCGCGTGATGGGTTGCCGCGAGGTTCGCGGAGGCGAGCGTGACCACACCGGTGGCGCCGCTCAGTCCCAGCCCGGCAGCAACGCCGCCGCCGGCGATCAGTCGTGCGGTCCAGCTCAGCTGCGACAGAGAGCGAAGCGGCATCAAAGTTACCTCAGTGATACGGCCGGTCCGGCCACGCGTGATTCCGTCACGGTAGGTGACGCGGATGACAGTTCCCGTGCAGACGGTGTGACGGGACGGTTGCCCTGGTGGCGTACATCCCACGCGCCGCGGCGGTCCGGGGTGTGCCGCAACGCAGCGAAGGGGCGGCGACCGATGTCACCGCCCCTTCGTATCGGACTGCGCTGAGGTCAGTGCTTGGGGCAGCTGTGAGCGGCTGCGCTCACCGCCGCGCCGTGGTTCATCTTGCCGTTGTGCGGGTTGAGGGCAACCCTTGCCTTGTCCTTAGCGATCGCGGAGACACATGCCCCGTGCACGCCCTTGGCGCCCGACCCGGCCGGGCTGCTCGAGGCACTCGAGGTGCTGCTCGAGGTGATCGCGGAGCTGGTGCTGGTCGAGCTGCTGCTTGTCGAGCTGTCCGAGCTGTCAGAGCTGCTGGTGGTGCTCTGGCTGCTGCTGGTGGCGCTGGTGGTCTCGTCGGTCGCTGTCTCCGCCGACTCGTCGCTCTTGGCCGCCGCGCCACTCTGATGGCTCCCCATCAGGCCAGGCGATGACAGCGCTGCAAAACCGGTGACGCCACCCAGCCCGAGGCCGGCGGCGACTCCGCCGACGGCGACCATGCGGGTCATGTGACTCAATGCGGACCAGGGTCGAAGCTGCATGACAAGTTCCCTCTCTCCGCGGCCGTGGTGGCCGCATGTCGGTCCGGTCACCCTAGGTGACGGCGATGACGGATTCGGCGTAGACGCGGTGACAGGACGGTTGCGTCCGACGCCGCGCGGCGCGCGGCAGGCTCCGCTCGCGCGCGGGATCGTCCGTAGACTGGAAGCCCGTGGACTCAACTCTGCCCATCGCCGTCCTCGCCGTCGCCGTCCTGCTCGTTGCCGGAGCGGTGGTCGTGGCCGGCCGCCGCCGGGCGCTCTCACCGCCTGCGGCCGCTGCGGTGCCGACGTCGAGAGCGTCGACCTCGGTCGCCGAGGCGCGCGAGCGAGGCGCCGGCCTGATCGCCGCTGCCCGCCGGGAGGCCATCGCAGATCGCGAGGCCTCGCTGGACGAGCTGAACGAGCGCCAGGCGGCGCTCGAGGCCACCACCGCCCTGCTCGCCGACCGGGAGCGCGACCTGCGCGACCTGAAGGTTCACTTCGACGAGCACCGCCACTCACTCAAGGAACGGCGCGCGGCCGTCGACGGCGAGCGCGAGGCACTGGCCGGGCAGCTCGCCGGGACCGTAGAGCTCATCGCCGAACGGGCCGGGCTCGACCGCGACGCCGCCGCCGTCGCCGTTCTGGAGCGCGTCGACGGCGAGCTTGCCGCCGAGCATCCCGACCGGGTCGCCCGGCAGCTCGGCGTCGTCGTTGCCGATCCGGGCGGCGAGGCGCGACGCCGGATCACCGAGGCCATCCAGCGCCAGGACGGTTCCCACGCCGACTCCGCCCCGCGGGCCACCCCGGTCTCGCTCGAGGACCTCGACGAGAGTCGTCGCGAAGCGGTGCTGACGTCGCTCGCGGTGGTCGCCGAGGAGACTGCCACCGAGCTGAGCGTCGATGACGAGCGCCACCAGGCGTCGTTGCGCGGTCTCGATCCCATCGGCCGCGAGCTCGCCCGTCAGGCCGGCGTCGAGGTGATCGAGCGCCGCCTTCAGGTGGCCGACGTCCATCCCTTTCT
>JBHEMT010000043.1:0-7361 GCA_046262435.1 Candidatus Dormibacteria bacterium | reverse complement strand
TGGGCCGGGGGGTCGCTGGCAGGAAAGGACTCCAGGCTCTCCTCCTCCACGGGGTCCCGCTCGCGCCGGGGCGCCGTCGCGGCGTCGGAGCCGGGAGCTGGGGCCGGGCCGGGCTCTTGCCGGCCCGCCTCGCTGGCCTCCGACGGGTCGTGCTCGCTCACATCGTGACCTCCGGGCTGGGCTGGGACGGCTGCCTGAGCCTAGCCAGGTGGTCCCCAGCACCGCTTGCAGGTGGGGCCCGGTGACGGCCGACCCCGGATGCGGTCCACTAGGATGCGCGCCGATGTCCAGCCTGCTTCGCGATCTCGAGCGTCAGGTGGACGTGGACCACGTGCTCAGCCGGGCCGCGGACCGCGCGGCGTACGCCTACGACGCATCCGGTGCCTCGGGTGAGCGGCATCTGCCTGATGCGGTGGTCTTCCCGGCCAGCACCGCGGAGGTGGCGGGGGTCGTCCAGGTCTGCGCTCACCACGGCGTGCCCATCGTGCCGCGGGGGGCGGGCACCGGCTACGCGGGTGGGGCGGTGGCGCTGCACGGCGGAGTCGTTGTCAACACCGTCCGGATGTCGTCGGTACTCGGGCTGGAGCGCGACGCCATGCGGGTGCACGCCGAGGCCGGGGTGGTCACCGATGCCGTGCACCGTGGGGTGGTGCCGCTCGGGCTGTACTACCCACCGGACCCCGCGTCGGCGTCGACCAGCACCCTGGGCGGCAACGTCGTCTGCAACGCGGGTGGAGCGCACGCCCGGCGCTACGGGGTGACCGCGGACTACCTGGTGGGCGCCACCGCGGTGCTCGCTGACGGCTCGGTGCATCGGGTTGGTGAGAGTGGCGATGGCGACGCCGCGCTGCTCCGGTTGCTGCCCGCATCCGAGGGCACCCTGGCAATCGTCACCGAGGTGCTGCTTCGGCTCATCTCCTCGCCCGCCGCCCGGGTGACCTTCGCCGCAACCTTCGCTGACATGGGGAGCGCGGCCGCTGCGGTCTCGGGTATCGGCAGAGCGCGTGTCGTGCCCGCGGCTCTGGAGTTCCTTGACAAGGCGGCGCTTCGCGCCGTGGCCAACGCGGGCGCCGACCCCATGGACGCCGACGCCGGCGCGCTGGTGCTCGCCGAGGTGGAGGGGGACGCCGGGACGACCGACGAGGAGGCCCGTGCCGTCGAGGGAGCGTTGCAGGCCGCAGGGGCCACCCGCATCCACCGGGCCACCGGGCGCGCCGAGGCCGCACGGCTATGGGCAATCCGCAAAGCGGTGAGCGCCGCCGTGGCGACGGTGAGGGTCGGCAACGTCACCGAGGACATCGTGGTTCCCCTGGAGCGGGTCGCCGAGACCGTTGCCCTGGTGCACGCGCTGGGCGAGCGGCACCGGCTGCCGGCTGTTGTCTTCGGTCATCTGGGAGACGGTCATCTTCAGGCCACCTTCCTGCTCGACCCGCGGGTGGGCGAGCGCCCCCGAGCTGACGCGGCCGCAGCTGAGCTGTTGGCGGCCGTGCTCGACGCCGGCGGTTCGGCCACCGGCGAACACGGCGTTGGCTACGCGAAGCTGCCCTGGGTTGAGCGGCAGCTCGGCCCGGGTGCCGTGGAGTTGATGCGGGGCGTCCAGCAGGCTCTTGACCCGCAGGGCCTGCTCAACCCCGGCAAGAAGATCCCTGCGTTCGACGCGGCGCCCAGCTCAGCTCAGCCCGCAAACGCAGAGGTGCCGGTCGCCCGGTAACGTCAGGCTGTGGGCTGCCGCGGCGCTCAGATCTCGAGCGCGGTCAGCAGGGCGTGTGCGAAGTCGGTGTGGGTGATGATATTGGCCAGGTCGCGCCCGTCCTCATCGTCGGGCTCACTCTCCAGCGCCGCGTCATACACGAAGCTGTAGACATTGGCGAAGCTCCAGTCGCCGAAGCCGAGCAATGAGAGCGCCTGCGCGAGACGCCGATCGTCGCGCCCCTCGTTGTACGCGTGCACCGCCGCGTCGTAGAGCGCCACCAGGTTGCGCAGCTGGGCCTCGTGCTCCTCGATCAGCGACTCCTCGGCCTTGTCGCTCTTCAACCGCGCCACGGCGCGCCGAGCGGCCTGGATCTCGAGCTGGTACTCGTCCATCCCGAGTCGAAGTCTAGCCAGCCAGACGCCGATATCGGCACCACCGAAACTGGTCAGCCGCGCACGGAAGCGAGCAGACCACGGTGCCTGGCGCGGGAGAGGCTGGTCCCCGCGCGGCTACTGGTAGAAGAGGTGGTGCACCGCGATGGTGGGGGCCAGCAGGATGGCGATGATGTTCATCACCTTGATCATCGGGTTGATCGCCGGGCCCGCGGTGTCCTTGAAGGGGTCTCCGACGGTGTCACCGGTCACCGATGCGGCATGCGCATCGGTGCCCTTCCCGCCGAAGTTGCCGTCCTCGATGTACTTCTTGGCGTTGTCCCAGGCGCCACCGCCGGTGGTCATCTGCAGGGCCACAAAGAGGCCAACCACGATGGTGCCGAGGAGCATCGCGCCCAGCGCCTGCGGGCCGAGAATGAAGCCCACGGCGATCGGCGCCACCACCGGCAGCAGCCCGGGAATGATCATCTCGCGCTGCGCGGCTGCGGTCACCAGGGCGACGCACTTGCCGTACTCCGGCTTGTCGCTGCCATCCATGATCCCGGGGATCTCGCGGAACTGGCGGCGCACCTCGGTGACAACGCCGCCGGCGGCCCGGCCCACGGCAAGCATGGTGAGCGCGCCGAAGATGAAGGGCATGATGCCGCCGAGGAAGAGCCCGACGATGACCCGCGGCTCGGTCAGGTCGAAGCCAAAGGCCCGCCCGCCGTGATGCTTGGCGAGCACGTCCGTGTACGAGGCGAACAGCACCAGGGCCGCCAGCCCGGCTGAGCCGATGGCGTAGCCCTTGGTCACCGCCTTGGTGGTGTTGCCCACCGCGTCGAGCGGGTCGGTGACCGCGCGGACTGACTCGGGCAGGTTGGCCATCTCGGCGATGCCGCCGGCGTTGTCGGTGATCGGCCCGTAGGAGTCGATGGCCACGATGATCCCGGTCATGGAGAGCATTGCCATGGCGGCGATACCGATGCCGTAGATGCCCGCCAGCGCGGCGCTGGCGAGGATGCCCGCGCCGATCACCAGGACGGGGATCGCGGTCCCCTCCATCCCGATCGCCAGGCCGGCAATGATGTTGGTGGCGTGACCTGTCTGCGAGGCCGCGGCGATGGTCTGTACCGGCTTGAACTGGGTGCCGGTGAAGTACTCGGTGATCCCGACCAGGGCAAAGGTGATGCCGATGCCGATCAGCGCACACCAGAAGAGGTTGTACGGGGAGTAGTGGAACGCGCTGCTCCTGGCGAACTCGCCGTTGTGCTCGAGCACATAGGTGGCCAGCAGGAACAGCGGAAGGGCGACTGCTGCGGCGGCGAAGAGCCCCTTGTAGAGCGCGCCCATGATCCACTTGCTGCCCTTGCCGAGCCGCACGAACCATGAGCCGACGATCGACCCCAGGATCGAGGCGGCGCCGAGGATCAGTGGGAAGAGCACGAACGCGAGCACGGGCTTGCCGGACCCGTCGCGGTAGAGCAGCGAGCCGAGAAGCATGGTGGCCACCGCGGTCACCGCGTAGGTCTCGAAGAGGTCGGCGGCCATACCGGCGCAGTCGCCGACGTTGTCACCGACGTTGTCGGCGATCACCGCCGGGTTGCGCGGGTCGTCCTCGGGGATACCCGCCTCGACCTTGCCGACCAGGTCGGCACCGACGTCGGCGGCCTTGGTGAAGATGCCGCCACCGAGCCTGGCGAAGACGGAGATCAGCGAGGCGCCGAAGGCGAAACCGGTGAGGGCGTCGAAGTCCTGGAAGATCCCGTAGGCGACCACCACGCCGACCAGCCCAAAGCCGACCACGAAGAGGCCGGTCACCGCGCCGCCCTTGAATGCCATCTGCAGGGCGGGGTTGATGCCCCCGCGCGCCGCTTCGGCGGTGCGCAGGTTGGCGCGCACGCTGATGTTCATGCCCAGGTACCCCGCGGCCCCGGAGAGCACGGCGCCGAGCACGAAGAGGATCCCGGTCCTGTAGCCCAGCGCGATGCCGAGGAAGACCGCGATCACCAGGCCGATGGCGGCGATGATCGTGTACTGCCGGTTGAGATATGCCTGGGCACCCTCCTGGATGGCGAGGGCGATCTCGCGCATGCGCTCATTGCCCTGCGGCTGACGCAGCACCCAGAACACCAGGTAGACGCCGTAGAGCAGGGCGAGGCCACCGACGAGGCCGATGGGCAGGAGTACCTTGAGATCCATACAACTCCCCACGAAGGCCAGGGCCCCGGCGTTGTCGCTGGGCGCGCCCGGTCCTCGAATGGACCGGCGGATTGTAGCCGTCGGGGAACTCAGCGGGCCGTTGCGCCGATGCTACCGTCGATGATGATGGCCACTCCGCCGGGTTTTTCCGCCGGCACGGTGGGCCCCGTCGTGCAGCACGACCAACCGGTGGTGGTCATCGCCGTGGGCGACGAGCTGCTCGGTGGCTTCACCGTGGACACGAACTCCGCGTGGCTGGCGGGCCGGTGTCGCGAGGCCGGCTGGCCGGTTCGCCGAATCGAGGTCGTGGGCGATGACCGCGAGGACATTGGCAACGCGGTGCGCCGCGCAGTTGCCGACCCGCACGCCCTGCGGGTGCTGGTCTGCGGGGGCCTCGGTCCCACCCCTGACGACCGCACCCTCGAGGCGGTCGCCGCCGCCCTGGGTCTTGCCCTGGAAGAGAACCCCATCGCCCGCGATCACGTCGAAGCGGTGGTCGCGCGCCTCCATGAGGCCGGACGGCTGCCCTCGCCGACGCTGACCCCGGCCAATCTCAAGATGGCCATGGCGCCGCACAATGCGACGGTGCTCGGCAACCCAGCCGGCATGGCCCCCTCGATCAGTGTGTCGCTCCCCGGCCCCGTGGACCGAGTGCTGGTGCTCCTCCCCGGTGTGCCCCGGGAGCTGCGCGCCATCGTCGATGAGCTTGTGGTCCCGCAGCTCCTCCAGGGACGGGCGGCGCGCGCCCTCGTGGAGCTCGAGTACCGCGACATTCCCGAGGCTCAGTTCGCCCCGGTGATGCAGCAGCTCGCCGTGGAGTACCCCGGCGTGGGGGTCGGGTCGTATCCGCAGGAGACCCGACGGCACCTGATCATCCGGCTGCAGGGAGCCGACCCGGAACAGGTCGAGGCGGCGGCGGCACGTCTGCAGGTGCTGCGTCCGCCGCTGACCCAGCGCTGAGCGGGCGGGACGGCCGCCGGCCAGCCACCCGCTACCTGGCGCGAGCCTCTTCCGCTCCGCGCTCGTCGGGGTCCGTGCCCAGGCGCCACTGTGCGTGGAGTTCCCGGGCGCTGTCGGGCAGGTTGGCGTAGTAGTCCTCGACGTCGAGGTGGTCGGGCCATGGCTGGGCCACCGCCACCGCAGGCTCCTTGGCGACCTGGGCGCACCATCGGTCGCCCAGTGGGGTGGGCTCGCCGCGGCTGTCGACGGCGCCGCGGCGGGCCATCGCCGGGCGAAGATCGCCAGGGGGAGCGGCGAGTGCGCGTGGGCCCCAGTCGCTCCACGCCGCCAGATGGGCACCGCCCACCCCCACCTCGGCGAGCCGGGCAACGGTGTCCCCTGCGCGGGTCGCAGCCACCGGCTCGTCGAGGAGGGGGATGTCCCACGGCAGGGGGTCGAGACGCGTGGTGGAGCCGGCCAGCGCCGCCTCCCCGTCGTCACTGCGGCGGCTGGCGAGGGAGGTTTCCAGCTCGAGGGGGCGCGCGCCGGCCAGGCGCATCGCAAGCTGCGCCAGGAACACCGGGGCGTCCACCTCGCCGCCCAGCTGGTCCGCTGGCAGCCACTGGGGCTCGACCTGCAGCCCGACGCTGTCCAGGGCCGGGGCCACCAGACCTAGCCGGACCCCGCGGGCGGTGAGCAGGTCCGCGGCGCCAAGGGTGAGCCTGACCCGGTCGCCGCTGCGCCGCACCCGATCGGCATGCAACGCCACCCAGCTCTGCAGATGGCCGAAGCGGCGCGGTCGCATCGTGCTGGCGGGATCGTGGCCCAGGTCCCAGGCGACCAGCGACGGGTGCCCGGAGAAGGCGCCGAGCAGGGTCTCGAGCCAGACGGTCTCCACCTCGAGCATCAGCGGGTCGTTGTACTGGTCGCGGGGTCCACCGAGCTGGACGACGCCGTCGGTCACCACTCGAACGCCCGCCCGCGACCCGGCCGGATCGATGGCATAGAGCGGCAGCAGGACGTCAGAGCCCAGGGACTGTCCGAAGAGCACCGGGGTCACCCCGAGGCCCACTCGAGCGGCCACGCCGAGGAGATGCTCGAGGTTGCGCAGCCGTGGCCGGCTGACCTGGCGCGGGGTGGGCATGAACGCATCCCAGGCCAGGCAGACGCGTATCCCGTGCAGCCCTCGCGCGGCGATCGCGGTCAGGTCGATTTCGACGGCGCGCTCGTCGTACTCATGCCAGAGGTAGGCGCCCACCGCCGCGGGCCAGTAGGTGACCTCCATCCTGAGCCGCTCGCCGACGCCGGCCGGAGTGCTCAGAAGGTGAACAGGTCGATGCCGCCGGCCACGGTGATCACCTGCCCGGTGAGGTAGCGGGCCTCAGGCGATGCCAGGAAGCAGATGGTGTGGGCGATGTCCTCGGGCTCGCCGAAGGATCGGGTGGCGGTGCGCAGCACCATGCGGTCATTCATCTTGGGGTTGCCCGCCTTCATCGCCTCGGTGCCGATCACCCCGGGGGCTACCGCGTTGGCGGTGATCCCGTACCGGGCCCCCTCGAGGGCGACCGTCCTGGCCAGCCCGGTAACCGCTGCCTTGGTGGCGGCGTACGAGGCCTGGCCGAACCCACCGAGAGTTCCAGCCACACTTGCCATGAACACGATCCGGCCCCAGCCCTGGTCACGCATGTAAGGAAAGACCGCCTTGGTGCAGTTGAACGCGCCGGTGAGGTTCACCTGGACGTCCCGGTCCCAGAGCTCGTCACTCTGGGCGTCGACCTGGGCAACGTGGTCGAGCGTGGCCGCGTTGTTCACCAGGATGTCGATGGAACCGAAGTCATCCTTGATCTGGCGAAAAACGTCGCTCACCTGCTCCCGGTCGGTGACATCCATCTTGATGGCCGCGGACCGCCGACCCATGGCGCGAATCTCCTCGCTGGTGCGCTCGCTGTAGACCACGTTCTGCGAGGTGAAGAGTTGGGCCAGGGCCGACTGCGACTGCTCCGCCTGCTGCACCAGGCCGGGGTCCGACTCCATGAGGATGTCGGTGACCACCACGTCGGCACCGGCCCGCGCCAGGGCCAGGCAGTCGGCCCGGCCGAGACCTCGTGAGCCACCGGTGACCACCGCGACCTTACCGGTCAGTTCGAACATGCAGG
>JBHEMT010000042.1:0-2641 GCA_046262435.1 Candidatus Dormibacteria bacterium | reverse complement strand
CCCCTCAGGCGAGAACGAACCGTACTGGGTCAGATGCTGGGGCGACGCCGAGGCTGCGGCCGAAACCGATCCGCTGGCAATGCCCGAACCCACGAGCAGCGCCGCCGACGCCCCCGCCACATACAACCGTGCGTGCTTCCGCATCAAACTCGTCTCTCCTCTTCTGGCCGCGCTGGCTTGCATGAACCAGCTCCTCCGCGGTCAAGTGTGCATGTTTGCCGGTCGGTTATCAAGGACCGCAGGGGCGCCGATCTGGCGCCGTATTCGAATTCGTGGCCCGCGGACCGGCGCACCGCCCCCCTCCGCCGTCACGGACGCGGCCGGGTTTCAACCCAACGCCCGGCTGGCACCATCATCAACACCACTCGACCGCCATCCCGGAGAAGAACCGCACCATGCCGATCCAACGCCTGAACCACGCAGTGCTTTACGTCCGCGACGTCGACCGGAGTGTCGCCTTCTACACCGACGTCCTCGGCTTCCGGGTGGTCACCGCTTTCCCCAACGCCGCCTTCCTCCAGGCCGCCGGCAGCACCAACGACCATGACCTCGGCCTCTTCGCCATCGGCGCCCAGGCCGGACCCACCACCGCGGGCCGCAGCAGCGTCGGCCTCTACCACCTCGCCTGGGAGGTCGATACCCTCGCTGAGCTCGATCGCATCCAGACCCGCCTCCGCGAGGTCGGTTCCCTCGGCGGCGCGTCCGACCACGCCACCACCAAGGCGCTCTACGCCAAGGACCCCGACGGCCTCGAGTTCGAGGTCTCCTGGCTGGTCCCCGCCCACCTCATCGACGCCGACACCCGCGCCGCACAGGCGAGCATCCGCCCGCTGGATCTCCCCCGCGAGCTCGCCCGCTACGGCGCCAACACCCAGGGTGGCACCGGCGTCTCAATCCCGTCGACACCACTCCCCGCCTGACCCAGAATCCACGCATGGCGGATCCCGAAGGGCACCCCCCGACCGTCTGGCACACCCTCCGTGCCCGCGACGCCCGCGGCCTGATCCGCTTTCTCGTCGACGCCTTCGGCTTCGAGGAAACCGTCGTCTACGGCGACGCGGACCACGTCGACCACGCCCAGCTCGACTGGCCGCTGGGCGGCGGCGTCATGCTCGGCTCCGCCCAGGACACCGACGCCGACCATCCCCACGCCGTACAGCCCGGAAGTGCCGCCGCCTACGTCGTCACCGACGACCCCGACGCTCTGTGCGCGCGGGCACGCCATGCCGGCGCCGAGATCACCACCGAGCCCCACGACACCGACTACGGCTCCCGCGACTTCGCCACCCGCGACCCCGAGGGCAACCGCTGGTCATTCGGCACCTACCGCGGCGAACCCCGCAAGCGCTGACGCGGCACCGCGCCACACCGCAACCCGGCTCGGCGTCCTGTAATCTGCACCCGCATCGCCCGCACTGACGATCCTGCCGCGACACCACGCGACCTCCGCGATGCGCGCTTCGAACACGACGGCTGCGGCGTCGCCTTCATCGCCCGAACGTCGGGCCACGCCGACCACGAGCTGGTGCGCATGGCCATCCGCGCGCTGGTCAACCTCGGCCACCGCGGTGCCACCGGCGCCGACCCCTCCACCGGAGACGGCGCCGGCATCCTCCTCCAGCTCCCCCACGACTTTCTCGCCGAGGAGTTCGGCCTCACCCTCCCGGCGCCCGGCGCCTACGGGGTGGGCATGGTCTTCCTCCCCCAGGACGATCGCCTCCGCCGCACCGCCGAGCAGCTGATCGCCGACGCCTGCACTGACGAGGGCCTCCGCCTGCTCGCCTGGCGCGAGGTCCCCTCCGATCCGGGGGTCGCCGGCCGCACTGCGGTCGCGGCGATGCCCACCATCAAGCAGTTCGTTGTTGCCGCCGTCGGGGTCGCCGAGGAGGCCCTGGAGCGACGGCTCTACGTGCTCCGGCGGTTCATCGAGAGCACGGCCGCCGCGAAGGGCATGGACCGGACCGCGCTGCACATCGCCAGCCTGAGCAGCCGCACCATCGTCTACAAGGGCATGCTCACCGCCGCCCAGCTGGCCCTCTTCTACCCCGACCTGGCCAGCTCACGCGTGGTCTCCAAGCTGGCCCTGGTCCACGCCCGCTTCTCCACCAACGTTCTCCCCCGCTGGGACCTCGCTCAGCCCGCCCGGATGTCGGCTCACAACGGTGAGATCAACACCCTGCGCGGCAACGTCGCCTGGATGCGCGCCCGGGAGTCGAAGTTCCGCAGCGCGCTCTTCGGCGGCGATATCGCCAAGCTTCGCGGCGTCCTCGACGAGCAGGGCTCCGACTCCACCCAGTTCGACAACGCGCTGGAGCTGCTCACCCTGTCGGGCAGGAGCATCGAACACGCCATGATGATGATGATCCCCGAGGCCTGGCACGGCAACGCCGAGCTGGACGACGAGCGCCGCGCCTTCTACGAGTTTCACGCCTCGCTGCTCGAGCCCTGGGATGGTCCCGCCGCCATCGCCTTCACCGATGGCCGCCTTGTTGGTGCCAGTCTTGACCGCAACGGGCTGCGCCCGGCGCGCTACCTGGTCACCGACGACGGCCTGGTGGTGCTCTCCTCCGAGGCCGGTGTCCTCGACATCCCCGAGGAGCGCATCACCAAGAAGTGGCGGCTCGACCCTGGCCGCCTGCTG
>JBHEMT010000041.1:0-6655 GCA_046262435.1 Candidatus Dormibacteria bacterium | reverse complement strand
TAGGCGCAGTAGGCGCCGGTGGTGAGCAACTCGCCGTGGGAAAGGTTGGCGATGTTGGTCACCGAGTACTCGAGGGTGAAGGCGAGCGCGGACAGTGCCAGGATCGAGGCGCCGACGATGCCGAAGCCGAGGGTCAGGAAGACCTGGTGCACGTCCGCTCCTGAGTCAGCTCGACGCGGTTGCGGTGGGTCCAACCCTGAGCCGTTGCGCGCCCTCCAGCGGGCACGGAGCTGCCGGTCCGAGCAGGCGCCCGACCACGGTGGAGGGGCGCCCGCCGGCTCACGGGTTCGCGGCGGCCAGGTCGGATGCGGAGAGCAGCTGTACCTGCTGTGTCTGGCCCGACGAGGCGTCGGCCTGGAACGCTCCGTAGGGCCCGAAGACGTTGTTGTACTGGTTGTAGATGAGATCGCCGCTGGCGCCCTGGTACTTGATCTTCTGGCCGCTCTTGAGCAGCTTCAGGCAGTCGGCGTATGAGGCGCAGGTGGTCCCCGGAGGGTTGGTGACGTCCTTCATCTTGGCGATGACAGCCGGGCCGTCGGTGGTGCCCGCCGCCTGCTGGGCAAGGGCCAGGCTGACCACCGCGTCGTATGCGTAGTTGGCGTTGGCGAGCGGCTGGTCCTTGGTTCCGAACTGAGCGGCGAAGTACTTGGCGAAGTTGTCGGCTGCGGGCCCCGACGCGTTGGTGCCGAAGACGGAGATCAGGTGGTCGTGGGCGACCGGGTAGGTGATCGCCTTGAGGTAGTCATCGCCGGCGGTGACGTCGGTGCCCACGATCGGGATGGCGAGGTTGTCGAGCTCCTTGAAGTTCTGAAAGATGACCGCAGCGGTGGCCGCGTCGGTCTGGGTGAAGACCACGTCGGGCTTGGCGTCGATGATCTGGCCGACCTGGGTCCGGTACGAGGTCTGGTCGGGCGAGACCGTGACGTCGGAGACGATGCTGCCCCCCAGCTTCTTGAAGGTGGCGGTGATCGGCTTGGCGAAGGTCTGCGCGGCGATGTCGGAGTAGAAGAGCAGCGCGGCCTTCTTGTAGCCCTTCTTCTGCGCGTACAGCGCCATGGCCACGCCGAGCTGCGAGTCCGACGGGCTGTCCCGCCACAGGTACTTGTTGGCGTTCCGGTCGAACAGGGTGCTGCCGCCCTGGAACTCGGTGGGAATCTTGGCGGAGCTCACGATCGGCCCCACCGCGGCGATCTCCTGGGTTTCGGGGCCGATGATCCCTGAGGCGCTCTGGGCGGCGAGCAGCTGACGCACCGCGGGCACCGAGTCCGCCTCATCGCACTGGGTGTCGGCGTGGGAGATGTCGAGCTGCTTGCCGAGCACCCCGCCGGCGTCGTTGATCGTCTTCTGGGCGATCTGCGACCCCTGGAGCATCGCCTGGCCGAGGCTGGCGAGGTTGCCGGTGAAGCACGAGAGCACGCCGTAGGAAACCTTGCCCGAGCCGTCGGTCTTGATTCCGCCGCCACCGCCGCTTCCCGAGCTACCGCAGGCGGCGACGAGCAGGGTGATGGCGGCGCCGCCGATCAGGCGAGATGACCTGCGCCGCGTCGCTCCGCGCTCCGGCCGTGTGCTGCTGGCTGCTGCCATCTGTCCTCGCCTCCACACCCTGTCCGCCTGCGCCGAGGGGCGCCACGCCGAGTGGCGCGGAGTGTACGCACAGTGGACTGGTGCGTCAATGGTCTGACCACTGGACCATAAGTCCAGCGATGGCTATGATCGCGGGCGATGGCTGAGGACCTCTCGCCGCTTCGCCCGCTGGGTCGCAGCCGGCTGTACGAGGAGCTCGTCGACCGCCTCGCCGAGTACGTGGTGCGCAGCGAACTGGCGCCCGGGGAACGCTTCCCACCGGAGCGAGAACTGGCCAGCCGGCTCGGGGTGAGCCGGGCGTCGATCCGTCAGGCGCTGGCTGTGCTCGAGGCCCAGGGCTTCATCGAGGTTCGCCACGGGGAGGGCATCTTCCTGCGCCGCAGCGCCGAGTTCGGTGAGGCGTTGCACAAGCTGCTGGAGCGACGCAGCCGGCTACCCGAGGTGCTCGAGGCCCGCGAGCTCCTCGAGGTTCGCCTCGCCGAGCTCGCCGCCCAGCGACGGACCGAGGCCGACCTGACGGCGATGCGGGCGGGGTTGCACCGGATGGCCGGCGAGATCTCCGCCGGGGGGCTGGGCGTCGAGGGCGACGCCGCCTTCCACCGCGCGGTACATCAGGCCGCCAAGAACAAGATCCTCGAACACGTGATCGGGGGGATGGCGGAGGCGATCACGGAAAGCCGGCTGGAGTCGCTGTCCGAACCGGCTCGCCCCACGCACTCGCTGGAGGCCCACCGGCGGGTTCTCGAGGAGGTGGAGGCGCAGCGTCCGGCGGCGGCGGCCGAGGCGATGCGGCTGCACCTTCGCGAGGTGGCCGATGTGGCCCTGCTGCGCTGGCAACCGGGTCAAGGGCAGGCGGCTCCCGCGCCCGAGGCCTAGGTCAGGACTGCCTCGCGGAGCAGCTCCACGGGGTGGCGGGCCGCCCTGCCGGTGCCGTGACCGATCTGCTGGCGGCAGGACACGCCGGTGGCCGCCACCACGGTGCTCATCGGCTCAGCATTCACCGCGGGAAAGAGGCGAAGGGCGCCGACCTGCATGCTCAGCTGGTAGTGCTCGACCTCGAAGCCGAAGGAGCCGGCCATGCCGCAGCAGCCGGCATCCAGCTCGATCGCGCTCGCGCCGGGGATCAACCCGAGCAGCCGCATCGACGGGGCCGTCCCCACCAGCGCCTTCTGATGACAGTGGCCGTGGAAGAGGATGCGGCGCGGCTCCGCGGGGGGCGGTGCCAGTTGCAGGGCCCCGTCCTCGACCGCGTCGGCAAGCAGATCCTCCACGAGTCGCACCTGGCCGGCGACCACCGCAGCCAGCGGGTTGTCCGCCTGGAGGGTGAGGTGTTCCTCGGTGAGGGTGAGGATGCAGGACGGCTCGACGCCCACGATGGGAATGCCCCGCACCGCGTAGGGGTGGAGCAGCTCGGTCATCGCCGCGGCACTCCGGCGCGCATCGTCGAGCAGCCCCTTGGAGATCGCCGCGCGCCCGCAGCACCCGCCGCCCAGCAGGGTCACCCGGTGGCCGGCCAGCTCGAGTAGCTCGATGGCGGCGCGTCCCACACCCGGCTCGGTGAAGGTGGTGAACGAGTCGGCGAGGAACACCACCTCACCTCTGCCTCCCGGGACCGGGGTGCGGCGCCGTGCGAACCAGCGCAGCAGGGTCTGACGTTCGAACCGTGGCAGAGGACGGTGCCGGCTGATGCCGATCGCGGCCTGGAGAAGGCGACGGGCGCCGGGAAGCTCGGTGAGCAGGTTGGAGACCGGCGCCAGGGCCGAACCCACCCGGTTCAGCCGCCTGACTCCGGCGAAGAGCCGGCTGCGCAGCGGCACCCCGTGCTGGGCCTGGTGGTGCGCCAGAAACTCGCTCTTGAGCGAGGCCATGTCGACGCCGAGCGGGCACTCGCTCTTGCACGCCTTGCACTCGAGGCAGAGGTCGAGCACCTCGTGTAGGCGGGCGTCGCCGAGCGCGGCGTGGGGATCCGGCTGGGAGAGCGCGGCGACCAGCGCGTTGGCCCGGCCGCGGGTGGAGTGCTCCTCCTCGCGCGTGGCCATGTACGAGGGGCACATCACCCCGGTCGAGCCCTTGCGGCAGATGCCAATGTTCATGCATCGGTCGGCCGCCCCGCGCATCCCCCCGGTGGCGGCGAAGGACAGGGTGGTGCGCAGCGGCGGGGCCGCCGGCAGCAGGGCATCGCGCAGGTGGTCGGTCATCGCCGGGGCGTCGACGATTTTCCCCGGGTTCATCCGGTTGTCGGGATCGAAAATGCGCTTGACCGAACGCATCGCCTCGTAGAGCTCGTCCCCGAAGATGCGCCGGTTGAACTCGCTGCGCGCGAGGCCGTCGCCGTGCTCGCTGGAGTTGGCGCCTCCGTACTCGAGGACCAGATCGCGCACCTCCTCGGCAACGGCGCGCATGGTGTGCACCTCAGCCGGGTCGCTCAGGTCGACGAACGGCCTGATGTGCAGGCACCCGACCGACGAGTGGCCGTAGAAGCCCGCGGTCAGGCCACGCCGTCGCAGGATGGCGGCAACCCGTTCCGTGTACTCGGCGAGCACCGCGGGCGGAACCGCGGTGTCCTCGATGAACGCCAGCGGGCGGCGGCTGCCGACGCTGGCCGCCATGAGCAGCCCCAGTCCCGCGCTGCGCACCTTGAGGAGCGCCGCCTGGTCGGCTGCCGCGGTGGCCCGCAGTGTGTGGAACCCGTGTCCGTGTCGCTGCCACAGGGCGGCGACACGCTCGACTCCTGCGGCGGCCTCGGCTGCGCTGTCACCGGTGCAGGTGACGAAGAGCAAAGCCTCCGGCTCCCCACTGAGGATTGAGCCCAGCCGGGCGTACTCCAGCCGCTGCCGGGAGAGGTCAAGGATGGTGCGGTCCATCAGTTCCACCGCCGCCGGCGCGCAGCTGAGCGCGTCCTCGGTGGCGGCGATTGCGGCCGGCACCGACACGAAGTGGCCCACCGCAATCGCGCGGTGCCGGGGCAGGGGCACCAGGTCGACCAGCGCCTCGGTGATGGTGCACAGGGTGCCCTCGGAGCCGACCACGAACCGGGCCAGGTCGAGGGTGTCGCTCATTGCCAGCCGGTCCAGCCGGTATCCACCCGCGCGCCGCCAGTACTTGGGGAAGCCAGCGTCGATTGCCTCGCGATGATCGGTGACCAGCACCGGTAGCTCGCGGTACAACCGCGCCTCGAGCGAGTGGCCCCGGCCACGCTGAGCCGCGTCATCGGCGCTCACCGGAGCGAAGCGGGCGCGGCTGGAGTCGCTGAGCACCACCTCGAGCTCGCGGACGTGATCGATGGTCATGCCGTGGACCACCGACCCACTTCCCGCCGAGTTGTTCCCGATCATGCCGCCGAGGGTTGCCCGGTTGCTGGTCGACGTATCCGGGCCGAACATTAGTCCGTGTGGTGCGGCGGCTCGGTTGAGGTCGTCCTGCACAACCCCCGGCTGGACTCGCGCCGTTCTCCCCACCGGATCGAGCTCGCTGATCTCTCGCATGTGACGCGAGGTGTCGACAACAACGGCGCGGCCCACCGTCTGGCCGGCCAGGCTGGTGCCGGCTCCGCGGGGCAGGACGGGGGCGCCGTGACGCGCCGCAACCGCAACGGCAGCCGCGACGTCGTCGGCGTCGCGCGGAAACACCACAACGAGCGGCTCGATCCGGTACATGCTCGCGTCACGGGCGAACAGCTCGCGCGTGTACGCGTCGTGGCGCACGGCGCCCTTGAGCTCACCGCGCAGCGCCGCGGCGAGCTCCTCCACCTCAGCCTCGGGGAACGGCAGGCGCGAACTCTGCGACCGGCGCGCTTCCGCCGCGGTGACGCCCATTCGCTCAATCCTATCGACCGGCGGCCCTGCGCTGAGCGTGTGATGTCAGCGAGGGAGGGCGGTGGCAGCGCGCAGGGGCGGCGCGGTGGCCGATACCATCACCCGATGCCTCGGATCGCGGTGACCGGATCGGTTGCGTTCGACACCATCATGGCGTTCGATGGACGCTTCGGCGACCACATTCTGCCCGGCAAGACGCACCTGATCAATGTCTCGTTCCTGGTGCAGCACCTCGATCGTCGCCGGGGCGGCACCGGCGCCAACATCGCCTACACCCTCGCTCTGCTTGGTGAGCAACCGGTTCTCTGCGCCGCCGTGGGGAACGACTTCGCCCACTACGGCGCCGCCCTGGAGCACGCCGGCGTCGACGTGAGCGCGCTGCTGCACGACGAGAGGCTGGGCACCGCCACAGCCTTCATCACCACCGACCTCGACAACAACCAGATCACCGCCTTCTACCCGGGCGCGATGGGCCGGGCCGCGGAGGTTGACCTGAGCCGGCTCCCTGACGCATCCCATGTCGTCGTCTCGCCCGATGCCCCCGACGCCATGGCCCGGCATATCGAGCAGTCCCTTGCCGCGGGTTGCCGCCTGGTCTTCGCCCCCGCGCAACAGCTGACCTCTCTGCCCGACCCCGTGTTGCTGGCCGGGCTCGACGCCGCCTGGCTGGTGCTCGGCAACGACTACGAGATGGAGCTGATCCGGCAGCGGACGGGGCGCAGCGCGGCCGACCTCGCCGCGGCGGGTGCGGTGGTGGCCACCACCCACGGAGCGGCCGGCAGCGAGCTGCGCCACGGCGGCGAGACGGTGACGGTGCCGGCCGCCGCGCCGGACGAGGTCGTGGATCCCACCGGTGCCGGAGACGCCTACCTGGCCGGAGTGCTCAGTGGACTGGTCCACGAAAGGGGTCTTGCGGCTGCCGGGCGCCTGGGCGCTCTGGCGGCCACCTACGTGGTGGAGCGGGCAGGAACGCAGGCACACAGCTTCACCGCCGCAGAGTTCGCGGCCCGTCACGTTCGAGCCTTCGGCTCGGAGCCGGTTATCGCCGGCCAATGACGCCGGCTGTGCGCACCGGCACGGGCCGGGCCTAGCGGTGCAGTTCCTGCGGGAGGTGATCACCGCCGTGCTCGGTGCAGCCGACGCGGGCCCCACCGGCCCGTGAGTCCGCTGGCAGTGCTTGCCCTGGCGGCGGCCGGCTTCGCCGCCGGGGCGATCAACGCCGTCGTCGGGTCGGGGTCATTGGTCACCTTCCCGAC
>JBHEMT010000040.1:0-11831 GCA_046262435.1 Candidatus Dormibacteria bacterium | reverse complement strand
GCCGATGATGCCGTCGGCCCGGGTGCGGAACTCGCTGCGGATGCACACCTTGGTGTCGGGATGGTCGGTGACGTACTTGGTGAAAGCGGTCAGCGTGCTGCCGTACTTGCCGGTGTCGGCCTTGCGGACGGCGATGCCGTTGGTGTCGTTCATTGGCGCCTGGGCCACCCAGCAGAGGCCCTTGGCAGCGTCCAGCTCCTTGGCTTTGGCGAAGGCCTGGTCGAGATCGGTCGGCGGGCTCGTCACATTGAGGAACTTCTGTAGCTCGGTGCCGGTGTACTGCCAGAGCATGTCGATCTGCTTGCTGCGCAGTGCCTGGTCGATGGCGGGGTCGTCGGCCTGGGCGGTGAAGTCCACCTTGTAGCCGTGCTTCTCAAGCACCTGCTTGGCCATGCTCGCCAGGAGCTGCTCCTCCGCGAAGGTCTTGCTGCCGATCTTCAGCGTGGCGCCGTTGCCCTTGCCGTTGGCATTGCCCCCACCGGGGCAGGTGCTGCTCCCGCCGCTACCGCCGCCCGAACTTGTGCCGGAGCTTCCACAGGCGGCCAGCAACGGCAGTCCGAGCACGGTTAAGGCTATCGCTACTACTCGTCGCATCGGTCTCTCCCTTCAGGTTCGAGGTGTCAACAACCGTTCGATCAGCCCCAGCGCCCAGTCGGCGAGCAGGGCCAGAGCAGCAACGATACCCGCCCCGACGTAAATGATGCGGTCCCGACCCGCGTCGATACCCGCATTGATCACGTCGCCCAGGCCTCCTGCACCGACGAAACCGGCGAGGGTTGCGGTGCCGATGATCAGCACCAGCGAGGTGCGCAGCCCGGCGAAGATCGCTGGCGCGGCCAGGGGAAGCTGCACCTGGCGGAGCTGCTGCAGGCGGGTCATGCCCATCCCCCGCGCCGCATCCATGGCCGCCTCGTCGACGCCCTCAATGGCCACCAGGGTGTTGCGCAGAATCGGCAGCAGGCCGTAGAGCACCAGGGCGATCGTGGCAGTGCGCAGCCCCAGCCCGGTCACCGCGTAGGCGAGCCCAAGCACCCCGATGCTCGGCGTGGCCTGGCCGAGGTTGGCGAGCAGGAGCACGGGAATGCGCGCCGCCTTGCCCGCGGAGACCAGGGCCACCCCGACCGGAACACCGATGACCACCGCCAGCGTGTAGGCGATCGCCACCAGCTCCAGGTGGGTGCCCAGCCGGGAGGTGAGATAGGTGCGGTTGATGATCCCCTCGTCGCCGGGCATCGCGCTCCCCGCCGCGTACACCGCGAGCAGGACCAGCCCAACACCGACCACCGCCGGGGTGAGCACAAGCCGCAACCGCCGCGGGCGGTCGATCGCCGCGATCACTGCACGGATCTGCCGATCAGCTCGGGGTCGACCACACCAACCCAGGCCTGACCGGCGACCACCGCGACCCG
Source organism: Candidatus Dormibacteria bacterium (assembly GCA_046262435.1). GTDB lineage: Bacteria > Chloroflexota > Dormibacteria > Aeolococcales > Aeolococcaceae > JBHEMT01. The sequence continues at coordinate 10,422 of JBHEMT010000040.1, read as the reverse complement.
CCCATCAGGCACCGACAGGGCCAGGTCCAGTGCCTCGCGAAGGGTGGCCTCACGGGCCACCTCGACGGTCGGTCGCCTGCCTGAGGGCGGGCGGAGCTCAATGCCGGCCAGAGGCATCAGGGCCAGGCGGCGCAGTCGTCGCGCCGAGCCGAGGAACTCCTCGACGAAGGGGGTGGCGGGCCGGGCCAGCAGGTCGGCGGGAGTGTCGTATTGCACCAACCGCCCGCCCACCTCGAAGATGGCCACCAGGTCGGCGAGCTTCACCGCCTCGTCGATGTCGTGGGTGACGAAGACGATGGTCTTCTTGACCACCCGCTGGAGCCGGAGCAGTTCATCCTGGAGGCGCAGACGGGTCACCGGGTCGATGGCGCTGAACGGCTCATCCATGAGCAGGATCGGCGGGTCGGCGCCGAGCGCACGGGCGACGCCGGCGCGCTGCCGCTGCCCCCCGCTGAGCTCCGAGGGAAGGCGCGAGCCGTACTCCCTGGCCGGCAGGCCGACCAGATCGAGCAGCTCGTCGACGCGGGCTCGGGTGCGGTCCTTGGCCCAGCCGAGCAGTCCGGGCACGGTGCCCACGTTCTCGGCGATGGTGAGGTGCGGGAAGAGACCCACCTGCTGAATGACGTAGCCGATGCCCAGACGCAGCTGCGCGGCCGGCTTGCCGCGGGTGTCCTCACCGTCGATGAGGATTCGGCCCTCGGTGGGCTCGATCAGCCGGTTGATCATTTTCAGCGTGGTGGTCTTGCCGCAACCGGAGGGGCCCACCAGGCAGACGAACTTGCGGCTAGGTACCTCGAATGAGAGGTTGTCGACGGCGCTCTGGGTCTCGTAGCGCTTGCTGACGCCCTCGAAAGTGATCACGCGGTAGCGGTCGGGACAGTGCCCCGCCCCCGGCTGAGCAGTCGCTGTGCACCGCCGAGCAGGGCGTCCGCGAGGACGCCGATCAACGCTACCGGCACTACTCCGGCGAGCACCGGATAGGTACCACCGCCCCTGATGCCCGCCAGGATCGGCGCCCCGAGGTTGTTGCTGCCCACCGCGGCACCAACAGTCGCGATGGCCACCACCGCAACGGTCGCCTGGCGCAACCCGGCGATGATCAGCGGCAGCGCGAGGGGTAGCTCGATGCGCAGCAGACGGCGCAGCGGCCTGAAGCCCATCCCGGTGGCCGCCTCGAGGACCGCCGGGTCGACGCCGCTGAGCGCGACTGCGGTGTTGCGCACGATCGGCAGCTGGGCGTAGAGCACGAGTCCGATCTCAACCGGCAGGTCCCCGAGGCCGAAATAGATCTCGAGCACGCCGAACACGGCGAAGCTCGGCAGGGTGATCATGGCGCTGGCCAGTCCCAGGACGAGGCTGGAGAGCAGCCGCGACCTGGACGCCGCGATCCCCAGCGACACTCCGATGACCGTGGCCACCGCCAGGGTGATCACCACCACTGTCAGGTGGGTGACGAGTTCCGGCTCCAGCGAAGCCCAGTTGTCGCGCAGGTACTGAATCAAGGGGCCGCGATCCTAGCGGGAAACTCTGGAGATGGCGATGGCAGTGGCGGAGGTCGACGCTCCCGCGGTCGTGATGCCACCGGTTGTCACAGGCCCGGCGGCGGCGGTGCTGCATCACCATGAGCGCAGAAGCGGTCTGGGCCGCCACCGGCGTGGTTGAGCTGCCCCCGCCTGCGGAGGCCGACGCCGGCTTCGACCGGCTCTTCCGCGCTGAGTACGGACGCTGCGTGGGAATCGCACAGCGGGTGCTCGGCGACCGTGCCCGCGCCGAGGACGTCGCGCAGGACGTTTTCCTCTCCTTTCATCGGCGCAAGGACGCCGCAGCACCCTGGGCAGCAGGATGGCTCCACGCCGCCGCCGCCCACACCGCACTCAACGTGATTCGCGGGGAGCAACGGCGCACCCGCCGCGAGACAGCCGTGGCCGGGGCAGCGGTGACCGGCGCGGAGTTTGGCAACGACCCGGCGGCGGTGGTCGAGGCCGGTGAACGACAGCGGATGGTGCGCGCCGCGCTGCGCCGTCTACCCCAGCGCAGCAGCACAGTGCTGGTGCTGCGCCACAGCGGCCTGAGCTACGCCGAGGTGGCGGCGGCGGTCGGCTGTAAACCCGGTGATGTCGGAACCATGCTGCGCCGCGGGGAGGCCGCGCTGAGAAAGGAGATCGATCGTGTCGCATCTGAGTGAGGGGACGCTGCGCCGTCTCCACGACGACCCGCACGCGGTAACCGAGGGAGACCATCGGCACCTCGACGCGTGTGCGCGCTGCCGCAAGCAGGCCGCGGAGATCGCCGCGGACGCTGAGCGCGCCGGCGACCTTCTGGCGCTCCCCAGCTTGGCCGTCGGGCGGCCTGCGCTTCGGCACTGGGCGGTCGGGCATGCGCCAGCCGGCCAGCCGGCGGTTGAGCGCGCGGCGACAAACCCGCCACTGTCGCCGGCGGAGGTGGAGACCGCCCTGCTCCGCGCCCGGAGCCGGCTGAGCGCGGGCGCCGCTCCGGCACCGTCGCCATCGCCGTCGTGGCCGGCCTGGCGTCCGCGCTCGCAGCCCAGCCGGCGCCTGGTATTTGCGGGAGCGGGACTGCCGGTCCTCCTGGCGGCCTTGCTGGTCGCCGTGGGTGCCTCCGGCTGGTTCAGGATCTTCCAGCCGCAGCAGTTCGCCGCGGTGACGGTCAGCACCAAGGAGCTGACCGGCCTGCCGGATCTGTCCTCCTTCGGCCGGATGGCCGTGGACCGGCCTCAGGTGAGCGACGCCACCGACGCCGGGGCGGCCGCGCGGGCGGCCGGGCTCCCCGTGTTGACCATTCCTCAGCTTCCTGCGGGGGTGCCCTCGGGTGTGCATTGGGCGTCAGTCGGCCGCAGCAGCGCGCACTTCACGTTTGACCAGGCCGCCGCCCGCCAGGCGGCGCAGCGCGACGGTCAGGCTGCCCCCCTGTTCCCGGCGGGCGTCAACGGGAGCACGGTCACGGTGAGCGGCGGTCCGGGCGTGGTGGGCATCTTCGGCACGGGCTCAACCTCGTCGGTGAGCAGCATGCCTGCCCTGGTGATCGCTGAGGCGCGCATCCCCGCGGTGTCAACCGGTGGCCTCACCCTGGGCCGGCTCAAGGATTTCCTGCTCGCCCAGCCGGGGGTCTCAGCGCACCTGGCAGCCCAGGTACGCGCCATCGGTGAGCCGGGCAGCACGCTGCCGATTCCCTTTTTGATCGGCCAGTCCGGCGCGCGCCAGGTCGACGTCAACGGGTCCCCCGGGCTCGAGGTGGGTGACGCGACCGGGCTCGGCGCCGGCGTGGTCTGGGAGCACGGCGGCCTGGTCTACGCGGTGGGCGGTGCCATCACCGACGCCCAGGCGCTCGCGGTTGCCCGCGCTCTCCACTGACGCCACATCGGCGTCGGGCCCAACGCAGGGTACCGTCGCCGGAGTGAGTCCCGCAGCCGCGCCGGCGATCCACACCCTCGCCCTGAGCAAGCGTTACGGTCACGTCGAGGCGTTGCGCGGCCTGACGATGACCGTGCCGCGCGGGGAGATCTTCGGGTTTCTTGGTCCCAACGGGGCCGGCAAGACAACCGCGGTCAAGCTGCTCCTCGGCCTGTCCCAGCCGACCGGCGGTGAGGCGTGGGTCCTCGGCGAGCCGGTGGGCACGCCGTCGACTCGCCGCCACGTCGGCTACCTGCCCGAGCTCTTCCGTTACCAGGCCTGGCTGACCGCCCTGGAGGTGCTTCAGCTGCACGCCCGGCTGATCGGGCTTCCCCGGCGCGAGCGTGCCCCCGCCGTCGAGCCGGTGCTGACCGCGGTGGGCCTGGCGGCCCGAGCCCGCGACCGAATTGGCACGTTCTCCAAGGGCATGCAGCAACGCCTTGGGCTGGCCGTGGCCATGCTCGGCTCGCCGCGGCTGATCTTCCTCGACGAACCGACCTCGGCCCTCGACCCGGTGGGTCGCCACGACGTGCGCGAAATCATCCGCGGCCTCCGCTCCGACGATGTCGCGGTGTTCCTTAACTCCCACCTGCTCTCCGAGGTCGAGCAGATCTGTGACCGGGTGGCGGTGATCGACCACGGCAGCGTCGTCGCCGGTGGCACCCTCGCGGAGGTGCTCACCGGGGCCGACTCGGTGCGGATGCAGGTGACCGAGGTACGCGGCGGGCCGGCCGCGGTTCTCGCCCCCTTCGGCGCGGTGGAGCAGTCGGGGGACTGGTGCACGGTGCGCGGCGTCGATCCCGCGCGGGTGCCGGCGATGGTGGCCGAGCTGGTGCGCCATGGTGGCCAGGTGCACGCCGTCGAACCGCGGCGCCAGTCGCTTGAGGACCGGTTTCTCGAACTGCTCGGCGGCGGACGCGAGACCCAATGATGACCCTCGTTATCGCCCGGCTCACCATTCAGGAGGTGGTGCGCCGCCGCCTCGTTCTTGCCCTGCTGCTGCTCACCGGCGCAGCCGTCGCGCTCACCGGCTGGGGTTTCAGCCGCCTGACGGGAATCCACCAGCAGGGCCGGCCGATCAGCGCGGCTGAGCGGGTGCTGATCACCTCACAGCTGCTGATTTTCGTCTTCTTCATGTTCAGTACCGTGCTTGGGCTGGGCGCGGTGATGGTCGCGTCGCCATCGATCTCGGCCGAGGTCGAGTCGGGACAGGTGCTCGCGGTCATCGCCAGGCCCATCTCGCGCCTGGAGATGGTGGTGGGCAAGTGGGCGGCCCTTTGCGGCCTCGCCGTGGTGTACGCAGCGATCGCCAGCGGTCTCGAGCTGCTGGTGGTCCGCGTGCTCACCGGGTACGTCCCGCCGCATCCGATCGCGATGGTGGCCTTCGTGGCTGCCGAGGGCGTGGTGCTGGTCTCCCTCACCCTACTGCTCAGCGTCCGGCTCTCCGGAATGACCGCGGGAATCGTCGCCCTGGTGCTGTTCTTCATGGCCTGGATGGGGGGAATCGCCGGCGCGGTTGGAACCGCCCTGGGCAACGCGGGGGTGGAAGCCGCCGGCACCGTCTCGCGGCTGGCCCTGCCCACCGATGGGCTCTGGCGAGGGGCCATCTACAACGCCGAGCCGGAGTCGGTGCTGGCGGTGGCCGCGGGCACTCGCGAGGCGGCGGCAAACCCCTTCACCGCCACAGCTGCACCGGCCGCCGCCTACCTCGCCTGGGCGGCGGTCTGGGTCATCGCCGTGGTGGCCCTGACCGCCTGGTCGTTTCGGCGGCGCGAGCTCTAGCCCGGCCCGGGTTCCGACAACGCCTTCTCGAAGTGGAGAAAGCGCTCGTCCACGATGTACCCCTGGGCGCGATAGAGGCGCTGGGCGGTGTGGTTGTCCCGCGCGGTGGCCAGCTGCAGCTGGGCGACCCCGGCGGCGCGCGCCTCCGCCTCCGCGGCCTCCATCAACGCGCGGCCCACCCCTGCACCGCGGGCCCGCTCGACCACGAACAGGTCCTCGAGGATCCACACCGGCGCCGCGGCGACTGACGAGAACGTGGGGAAGAGCTGGGTGAATCCGAGGAGCACTCCGGCGGCCGCCTCCGCCACAAGGATCACCGACTCGCCGCGGTGCAACCGGGCCCGAACATACGCCTCGGCACCCGGCTCGTCGTCGGCCTGCTCATAGAAGACGCGGTAGGCCGCCATCAGCGGCGCCAGGGCTGGGCTGTCCGCGTCCGACGCCCGTCGCACCCGCGGCGCGTCGCCATCGCCGATGTGATCACCGTCTCGAGAAACGCTCGTCATCCGGCTCGCATGGTGGCACGCGCCCGGCGGCACAGCCCAGAGGATCTCGCCGCGGAGCTGGATCGGGCGCCAGGCCCCGCCGCGCGACCTGCGGTCAGACTCCACCCGATGGCCGCCGACCTCCACGACCGTTCCAGCTTCGCCCAACGGCTGCGCCTCCAGCTCGAGTCCCGGTACCGGGGAATGACCGCAACCGTCGACGACGGCCGCTTCGCCCTGCAGGTGCGGGGACCCGGGGTGAACACGTTGATACCGCTCAGCCCGGTGCACCTCGAGTGCCTGCGCGACCCGGCGCACACGTCGGAGCTGGTGGCGGCGTGGGTGCGATCCGTGGAGCGCCAGCTGACCCCCGACGCGCCCACCCAGTTCGCCTTCGCGCGGTTGCTCTGGTGCGTGCGCAGCCGCAGCTACCTGGACGAGCTGGCCCGCGCCGACGAGCTGCTCCGTGTCGAGCTCGGCGGCGAGATGTTCGCGTTCGTGGCCGAGTCACTGCCGGGCTCGGTGATGCGTGGGGTGCCGCGCGACGAGTGGGCATCGAAGGACGTCGGCGATGCTCAGGTCCGGGACGCAGCCGACCAGAACACGGCGGCTCGCTTTGCCTCCCTGCCAGAGCGCATCCGCGGCGTCGAACGTGTCCCCCGGGACGGCTGGAGGCTGAGCGGTGACGCACTCTTTCAGGGATCGGTGCTGATGATCCCCGCGGTGCTCCAGGCCTTCGCGGCCCGCGCCGGCGGCGAGGTGCTCCTCGCGGTGCCGGACCGGGCCCTCGCGCTCGCCCTGCCGGTCACCTCCGAGCGTCTCAGTGCCTTCACCCATCGGGTCAACCAGGCCTACCGGGAGGCGATGACGCCATGCTCGCGGCGGCTGCTGGTGACCGACGGCCACCGCCTGCGCGAAGCGCCCGCGAACACGGGGACCCGCCGCGGGCCGGACCTGCTGGCCTGGCTGCGCGACTGACATGCTGGCGACGCCGCTAGCCAGTGTCTCCTGGCCGGGGGGGTTGGCCGGCGCCGATCCGCCGCGCCGGCTGAGCGGCCTCGATTCGTGAGGCGTAGGCGGAGGCGGCGGCCACCGCCCCGGCCGCCAGGGCGCCGGCGCCGATGCGCAGCGCCAGGCGCAGCACCGAGGGTCCCCCCCCGGGTGAGGCCAGCGCAGGGCCCTGACCGAACCACATCGTCACCGCTGTCTGGTCGCCGTGGTCGTCACCGCGGCGGAAGCGGCTGCGCTCCACCCGTATGGCGGCGGGAAGCATCGGGTGGCGCGGGTCGGCGGCGGTCCGATGCCCGGCCTGGTCCGCGGCCATCGCCCGGCTCAGCAGCCCAGCGGCGCCACCGAGCAACCGGCGCTGGGCCGGCGGGACGGTCAACCCACCGATCACCGGCGCGGCGCCTCGGGCCAACCGGCCGAGGCCGCGCAGCGCCTGTGGGGGAAGCGACGCCGGCATGGCCGACAGGATAGCGTTGGGGACGTGACCCCTCCCGCCGACTTCCGCGCCCGCGTCGCCGCCGCGCTCGGCGGGGCGTTGCTCGCCGAAGCGCGGGTGGGCCGCCCCGCCGGGGCCGAGCAGTTGCTCGACGCCGCGGAGTCGATGGGCGCCGTCGGGGAGCTGGCGCCCGACGACCTGAAGGCCCGGGGGCTCGACGACCTTGCGGCCGCAGGCCCAGCCGGGGTTCCGATCCGGGCGATTGCCGCCGCGCTGCTCACCCCCGGCGACCGGCCGGCCGTGCGCCGCAATGCCACCGTCCTGGCCCGGATCGCGCCTGCCGCCGACTTCGGCACGGTGGCAGTCAGCCTGGCCGCCGGCGTGCTCGCCCTCGACCTTCTGCACTTCGACCTGACCACCGCCCTGCTCCGTCTCCACCAGACGCTGCTCGAAGATGCCCCGATCCTGGTATTGCGCCGGCTGTCACCTCTCCCCATCGAGGCGGGTGCTCCTGCCGGCACCGACGCGGGCGCGACCCTGCAGCTCGCCATCTCTGCGCTGGCCGAGGCCGGCGACGTCGAGGCGGTCTGTGCCGCCGTGCTCCGCCGGCAACCCGCCGCCACCGCAGCCGTCGCCCTCGCCGCCGCGCTGGCGGGGGTGCGCGGCGGCGACTCCGCGCTGGCACCGGAGCTCTACCTGGAGCTTGCCGCCGGTGCTCGGGTGGCGGCGACAGCAGCGGCCCTCGCGGACCGGGCCGCGAGTCATCAGCGGCTCGACGATCGGGCTCTGCTTCCGGTCGCCGGCTCGGACCCGGCGTAGAATCGGGCCTCGATGGCCATGGAGCACGCGGATCGTGGCGGCCGACGCGTGCGCATCCTCACCGCCAAGGTTGGTCTTGACGGACACGACCGCGGCATCAAGGTGATCTCGCGGGCCCTCCGCGATGCCGGGGTCGAGGTGATCTACACCGGGCTGCACCAGACGCCGGAGATGGTCGTCGAGGCTGCCATCCAGGAGGACGTGGACGGAATTGGCATCTCGCTGCTCAGCGGCGCCCACATGACCCTCTTCCCCGAGATCCTGCGGTTGCTGCGTGAGCGCGGTGCCGATGACATCGTGGTCTTCGGCGGCGGGATCATCCCCGACGGCGATGTGGCCGCCCTGCGCGAGCTCGGGGTGGACAAGGTGTTCACCCCCGGGACGTCGCTCGACGAGGCGGTGGGCTACGTCCGCGACCGCTTCGGACTTGCCTCACCCGCCGCCTGAGGAAAGCCGTGCTGCCACCGCCAGACGGCGGGCGCAATTGCGGGATCCGGTAGGCTTGCCCTGCTGATGGCTGAGACGATCACCCTTGCCGCCCGTTCACGCACCGAGGTTCGGCGCGCAATCCGGCACCTGCGCCGCGAGGGCGGAGTGCCGGCAGTGCTCTACGGCCACAAGCTCAAGGCGGCCTCGCTGGTGACCGAGGAAAGGTCGCTGGCCAAGGTCTGGCAGCGCGCGGGACGCACCCACCTGGTCGACCTCAGCGTCGATGGCGGCCGCGCCCGCAAGGTGCTGATCCGGCAGCTCCAGCTCGACCCCCGCACCACGCGGCCGCTGCACGTCGACTTCTTCGCCGTCAACCTCCGCGAAAAGCTCACCGCCGACGTGCCCATCATCGTCACCGGCGAGTCGCCGGTGGTGACCGTCGAGAAGACAGGTCAGGTGGTGCAAACCCTCAGCACCCTCAAGGTCGAGTGCCTCCCGGGCGACCTCCCAGCGCAGCTCAGCGTCGACATCAGCGAACTCACCGAGATCGACGCCAGCCGTTCGGTCAAGGACATCGTCCTGCCTGAGGGCGTCAGCCTGCTGCACACCGACCCCGAGGAGACGGTGGTGAAGATCGCCGCGCTGCGCATCCAGCCCACCGCCGACGAGCTTGCCGATGCCGCCGCTGCCGCCGACGCGTCCGCGGCCCAGGCGGCGGTGGAGGGTGAGGCGGGCGCCGACGATTCGGCTCAGGCAGGCTCCGAGGGGTAGCTCAAGCTCCTGCTCGGTGGTCTGGGCGGTACCGGGCTGACGTACGATCGCGCCGATGCTCATTGCCGACTGCGGGTTCAGCGTCCATCCCGATCCGCTGACCCGGCTCTGCCTGACCATCGACGAGCACGACCGGAGCGGGCTGCTCGGCCCGCTGGTGCAGCACATCATCGGACCGCTGGTTGCGCTGGTGCTGATCTATGTCGTCGGCCGCCTGGTGCGCCGGCTGGCGGTGCGCACCATGGACCGGCGCCACGGCGACGTGCAGGTGCGCACTCTGATCTACAACGTCGCCACGGTAGCGACCATCCTGCTCGCCATCCTCGGTGCGCTCACCGCCGCCGGGTTTCCCTTCAGCGTCCTGCTCACCTTTGGCGGCCTCACCAGCCTCGCGATCGGGCTCGCCTTCCAGGACCTGCTGCGCAACGTGCTCGCCGGAATCTGGCTGCTCCTCGAACGGCCGTTTCACATAGGGGACGTGATCACGGTCGGTGACCAGGTGGGCGTGGTCGAGACCATCCACCTGCGCACCACCCAGCTGCGCACCGGCGACGGCAAGCGGGCCATCCTGCCCAACCTCTCTGCCTTCAGCCAGCCGGTGGTCAACAGCAGTGCGTTTCCCACCCGCCGCTTCGCGGTGACCCTGTGGGTGCCGCGTGAGACCGACCTGCGAACGGTGGCGGCCAGCGCGCGCGCCGTGCTGCAGAAGACCCGGGAGATCGCCGACGACCCGGCGCCGTCTGTCGTCCTCGCCGTCGACAAGGACGGCAACTGGACGGCGGAGTGTCGCTACTGGCTCGACTACCGGGCGCACGATCCCGACGCGGTCCAGGCACGGGTCGCCGAGCGGCTGCAGCAGACGACAGGCGGTGCTGCGGTGTCCGATGGTGTGGCTGGCGAGCTCGACGACCCGGCCGAGTCCGCGGACCGGCCGCCACCCCCGGTCACCGACACCCTTTCGAGCAGCTCGGCGCCACCCGCACCCTCGCGGCAGCGGCTTCGCCGCGCCCTGCGCGAGCGCCTCTGAGGCGTTACCGCCGAGTGCGTTCCTGGGCCGGGAGCCACGCTCACCGAACGGGGTTCGGCTCAGCCCGCGGCCTGACTGCGCTCGGTTGCGCTCACGTAGTCACGGCTGCGTGGACCCTTGTAGATCTGCTTGGGGCGGGAGATCTTCTGCTCCTTGTCGAGCAGACTCTCCTCCCACTGGGCCAGCCACCCCGCGGTGCGCGGGATCGCGAAGAGGACGGGGAACATCTCGATGGGAATGCCCATCGCCTGGTAG
>JBHEMT010000039.1:0-23311 GCA_046262435.1 Candidatus Dormibacteria bacterium | reverse complement strand
GCCCACGTCGAGGATGAAGGTCCTGCCGGTGCGGTTGGGAAAGGCGGCGCCGATGGCGGGCCTGGACACCCCGGGGGCCCGTTTCATCGCGAACAGCGATGCGGCCAGCATGGCACCGCTGTTACCTGCGCTGACCACCGCTCCGGCCCGGCCGTCGGCCACCAGCTGACAGGCGCGCACCATGGAAGAGTCCCGCTTGGCCCGGACCGCAGTGGCCGGGTGCTCGTCCATGCCGATCACCTCGGTCGCATCCACAATCTCCAGGCGACCGCTGACGTCCTGCCGGCCGGCGGCGGTCGCAGCGGGGGCCTCGACCGCGCTGTCGACCTGGGCGCGGACCTCGGCGGCGCGTCCCACCAGCAGGAGGTGCAACCGGGGATCGGCCCGCGCGGCATCCACCGCTCCGCGCACCACAGCAGCCGGTGCGTGGTCGCCGCCCATGGCGTCAAGGGCGACGGCTTTGATCGCCGTCATCAGATGTCCAGGTTCTTGACAGACTTCGCGTGGGTCTGGATGAACCGCTTGCGCGGCTCGACATCGGACCCCATCAGCTTGGTGAAGATCTCGTCGGCGCCGATGGCGTCGTCGACACCCACCTTCAGGAGTACCCGGGTATCCGGGTCCATGGTCGTGTCCCAGAGCTGCACCGGGTTCATCTCGCCGAGGCCCTTGTAACGACTGATCTGGACCTTGCCACCAATCTCTTTGGTCTTGGCATCGCGCTCGTCGTCGCTGTAGGCGTACTCCACCCGCTTGCCCTTCTCCAGCTTGAACAGCGGCGGTTGCGCCAGGTAGAGGAAGCCGCCCTCGATCAGCGGCTGCAGGTGCCGCCAGAAGAAGGTGAGCAGCAGGGTGCGGATGTGCGACCCGTCCACGTCGGCGTCGACCATCAAGATCACCCGGTGATAGCGCAGCCGCTCGACGTTGAAGTTGTCGCCAAAGCCCACGCCCAGGGCGGTGATCAAGTTCTTGATCTCCTCGTTGGCAAGGATCTTGTCGGCGCGCGCCTTCTCGACGTTGAGAATCTTGCCGCGCAGCGGAAGGATCGCCTGGAAGCGGCGCTCCCGCCCCTGCTTGGCCGAGCCACCGGCGGAGTCGCCCTCGACGATGTAGATCTCGCACTGGGAGGGGTCGCGCTCCGAACAGTCGGCGAGCTTGCCCGGCAGCGTGGCCGACTCCAGCAGCGACTTGCGCTGCACCAGCTCGCGCGCGCGGGCCGCCGCCTGGCGGGCGCGGGCGGCAGTGAGCGACTGCTCGACGATGCGCCGGGCATCGCCCGGGGACTCGTCGAGGTACTGCATCAGTGCATCGCTGAGCACCGCGGACACCTGGCCGGCCACCTCACTGTTGCCCAGCTTGGTCTTGGTCTGGCCCTCGAACTGCGGCTCCTGCAGCTTGACGCTGATCACTGCGGTGAGCCCGTCACGAACGTCGTCGCCGCTCAGGTTGGGGTCGTTCTCCTTGAGGATGCCAGCCTTGCGCGCGTACTTGTTGAGCGTTGACGTCAGTGCACTGCGGAAGCCGCTGACGTGCGAGCCGCCCTCCTCGGTGTTGATGTTGTTGGCATAGGCCAGGACGTGCTCGGTGAACGTGGTGTTCTGGTACTGCACGGCAATCTCGACCATGTTGCCCGCGGTCTCGCGCTCGACATACATGGGTTTGACGTTGACCACGTTCTTGCCGTCGTTGAGATGGCGCACAAAGGACTGCAGGCCGCCCTCGAAGTAGAACGTGTAGGACAGCTGACGCTCCTCGTCGACGAGCTGCAGGGTGATGCCCTTGTTGAGGAAGGCCATCTGGCGCATCCGCGCGGCCACGACGTCCCAGGAGAAGTCGAGGGTGGTGAACACATCGCCGTCGGGCCAGAAGCGGATCAGAGTGCCCCGCTCGCTGGTGGCGCCGATCGACGCCACCGGGGCCTCGGCCACGCCGCGCACGAAGCGCTGCATATGAGCCTGGCCGTTCTTGTACACGGTGGCCTCGAGCCGCTGGCTGAGAAAGTTGACCACCGACGCACCCACGCCGTGAAGCCCCCCGGACACCTTGTAGCCACCGCCGCCGAACTTGCCGCCGGCGTTGAGCTTGGTCAGCACCACCTCGAGCGCGGACTTCTTCTCGGTGGGGTGCATGTCGACGGGGATTCCCCGCCCATTGTCGCGGACCGACACCGAGTGGTCGGCGTGCAGGGTGACCAGGATGGTGTCGCAGTGGCCCGCCAGCGCCTCGTCAATGGAGTTGTCGACAATCTCCCAGACCAGGTGATGAAGTCCGCGCCCATCAGTGGAACCGATGTACATACCCGGCCGGCGCCGGACGTGCTCGAGGTCCTTCAGAACCTGGATGTTCTGGGCCTCGTAGGCCCCCTCGATCTTGGCTCTTCCCCGCTTCGTGGGGAGAGCGGAAGTGCTGGACTGCCCGGCGTCGTCGGTTGGTGCGATGTCGGCTGTCAGAGGGCACTCCCAAGATTCGGACCTGAGCCGCCGGCGACGCCACGCGGATGAGGCGCGGGCACGGCGAACGGAGGCGTTGCCACGTGACTGATTTTACCAGTTTGTGGCTCGCTTTCGCCGCCCCTACGATCGTGCAGAGGCTTCTCGCGGACCCGCAAACCCGTGCCCGAAGTGGCGCACGACTAGCATGATCGGGTGGTTTGCCGCTGCCGTCCCGGAGTGACCACGCGTGGCGCTTGAGGAGTACCGCCGCAAGCGAGACTTCCGCAGCACTCCGGAACCGCCCGGTGCCGTCGACGGCGCCCCTCTGGGCGGCACCCGGCCCCGCGACGCGCCGATCGCGCGCCCCGCAGCGGAGTCCTTTTTTCCGGGCTGGAACGAGCTACCGGTGGGCCGGCGCTTCTGTGTGCAACAGCACAGGGCAACCCGGCTGCACTTCGACGTCCGGCTCGAGCACGAGGGCGTTTTGCTCTCCTGGGCCTGCCCCCGCGGTCCCAGTCTCGATCCCGGCCAGCGGCGACTCGCCGTCCACGTCGAGGACCATCCCGTCGACTACGGCGACTTCGAGGGGGTCATCCCCTCGGGCTACGGCATGGGCACCGTCCAGCTGTGGGACGCGGGCTCCTTCCGGTGGCGTTCCGATACCGCCACCGACGTGGCCGCCGCCCTGGCGCGTGGTGACCTGAAGTTCATCCTCGATGGCCAGAAGCTGCGTGGCGAGTTTGCCCTGGTGCGCACCAGCGGTCGCGGGCGGGGGACCGACCAACGCAGCTGGCTGATGATCAAGAAGCGCGACGAGCACGTCGTCCCCGGCATGGAGGCGATCGACCTGGACGTCTCGGTGAAGACGGGCCGCAGCATCGATGCAATCGCCGCCGACCACGGCGGTGACCCCCGCCGCCGCCGCGCTCCCGCTCGACCGCGAGTCGAGGGCCCCGACCGGGCGGCGGCAGCGGAAGCCGCGAAGGCAATCCCTGACTTTCAGCCCATGCTGGCAGTAACCGCTGATCGTCCGTTTGACGGCGACGACTGGCTCTTCGAGCTCAAGCTCGACGGCGTGCGCGCCCTGGTTACCCGAGAGGGCGACCGGCTCACGGTGCGCGGTCGCAGCGGGCGCGACGAGACCGCGCGCTACCCCGAGGCGCAGGTGCTGCTGACCACCCTCGACCTCAGCGCCGCCGTCGTCGACGCCGAGGTGATCGCCGTGGACGCGACCGGCCGGCCATCGTTCGAGCTCCTTCAGCGGCGCATCAACGTCAGCGGCGCGCGGGACATCGCCCGGGTGGCAGCGGAGGTTCCCGCGCAACTGGCCATCTTCGACCTGCTCTGGGCCGATGGCCGCGACCTCACCTCGCTGCCGCTCGAGGAGCGCAAGGCCCGTCTCCGCGCGGTGCTCAGGGACAGCCCGACCGCCGCTTACGTGGACCACGTTCGCGGCGCCGGCGTCGATTTCTTCCGGGCAGTGCACGCGCGGGGGCTTGAGGGCATGGTGGCCAAGCGTCGCGACGCGCCCTACCGGCCCGGTCGTCGTTCTGACTCGTGGGCCAAGATCAAGTCCTGGCAGACTCAGGAGTGCGTCATCGGGGGCTTCACCGAGGGCAGGGGACGGCGCGCCGACCTCGGCGCCCTGGTGATCGGCGTGCGCGAGGGCGACCGCCTGCTCGCCGCCGGGCAGGTGGGCAGCGGCCTGGGCGGAGCGGCCCAAGCCGGGCTGCTGGAGCGGCTCCGGGCGCTGCGTGTCGATGACTCGCCCTTCAGCCCGGCGCCGAAGCCCAGCCAGCCGGTCAGCTGGGTCCGAGCCGAACTGGTGTGTGAGGTGCGCCATGCCGGATGGACCGCCGCGGGGGTGCTGCGCCATCCCACCTTTCGCGGACTCCGCCCCGACCGAGTCGCCGCCGACTGCGTCCGGGAGACCACTGTGTCCCCGGAGCAGCTGGGCGCCCGGCGTGGCGACCGCGCCGCGGTCGCGGTGGCGCGCCCGGCGGCCGAGGGCCGCAACGACGCATCGGTGGGCGCGCCCCCAGCCCCAACCGCCCCGGGGACGCTGGACGTTGCTGCCCTCCTTGACACCAACTCCGCCGCCCTCGAGGCCCTGGCCGCGCTTCCCGCCGGCGGTGGCCTGTGGGAGGTGGCCGGCCGGCGCCTCAAGGTCACCAACCTTGACAAGCTGCTCTGGCCCGAGGACGGGGTGAGCAAGCGCGACATGATCGCCTACTACACGCGGATGGCCCCGGTGATCCTTCCCTATCTCCGCGACCGTGCGGTGGGGATGCAGATGTTCCCCGACGGCATCTCTGGCAAGCACTTCTGGCGCAAGGAGGTGCCCCCCAACGCGCCCGAGTGGATCCGCACCTGGGACCACCATCACGACGGCCGGGTCACCCGCTACATCATCGCCGAGGAGGTGGCCACGCTCGCCTTCATGGCCAACCAGGGCAGCGTCGATCTGCACCCCTGGCACTCACGCATCGACGAGCCGCAGTCTCCCGACTGGGCGGTCTTCGACCTCGACCCGTTCGAGCCGATGACCTTTGCCGAGGTGGTGGATATCGCCAAGCTGGTACGCACCGCGCTCGACGTCTACTCGGTTAACAGCCTGATCAAGACCAGCGGCCAGACCGGCCTGCAGATCTACGTGCCGCTGCGCCGTGGGCCCGGGTACGAGGCGGTGCGCGGTTGGGTGGAGGAGGTGGCTCGGGCCATCGGCAGGGTGATCCCCGACAAGATCAGCTGGGAGTGGTCGGTGGCGCGTCGCACGGGGCGGCTGCGGATCGACTACACCCAGAACATTCTCAACAAGACCCTGGCCGCGCCCTACTCGCTGCGGCCGGCCCCCGGGGCTCCGGTGTCCATGCCGATCGCCTGGGCGGAGCTCGACGACCCCGGCATGCGGCCCGACGGCTGGAACATCACCACCGCCGTGGAGCGGTTGCGCCGCCAGGGGGACAGCTTCCGCGGTGTGCTCGCGGGAGATCAGGGCCTCCCCGCATAACTCCGCACCGCACACTTGGGCGATGGCCGTCGAGTGCCCGCTCTGCCGGATCGGGATCGCCCCGGGCCAGGTCCGCTGCCCGAAGTGCGGTCTGCGCCTGGAGCCGCTCACCGCGGCGGAGCGCCACCCCGGGCTTGACCTGCCCGACCCGAGGACGGCCCCGACCCGGTCCGAACTCGCGGCCGTGCTGCGCCGGGGGGGAACCTACGGGCTTGGCCTGCTGGTGCTCGCGGCCTTCCTGGCGATTCCGCTCGGCGGTCAGTCGAACTACCTCCTGGCCTTCCAGAACTGCATTGGGATCATCGGGGGACTGACCCTTGTGGTCGCCTTTCTCATGGGCGGGGTTCGGCTCGGAGCGGTGCGCCGGCGTCTCGACCTGGAGGCGCGGATGCGTCCCGAGACCCCGGCCGCGCCGGCGACCCGGCTTCTCGTCGCGGTCGCCGGGGCGGTACCGCTGGGGCTGGCCCTGCTCCTCGCGGTGGTGGTCCACTAGCCGGGCTCGCGTCGCCGGCCTCCCAGGGGCCCGGACGCTCGTATCATTCGGCCATGTCGGTGCTGCTGCTGAATGCCTCGATGCAGCCACTCAACGTCATCAGTGAGCGCCGCCTCGTGGTCCTGCTGAGCAAGGAGCGGGTGGCCTTTCTTGACCAGTCGGCCGAACTCGAAGCCTGGGCGGCGATGCAGCAACGGCGGTTTCCCGACCGGATCCTTGTCGTCCGGCTGCTGCGCACCATCCATGTGCCACGCCGGATGCTCCGACCCAACCGGCGCAACCTGCTGCTTCGCGACGACACCAGCTGCCAGTACTGCGGGGTGGTCGGCCCCGCCTCCGAGCTCACCGTCGACCACGTCGTCCCCGTCTCCCGCGGCGGTGCCTCGCACACCTGGGAGAACCAGGTGATCGCCTGCCGGCGGTGCAATGGTCGCAAGGCGAACCGGCTCGCCGATGAAGTCGGCATGCGCCTGCGCCGCCGCCCGCAGCCGCTGCGCGACGAGTACGCACACGTGCTCTTCCTGCGTCATCCGGAACTCAGGGCGGCATACGAGGCGGTGCTCACCGTCGCCTGAGCCGGCAGCGCGGGACGGCGGTGGTCCCGGCTGTGGTCCGGCAGTTCCGCGGCGAACTGCGGGGATATACTCGGCCGATGCCACGTTCAATGTGGAGGGGCGCGATCTCCTTCGGAATGGTCGCCATCCCCATCCGCATGTACCTTGCCACCGAGTCCAAGAGCGTCCACTTCCGGCTGCTCTGCCCCAACGACCACTCACCGATCAAGAACAAGCGCTGGTGCCCGCAGGAGGAACGCGAAATCGCCTGGAACGAGGCGGTGCGCGGCTACGAGGTGGGCAAGGACGAGTTCGTCGAGATCGCCGACAGCGACCTCGACGAGCTGCCCCTGCCCAGCGCGCACACCATCGAGATCCTCGAGTTCGTCGAGGACCACGACATCGATGCCGGGGTCTACATCAAGAGTGCCTACTACCTCGAGCCGGAAGCGGTCGGGGTCAAGCCGTACTACCTGTTGAAGAGCGCCCTGGAGAAGACCGGTAAGGTCGCCATCGGCAAGATCGCCCTGCGCGACCGCGAGCATCTCTGCCGGCTGGCCCTGCACGACCAGGGGCTGCTGCTCAACACCCTGCACTGGCCCGACGAGATCCGTGACGCCGGCGAGCTCTCCCTGCCGGAGCGCGAGGTGGAGGTCCACAAGCGCGAGCTCGACATGGCGGTGATGCTGGTCGACAACCTCAGCGCCAGCTTCGACCCGGCGCGCTACCGCGACGAGTACCGCGAGGCGGTGATCGAGGTGGTCGAGGCCAAGCTCCACGACCAGCCGGCGCGCAAAGCGCCCGCAGCGGAACCGGCCAAGGTGACCGACCTGATGGCCGCCCTGCGGGCGTCGGTGGAGGCGTCGAAGAGCGGACGCACGGCTGCCGAACCCGAGCCCGCGCTGGCCGGCGCCACCGCCGCGCGCGCCAAGAAGCCGGCGGCGCCGAAGCGCTCCCCAGCCAAGAGCGGCGGCGCCTCGGAGGCACCGGTGCGTCGCCGCAAGGCGTCCTAGTGCCCTCTGCGCCGGTGCGGCGCGGGGCGGGCGGGGAACAACCGTCGCTTCCCCTCTCCTTGCCGGTGCCTCCCGCGCTCCCCGGGCAGCTTCGGCCCGAGCTGTCGGTTCCGTGCACCGCCGCTTTCGACGATGACGGCTGGCGCTTCGGGGTCGACTGGGACGGCTGTCGGGCCCTGCTGTTCTCCAGCGCGGATGGAAGCGTGCGACTCCAGGGCGAGCGCCTCGACGACCTCACCTCGGTCATGCCGGAGCTGGCTGCGGGGGCCGCTCAACTGGGTGGTCGCGCCAGCGTGCTCGATGGTGTCGCCGTCGTGCTCGATCCCGAGGGCCGGCCCGACCTGGGTCGGCTGACCGCCCGCCTGCGCGGCCAGGGCGGCGCCGCCGAGCACCCAATCGTCTACCTGGTGACCGACCTCCTCCACCTCGACGGCGTGCCCACCCTGCGCTGGCCGCTGGATCGGCGCCTCGACGCGGTCGCCCGGCTGCTCGCTGCGGGGGAGTGGCTGCAGCACGGCGAGACCATGGCGGGCGACGGGCGTGCCTTCACCGAGGCGGCCGCAGCTCGGGGACTACCGGCGGTGCTGGCCAGGCGGCGGACTGCCGAGTACCACCCCGGGGTCGCCTCCTCCGAACGGTTGCGCATCTCCCTCAGCGACCGCACCGAGGTTGTCATCGCCGCGGTCGAGGCCGAGCCAGAGGGGGGTCTATCCCTGCATCTCGCCGAGCTGAGCGACGGTCGCTGGGTGGGGGCCGGCGTCACCGTGGTCTCGCCCGCCGGACCGGTCGGCGGTGCGGTCCTGGCTCGGGTCGAGGAGCTGCTCACCGACGCGGCGATCTTCGACGGTCCGGCCCGGCCCGGCCTGAGCTGGTTGCGACCCGACCTGGTGGCCAGCGTGCGTCATGACGGCCGGCTCGCCAACGGACGCCTGCGGCGGCCCGAGTGCCTGCTGGTGCGGCGGGACGTCCAGCCCGAACGCTGTCATCGGCGTTCGCCCGTCGCTCCGCCCGGTGACAACCATCCCGGCTTCGTCCCGACCGTGCTCAGTGCGTTGCCCATCGACGCACGCCGCTAGCAGACGGGGCCCAGTGGGCCGGCGCGCTTCAATCGGTATCCTTCGCCGCCGCGAGGTCAATCCACTGAAGGAACCAAGCCCATGCGCCTGTCGCTGATCCCTCGGGAGCGGCGCTTCTACGACCTCTTCGACCAGCAGGCCACCAACATCGTCGCGGCCTGCGAGATCCTCGCCGCCATCGAGTCAACCGCCGAGCTTGCCGAGCGCCACGCCGAGATCAAGGAATTCGAGCATGCGGGCGATGAGGTGACCCACGAGGTGGTGCGCATGCTCAACCGCACCTTCGTCACCCCCTTCGACCGTGAGGACGTGTACGACCTCGCCTCGGGCATGGACGACCTCATCGACTACGCCGACGAGGTCGCCGACGTGCTCACCCTGTACGGTGTCACGGTCATCCCGGGGCCGGTCCGCGAGCTGTCCGAGCTCTTCCGGCTCGCTTCCCTGCAGCTGCAGCAGGCGGTGGGGAAGCTCCAGGCTCAGCGGGACATGGATAAGCACTGGGTGGAGGTGCACCGGATCGAGAACCGCGGTGACGAGGTGTCCCGGCGAGCCATCGCCGAGCTCTTCCGCGGTGACGTCGCCCCGCTCGAGGTGATCAAGCTCAAGGAGATCTACACGCTTCTCGAGGAGGCGCTGGATCGCTGCGAGGACGTCGCCAACACTCTCGAGAGCATCACCATCAAGAACGGTTAGCCGGGCCCCCGATGTCGCTGGGGACCACCGTGCTGCTGGTCGTCTGCGTGCTGGTCGCGCTCGGCTTCGACTTCACCAACGGCTTCCACGACACAGCCAACGCCGTGGCCACGACGGTCGGCACCCGAGCCATGTCCCCCCGCGCCGCGGTGGGACTGTCCGCCGCCCTCAACCTGGTGGGTGCAGTGGTGGCCACCCAGCTGCTGCACACCAAGGTTGCCAACACCGTCGGCGGGCTGGTGAAGCCGCCCGGAGGCGTCAGCGTCGGCATGGTGATTGCCGCCCTCGTGGCTGCCATCATCTGGAACCTGCTGACCTGGCGCGCCGGTCTGCCCTCGAGCTCCTCGCACGCCCTGATCGGTGGTCTGATCGGCATGGGCATCGGCGGCTATGGACTGACCGTGGTGAAGTTCGGCAAGCTGGGACCGGTGGTCATCGGCCTGCTCACCTCACCGATCATCGGGCTGGTTGCCGCCTACGTGCTGATGCTGGTGCTGCTCAACGTGTTGCGTCGCATGCTGCCCAGCAGTGCCAACCGCCGCTTTCGCCGGCTCCAGGTGCTGTCGGCTATCTTCGTGTCCTTCAGCCATGGGGCCAATGACGCCCAGAAGACGATGGCCATCATCACCCTCGCGCTCCTGAGCACAGGCCATCTGGCGCCGGGCAAGCACGGCGGTTTTCCCGACATCCCATTCTGGGTCGTGCTCGTCGCCGCGGCGGCGATCGGCCTGGGTACATACGCAGGTGGCTGGCGGATCATCCGGACGATGGGAACCCGGATCATCCGGCTGGAGCCCATCGACGGCTTCTCCGCACAGACCATGGCTGCAGTGGTCATCGCGGGAGCCACCCAGCTGGGCCTGCCCGTCAGCACCACCCACGTGGTGACCGGAGCAGTGATGGGTGCGGGATCAAGCCGCCGCCCGGGTGCGGTGCGCTGGGGAATCGCCCGCAACATCCTGGTGGCCTGGGTGCTGACGATTCCCGCCACGATGATCATCGCGGGTGGACTGGCCCTGGCGATCCGCTTCCTCTGACCGTGGTCACGCGGAGTCCGGGCCGCAGCTACTCTCGCTTGATCAGCGCGGTGACGACATGCTGGTACTGCTTGGTGTCGTCGTAGAGCCCGTGCCGGCTGATGCTGGCGTCGCCCTGGTAGTAGGCGGCCAGCGCCGCGGGCACGTCGCCGTTGTGGACGCTGACCAGGTGCTTGAGCAGCAGGCAGCCCGCCTCGACGTTGTCCGTCGCCAGACCGATGTTCAGCGTTCGGCCCGCCAGGTACTTGGAGATCCAGTCGCCGGTGTACGGCTCGATCTGCATCAGCCCCACCGCGCCGGTGGGTGAGGTCACGTTCTGCTGCCAGCCGCTCTCGTTCCAGGCGACGGCACGCACCACCTTGGGGTCGAGCCCCACCTCATGCGCTGTATGGGTGAGCAGCGCGTTGGTCCGGGCGAGCCGCCCGGGGATGTGCAGGACAACGCCGACGTGCAGTGGCGTGTTGACCCCGATGCCGTTGAAGCGGGCCAGCGCCGTGGCGTCCACGCCGTAGGCTCGGGCGATGCCGATGATCCCCTCACCGTGGGCGACGGTGTGGGACTCGATGTCGGCCGCACCGGTCGTGTAGCCGGGCAGCCCCAGGGCGTTGTCCGGGATCTGCAACATCCGGCCGATCTGGAGCAGGCTCGGGTTGCGCAGGTTGTTCGCCTGAACCAGCGCCGCCACGGTGGTGCCGTGGCGCAGGGCGATCTCAGTCAGGTTGTCGCCCGGACGCACCACGTAGGTGGAGGCCATGACGGCGGGGGCGACGGCAAGCGTGGACGCACCCACGGCGGCAGCGGCAAGGCGAGTACGAGACGCCATACAGATGGTTCCCTGGAAAGACGTGGAGTGGACTGGAACCGAATGACGGCGCACGGCCGTCGGCGTCAGGGTAGGCGGGCCGCGGACAACAGTCAAGGCGAGAACAGAGCTGTGACATGAGTCCGCGCCGACGGGGGGCTGCTAGGCTGGCTCGATGCCGACCCCCCCGCGCAGGGTCACCGTCGCGGCCTGGCTGCTCTGGGCACTGAGTGGTGCCCTGGCCGGCGCTGCCACCCTGGCCGGCTGCGGTGCGCTCTGGCGGGCGGGTGCCCGCTCGGCGGCATCGGTTGCCGCCGAGGTTGTCCTGCTCAGTGCGCTCACCGCGGTGGCCGCCGCCACCCTGCTCGCGCTTCCGGCGCGGCAGGTGCGCGCCCGGATCCAGTCCGGGCGGCCCCTGCCCGAGCCCTGGTGGCCGGCCGCAGACCCGGTCCCCACGCTGGCCGCGTGGGCCGGCCTCCCGCTCGCCGCCGGAGCGGGGATGGCCGCGCTGCTCTTCCGCTGACCGGCCATCGCAGAGCAACCCACCTGCGAGAGGCGGGGCGGCAGGCGGAAGGGCACCGCGAAAGGCGAGGGATACGGGGCCAACCGCCACACTGAGGCGATGCCCGGCATCAGCCCATCGCTCGTCGACGAGCGGGGCCGCTTCGTTGACGACCTGCGGATCAGCGTCACCGACCGCTGCAACTTCCGCTGTGTCTACTGCATGCCGGAGGACGGGCTGCGCTGGCTGCCGGGCGCGCTGACCCTCAGTTTCGACGAGATCACCCGGCTGGCCTCGCTCTTTGTCGCCACCGGCACCCGGACGGTCCGGCTCACCGGCGGCGAGCCGCTGGTGCGCAAGCAGCTTCCCGAGCTGGTGGGCCAGCTCGCCGGCCTCCGCGACGATCTCGACATCTCGATGACCACCAACGGCTTTCTGCTCCGCAGGCAGGCCGCGGCCCTGGCCGCCGCCGGGCTGCGCCGGGTCAACATCTCACTCGACTCACTGCGCGCCGACCGCTTCGCGCGGATCACCCGACGTGACTGTCTGGCGACGGTGCTCGACGGCATCACCGCCGCTCGCGAGGTGGGGCTGACCCCGATCAAGCTCAACGTGGTGGTGGTGCGCGGCTTCAACGACGACGAGGTGCGCGACTTCGCCGCCCTGGCGCGGGAGACCGGCGTGCAGGTGCGCTTCATTGAGTTCATGCCGCTCGACGCCTCCGCTCAGTGGGGACGGGACAGCGTTGTCCCCGGTGACGAGCTGCTCGAGGCAGCCGAGACCGAGTTCGCCCTGCGCCCGGTGGACGCCGGTCACGACCCCTCCACCCGGCACACCTTTGCCGACGGCGCCCCCGGCGAGATCGGCTTTATCAACAGCGTCAGTGCGCCGTTCTGCGAGCGCTGCAACCGGGTGCGGCTGACCGCCGACGGGCAGCTGCGCACCTGCCTGTTCAGCATCGAGGAGACCGATCTGCGCACCCCGATGCGGGCCGGTGCCGACGACGCGGAACTGCTCGGAATCATCCGGGCCGCGGTGTGGCGCAAGGAGGCGGGTCACCGTATCAACGAGCCCGACTTCGTGCGTCCGGCCCGGTCGATGTCCCAGATCGGCGGCTGAGCCGCCTCGGTCACCCGGGAGCGCCGGCCGGACTGCTCAAGCGGTGCACCGCCCACTCCGCGGCCTCGCGTACCACCCAATCGGAGTCGTCCCGGGCGGCGCGGCGCAGTGCGCCGAGCACCGCGACGTCCCCGCTGTTGCCCAGGGCGATGGCGGCGTTGCGCGCCAGCCCGGCCCGCCCCGTGCGCCACACCGCGGTGCGCCGGAAGCGAGCAGCGAACTCCTGCTCGTCCATTTCCAGGCACTCCAGCAGGTCGGGATGCGGCACCGGGCCGCGGGTCAGGCGCGGTCCCGGGTCTTGGGCGGCCACCGGCGCGCGGCGCGCGTTGATCGGGCAGGCCTCCTGGCAGAGGTCGCAGCCGAACGCCCAGCTCCCCATCAGCGGGCGCAGCTCCAGCGGGATCGGCCCGCGATGCTCGATGGTCAGGTAGGAGATGCAGCGCGTCGCGTCGATCACCCCCGGGCTGCGGATGGCACCGGTGGGACAGGCGGGAACGCAGTCCCGGCAGCTCCCACAGGCGCGCCGGCTGGGCGGGTCGGGGGCGAGATCGAGCGAGAGCAGCAGCTCGGCCAGCATCACGTAGGAGCCGGCGCCGGTGGTGATCAGACAGGCGTTCTTGCCGCAGAAACCGACCCCGGCTCGCTCGGCGACGGCGCGGTCCATCGCCCAGCCGTGGTCGACGAAGCGCTTGGCGCGCACCTCAGGAGCGCGCTCGCGCAGCCACGCGAGCAGGGCGTCACAGCGCTCGCCGAGGAGGTCGTGGTAGTCGCACGGCGCCGCCGGTCCGGGCAGGCAGGCGTAGGCGGAGAAGCGGCCGCGCGGCCGGCCCGGCGCCGACGTCTCCACGCAGGCCGGCGCGGGGCTGTACGGCCAGGCGAGGGCGAGGGCGCTGCGTGCCCAGGGATAGCGGGCGCCGAGGTCGGCGGCCGCCTCCACCCGCTCGGTGGTGTACCAGGGCATCCCCGCCATGCGGCCCTCGGCGATGGCCCGCAGACCGTGCTGGCGGGCCTCCGCAAAGGGCTCGACGCCGGTGATGCCCGCCGCGGCCCAGCCCTGGGTGCGAGCCTCCGCGAGCAGTTCCTCGCGCAGCCGGCTGTCCATGCCGCCGAGTATGCGCGGCTCCCCGCAGTGCTCCGG
Organism: Candidatus Dormibacteria bacterium; assembly: GCA_046262435.1. GTDB lineage: Bacteria > Chloroflexota > Dormibacteria > Aeolococcales > Aeolococcaceae > JBHEMT01. Next base: position 9,439 of record JBHEMT010000039.1, on the reverse strand, counting down.
ACCTGGGTGGCTAGGATCAGGCGATGACCACGGAGGCACGCCCCGAACCGGTCGACGGCGAGCTCTACGGGCCCGCGGAGGTTGGCCCTATGCTCGGGGTGAAGCCCCAGGTGATCGTCAACTGGATCCGCCAGGATAGGTTCCGTCCGAGTGCCGTTGACGGCATTGGACGCAACCGGTTCACCGCCGACGACGTGCGCCGCATGCGCGCCGGACTCGGTTCCGGCCCCGCCGCCAAGGAGACCCCGTGACCGAGCTCAGTCCACTCACCACAGCCATCGAGAGGGCGGAGGTGGATGCCCTGGTGGTGACCGTCACCGAGGCCGGCCTATCACCGGCGGCGAGCACCCTTGATGCGCTGCTCGATGGCGCGATCAGCGCGGCTCGCGACGCCGGCGAGCTGCGCGGCGCATTCGCCGAGCGCACCGTGGTGCACACCCTGGGGCGTCTCCCGGCTCGGGTGGTGCTCGTGCTCGGTCTCGGTCGGCTGGAGCGGCTCGATGCCTTCCGGGTGCTGAACGCCCATCACTTCGCCGCCGACCGGCTGCGTGGCCTGGGAGCGCACAGCGCGGCCCTGTCCCTTGACCCGGCGGTGGCCGCCGAGCTGCGCCGCCAGACCGGCGACGGAAGCGCGGCGCTCCGGGCGGCAGCCACCGGGATCGCCCTGGGCAACGTCGACCGGGAGCGGCGCCGTTCGACGCCGCCCAAGCACCCCGCCCTCGACCGCGTTGAGGTCGGCCTCGAGAGAGGCGGAGCCGAGGGCGACGACCTGCGCTGGGCGGCGACGCTGGCGGTCGCCATCGATCGGGCCCGCGCCATGGCCGTCGAGCCGGCCAACCTGCTCACCCCGCAGCTGCTCGCCGACCAGGCCCGCGAGCTCTGCAAGGGCACCACCCTGCAGGTCGAGGTGCTGGAGCGCGATGCCCTCGAGGAGGCGGCCATGGGCGCTTTGCTCGGCGTCGGCCAGGGCAGCGCCAACCCGCCTGTGCTGATCACCGTGCGTCACCGCGGCGGTCGGAAGGGGGGTCCGGTCCTCGCCTTCGTCGGCAAGGGCATCACCTTCGACACCGGCGGTATCTCGCTCAAGCCGGCCGCGGGGATGGAGGAGATGAAGTTCGACATGAGTGGCGCCGCCGCGGTGCTCGTGGCCCTGCGCGCCATCAACGACCTCAACCTGCCCATCGACGTCATCGGGGTGGTGCCGTCGGCGGAGAACATGCCCTCGAGCACCGCGACCAAGCCTGGGGATGTGCACACCTCGCTGTCGGGCAAGACGATCGAGGTGGTCAACACCGACGCGGAGGGCCGGCTCATCCTCGCCGACGGGCTGGAGTGGGCCCGCCGCCAGGGCGCCACCCACCTCGTCGACATCGCCACCCTCACCGGCGCCTGCGTGGTCGCACTTGGTCACGCGTCAGGTGGCCTGATGAGCAATGACCGGGAGCTGAGCGCCGCGGTGCTCGATGCCGCACGTCGCGCCGGCGACCGCTTCACCGAGCTGCCCCTCCACCCCGAGTACGAGGTGTGCCTGGAGAGCGACGTGGCCGACATGAAGAACAGCGGCGGCAGGCCCGCCGGGGCGATCAACGCTGCGGTGTTCCTCCGCGAGTTTGTCGGTGAGGTGCCCTGGGTGCACCTCGACATTGCGGGCAGCTCGTGGGGTCCGGGTGGCGACCAGAAGCAGCTCCCCAAGGGGCCCAACGGAGCACCGGTGCGTACGCTGGTGGGGTTGGCGGCCGCGATGGCCGGGAGTCCGACGGCGTAGGAGGCGGCATGGCAGGGCCACGGGTGCTCGCGGTGATGGGCTCAGGCGAGACCGCGCCGACCATGACCACCGTCCACCAGACCCTGCTCGCGCGCTTCGGTCCCGAGGCCTCGGCGGTGCTCCTCGACACCCCGTACGGTTTTCAGGAGAACGCTCCCGAGCTCGCGGCCCGCGCACTGACCTATTTCGCCGACAGCGTCGGCCGGCGTCTGGAGGTGGCCAGCTGGCGAGGCCGTGAGGCAACCCCGCTGGAGTACGAGCAGATGCTCAGCCGGGTGCGCGGCTCGGACTACGTGTTCGCCGGACCCGGCTCGCCCACCTACGCTGCGCGTGAGTGGCTGACCACCCCGGTGCCCGAGGTGCTCCGCGACAAGCTGCGCAATGGTGGCTGCGTGACCTTCGCCAGTGCGGCGGCCTGCGGGCTCGGGGTGAAGACCCTGCCCGTCTACGAGATTTACAAGTCGGGCGAGCCGCCGCACTGGGACGACGGCCTCGACCTGCTCGCCGCCCTCTCCCTCGACGCCGTGGTCATTCCCCACTATGACAACGCCGAGGGCACCAACCACGACACCCGGCGCTGCTACATGGGGGAGCGGCGGCTGCGGCTGCTCGAGGAGATGCTCGATGACACCACCTCGGTGCTCGGGGTGGATGAGCACACCGCCGCGGTCTTCGACCTGGAGGCAGGCTCGGTGACGGTGCGCGGCCGGGGGGGCATCGTCTGGCGTCATCGCGACGCCGAGCACCGGGTGGAGCGCGGGACGACGATCTCCATCGATGAGCTGGTCAGTGCCGGCGGCACGCACGCCCGGGAGGTGATCGGCACCGCTGCCGTGCCTCAGCCGGCCCCCGGGACTGGCGGCGGCGGCGACCCCTTCGCCGAGAGCCTGGAGGAGCAGCGTGCCGCCTTTGACGCGGCGCTCGCCGCCCCCGACGTCGACGCCGCGGTGGCGGCGGGGCTGACCCTCGAGCAGCTGCTCTGGGACTGGTCGCGCGACACCCTCCAGTCCGACGCGGCCGACCGGGCCCGGGCCGCGGTGCGCGACGCCCTGGTTCGCCTCGGTGAGCTCGCCCGGGAGGGCACCGTCGACCCGCGAGAGCGGGTGGGGCCGCTGGTCGACGCGGTGCTCGCGCTCCGCCGTCAGGCTCGCGAGGAGCGTCGTTTCAGCGACGCGGACCGGCTGCGCGATGCCCTGGTGGAGAGTGGGGTCGAGGTGCGCGACTCGCCGGCGGGCACGGTGTGGGAGCTGGTCGCGACCGCGGAGAGGGCCACGGCTCGCTGAACCGGCCTCGCTCGCCGGGTGGCGCTGCGCTCAGGCCGCCCGCTGCACCCCCCGGCCCTCGACCTGGTCGGCGCTGACGTGGCGCGCGGCCATCGCGGCCAGCTCGGCGTCACGACCGCGCCACATCATCACCAGCATCTGCAGGTCGCCGCGCAGCGACCAGAGCGGGTGGCCGAAGGTGGCCGGGCGATTGCGCTCGATCAGGGCATGGCTGAGCCAGGCCGCCCCGTAGGCGGTGACCGGCGCGGCCGCAAGCAGCCCAGGGCGCCGGCCGCGGGCGCCGGCGATGGCGAGCACCGCCCCAGAGTGGGTCCCGGCGAAGTGGACCCAGCGAGTGGCTCGGCGGCTGTGCTGGGCCACGTAGTGGGGGAAGAAGTCGTTGTAACCCGTGAAGCGTCGCATGGTCCCGGCATCGTACCGGGGAGTCCCGCTACCGTCATCGGGTGAGCCACGCGCCAACCTCGCCTGCCCTCGGCCGAGCGGCCGGCGGCCGCCGCGCCCTCGCCGGCGCACCGCCTGAGGCGATGGTGCTGGGCAGCATCCTCAGCGTCCAGCTGGGCGCGGCAGTCGCCAAGAGCCTGTTCGTCCAGCTGAGCCCGGCCGGCGTGACCCTGCTCCGGTTGGCGATCGCGGCGGTGGTGCTGCTGGCGGTGTGGCGCCCCTCGCGGCACGGGCTGACCCGCGCCCGCCTGGGGCTGGTGGTCGCGTTCGGGGCCACCCTGGCGGTGATGAACCTGTGCTTCTACGAGGCGATCGCCCACATCCCCCTGGGAGCGGCGGTGACCATCGAGTTCGTCGGTCCGTTGGGGGTGGCGGTGGCGGGGTCGCGGCGCCGTCTCGACATCCTCTGGGTGGTGCTCGCCGCTGGTGGCATCCTGCTCCTCGCCCGGCCCGGCTCGGGCCTGAACCCGACCGGGACCGGCCTGGCCCTCCTCGCCGGGGCTGCCTGGGCCGGCTACATCCTGCTCGCGGCGCGGGTGGGTGCGGCGTCTGCCGGTGGGGGCGGGCTTGCCCTGGCGATGACCGCCGGCAGCCTGGTGGTCCTCCCCTTCGGGCTGGTCGGCGGCGGCCGTGCCCTGCTCGACCCCCACCTGCTGCTGGCCGGCGCGGGAGTGGCCCTCCTCTCCTCGGTGATCCCCTACTCGCTGGAACTGCAGGCACTCCGCAGAATGCCGGCGCGGGTCTTCGGGGTGCTGATGAGCCTGGAGCCGGCGGTCGCGGCGCTGGCCGGCCTGGTCGTGCTCGGCGAGCCGCTCCTGCTGCGCGCCTGCGCGGCGATCGCGCTGGTGATCGTCGCCTGTGCTGGGGCCACGCTGAGCTCGGGCCGCCGCCGGTGGGCGGCCGCGGGGTCGTCCGCGGAGGCTGCCGGTCCCCCCGGGTGAGGCCCAGCCCGATGCCCGCCGCGTGAGCTTGCCGCGCGCCGGGTACGCTGCCGGAATGGGCGATCGGCAGCGGGCGCGGCTCCATCTGCGCTCCGCATTTCCGCATGGGTTCGCCGCGCTCACCGAGCTCGGTGCCGCGGTGGACGCCGCCGGTCTCGAGCCGCGCCTGGTCGAGCTGGTGCGCATCCGGGCATCGCAGCTCAACGGCTGCGACTCCTGCCTCGACCTGCACCTCCGCCGGGCCGCCGACCTGGGGGAGACCGACGAGCGCGTCCGATCACTTGCCGGCTGGCGGGAGGCGGGGGAGTTCTCGCCGCGAGAGCGCGCCGCCCTCGAGCTGACCGAGGCGGTCACCCTGGTGGCCGGTCGCGGCGTCGACGACGGCCAGGTTGCCGCCGCGCGGCTGCACTTCGACGAGGCCGAGCTGGTGCGCCTTGTCTTCGTGATCGCGCACATCAATGCCTGGAACCGGCTGGCGATCACCGCCGGCTCACCGGTGGCCGGGGGAGCGCCCGCGCCGAGCGGCTGAGGCCGCCGGAGCCGCACCGCGCCATGCGGCGTTCCGCTCGACGCGCGTCCCGCTCAGGCGATGGTGGTGGTGCGGTGGACCAGCGGGCCGATCAGCCGGCCCTCGGCGGCGGGCGCGAGGGTGAAGGCGTAGCTGCCCCGCTGCGAGGGGGTGAAGAGGACCTGCACCGAGACCGTTTCCTGAGCGCTGAGCGACCCGCCGCAGGCGAAGCCGCGGCCATCCACGGGCACCGTGTCGGTGCCCTGGAACCGCACCCGGGCGTGGTCCACCGGCAGGCTGCTGCGCACCAGCAGGCAGACCCGGCGAATCGTCGAGCCGCTGGTGTTGTCGATCGACGCGTGGAAGCTCAGCTCCTGGTTGGCGCGGCCGTCGCCGATGCTGGCCCCGGCAACCTCGGCTGTGACCGGGCCGCCCGAGGTGACGAAGGGCAGGATGGTGGCCGCGAAGGCGGCGCTGAACACCGCGGCGAATACGATGAGCAGCCGGACCCGGCCGGGCAGCCGGTACCAGGGTGAGGCAGCGGCGCGCAGCCGGCCGCGAACACGGAGCGCGCGGCTCAGATCGTTGCGGGGGGGTGGTACTCGCCGAACACGTCTCTCAGGGTGCCGCAGATCTCGCCGAGGGTGCAGTCCGCGCGTACCGCGTCAAGGATCGGCGCCATCAGGTCGGCGTCGCCCGATGCCGCCGCGTGCAGCGCCGCCAGCGCGCCGGGCACCGGGGCGGCGGCCCGGCTTGTGCGATGGCCGCGCAGCCGCTCGAGCTGTTCGGTCATCACCCGCTGGTCGGGACGGAAGATCACCGGCGGTGGTGCCTCGCCGTCGGTGTGCACGTTCACCCCCACGACCACCTTCTCGCCGCTCACGGTGGCCCGCTCCACCCGGTAGGCCTCGTCCTGAATCTGCTCGGCCATCCACCCCGACTCGATGGTGGCCACCGCCCCCCCGTGGCGCTCCACCTCGGCGAGCAGCTCGGTGGCGCGGCGCTCCAGCTCGTCGGTCAGCGCCTCGACGAAGTACGAACCACCGAGCGGGTCGACGGTGCTGGTCACGCCGATCTCCTCGCCCACGATCTGCTGGGTGCGCACCGCGATTCGCTGCGCCTGCTCGGTGGGGATGGACAGCGCCTCGTCGTAGCACGACAGCGCCAGCGACTGCACCCCGCCGAGCACCGCTGCGAGAGCCTGGATGGCGGCGCGCACGATGTTGTTCTCGGGCTGCTGCGCGGTCAGAGTCGAACCACCGGTCTGGGTGTGGGTGCGCAGGGTCAGCGAGAGCGGGTTGCGGGCACCGTAGCGCGCGCTCATCAACCGCGCCCACATGCGGCGCAGGGCGCGGTACTTGGCGATCTCCTCGAAGAAGTCGGTGTGGGTGTTGAAGATCCACGACAGCCGTGCGGCGAAGTCGTCGACCCGCAGGCCGCGCTGCAGCGCCGCGTCGATGTAGGCGCAGGCGTTGGCGATGGCGAAGGCCATCTCCTGCGGAGCCGTGGATCCAGCCTCGCGAATGTGGTACCCGCTCAACGAGATCGGGTTGAAGCGTGGCGCCTCGCGCGTGCACCAGGCGATCAGGTCCGCGGCCACGCGCAGTGACTGCCGCGGCGGGTAGATGTAGGTTCCCCGGGCGACGTACTCCTTGAGCACGTCGTTCTGCGCGGTGCCCATCACCTGCGCGGCACTCACTCCCTGCCGCTCGGCGGCGACCACGTACATCGCCACCAGCACCGCGGCGGGGGCGTTGATGGTCATCGACGTGCTCACCGCGTCGAGGGGGATGCCGTCGAAGAGGCGCTCCATATCGGCGACCGAGTCGATGGCGACGCCGACCTGGCCGACCTCCCCGGCACTGCGGGGGTCGTCGCTGTCCAGGCCCATCTGGGTGGGCAGGTCGAAGGCCACGCTGAGCCCCTTCTGACCGCTGCCCAGCAGGAACTTGAAGCGTGCGTTGGCGTCGGCGGCGGTGCCGTAGCCGGCGTACTGGCGGATCGACCACAGCCGGCCGCGGTAGCCGGTGGCCTGGATGCCCCGAGTGTATGGCGCCTCACCGGGGAGGCCCTCATCCGCGAGCGGGTCGTGGCCCTCAAGGTCGAGCGGGGTGTACAGCGCCCGCACCGGGATGCCGCTGCCGGTGACGAACTCGTCCAGCCGCTCTCCCCGCTCCAGGCCGCGGCGGAGCACGGTGTCCTGCCAGCGCTGCAGGGCGTCGGCGTAGCGCTCGGTCGTCCGCGGCGGCTGCTCGCCGATCACCGCTCAGCCCTCCAGGCCGGTCGCGCCCACCAGGATTGCCATGTTGCCCATCGGATGTTGGTTGTCATACATCAGCTGGTGCGCGGTGCCAACCTCGTCCCAGGCGAAGGTGCGCGACAGGCAGGGGTCGACCTGGCCGGCATCGACCATGGCGTTGAGCGACGCGGCCTGGTCGTCATTGGCGAAGTGCGATCCCTGCAGCCGCTTCTGCCGCATCCAGAGGTAGCGCAGGTCAACGGCCGCGTGGTAGCCGGTGGTCCCCGCGCAGATCACCACCATGCCGCCGTTGTCGCAGACGTACATCGAGGTGGGGATGGTGCTCTCGCCGGGGTGCTCGAAGACGATCCGCGGCGAGCGACGCTCGCCAAGGACCTCCCAGAGCGCCTTGCCGAACTTGCGCGCCCCGGCTGCCCAGAGGGCGTAGGCCGGCTCGTCGCGCCAGTCGGGAATCACCCCCCAGTGGTCGAAGTCGCGGCGGTCGATGTATCCCTTGGCGCCGAGCGCCACGCAGTACTCGCCGCGCTCCTTGCCGCTGGCCACGGCCACCGCCGTCGCCCCCTTGGCTCGGACGATCTGGATCGCCTGGCAACCGAGGCCGCCGCTGCCACCCCAGATCAGCACCGCGTCACCCTGGTTGAGGGTATGCGGCTCCCAGCCGCAGAGCATCCGGTACGCGGTGGCGCCGACCAGCAGGTAGGCCGCGGCCTCGGCCCAGCCCAGTCGTTTGGGCTTGGGCAGGCATTGATGCGCCTGCACCCGGGTGAACTGTGCGAAGGAGCCCCAGTTGGTCTCGTAACCCCAGATCCGGGCACTGGGAGCGACGATCGGGTCGCCTCCTTCGACGATCCACGGGTCGGTGGCGTCCCAGACCCCGCAGTGGATCACCACCTCGTCGCCAACGGCCAGGCTGTCCACGCCCTCGCCGACCGCCCAGACGATGCCCGAGGCGTCGCTGCCGCCAATGTGGAACGGCTCCTCGGCGCCGGCCTTCATCCGCGAGGCGATCACGTCCACAGGCGTGCCCAGGGCGGCCCACACATTGTTGTAGTTCACCCCTGCGGCCATCACGTAGACCAGCGCCTCGCCGGGACCGGGCAGGGGGGTGGGGACCTCCTCCTCGACGAAGGCCGACTCCGGCGGCCCGTAGCGCTCCGGCCGAATCAGCTGGGCCAGCATCCGCGGGGGCACCTCGCCGAGCGCGGGCATCGCGCCCAGCTGGGGGGAATTGGAGACCGCCATGGGGCCCTCCTGGACGGAAGTCGGGCGCATCACGGATGTGTGCGCTGCGTCATGGGTGCGTCATGACGAGGGTGTCAATGGTAGCGGCGGGTGCCTCGAGCGAGCCCAGCCGTCGCCGGTGCTGCGTCATCGGACATCCCCGCAGCCTACCCGGTTCGCAGCGGTAGCCTTGCGCCCGTGGACACCGCGGACGTGATCGTGGTCGGCCTGGGCGCGATGGGCAGCGCCACCCTGCGCCAGCTGGCACGGCGGAGGGTGCCTGCGATCGGCATCGACCGCTTCCACCCTCCCCACCCGGAGGGGTCGACCCACGGAGATACGCGAATCACCAGGCTAGCAATTGCTGAAGGACCTCAGTATGTGCCACTCGTTCTGCGGTCCCACGAACTCTGGCGCGAGCTCGAGGCCGAAACGGGGGAGGAGCTGCTGACCATCACCGGGGCCCTGGTGATGGACGACGCCGCCGGCGACGCTGCACAGGGAGCCACGGCCATCTCCTACGCTCGGAGCAGCATCGAGGCGGCCCAACGCTATGGCATCGAGCACGAGGTGCTCGACCAGGCGAGCATCGCCGCACGCTTCCCCCGGTTGCGCCCCCTCCGCCCCACCCTCGGCTACTACGAGCCGGGCGGCGGCTTCGTCCGTCCGGAGCGCGCCGTGGCCGCCCAGCTGCAACTCGCCGAGCGGGACGGCGCCGAGCTTCGCCTCGGCGAGCGCGTCCTCCGCGTCAGCGCCGAGGGCGGCAGGGTGACGGTGGCCACCGACCGCGACACCTACAGCGCCGGCCAGGTAGTGCTCAGCGCCGGTCCCTGGCTGGCCACCCTGCTCGACGACCCCGACCTCGGCGCTCTCTTCGGCGTCTACCGCCAGGTGCTGCACTGGTTCGAGGTGCCCGAGCTCGAGGGGTTCACCCCCGGCAGCCTGCCCGTCTTCCTCTCCAACTTCGGCTCATCGCGCAACGACGGCATCTACGGCTTCCCAGCCATTGATGGGCTCCCC
>JBHEMT010000038.1:0-21199 GCA_046262435.1 Candidatus Dormibacteria bacterium | reverse complement strand
CCTTGGTGAGGCTCGGCGAGCCGCAGACGCGGCAGGTCTGCCGGTGGACGAGGTGCATGGACAGCCCCTGGGTCGGACGGTGGTTGAGGCTGCGAGTGTGGCCGCGCCCTCGGTCCCGAGGGGACGAGGTCACAGCCTTCTTTCACACCGTGATCAGCTGCTGCCGAAAACGAGCAGGTCCGTCACGCGCCTGTGAAGGTCACCGCCCGCTGCCGAACATTCGGAGGGACCGGGGAGGTGTCGCTCAGCCCTTCCCGTAGATGAAGCCACCGATCGGCGAGCCGTCCGATAGCGTGCGGCGGCTGACACGTCCCCAGCCGCCGTTCCAGTTCATCTCCGACACGGTGTAGGTGCCGTTGCCCACCGACTCCACATAGGCCACGTGACCCGATCCGCTCGCGCCTCCCTGGCCCGCGTACCACACGGCCACCGCGCCGACCGCAGGGGCCATCCCGGTGGCGTAGCCCATCGCCCGGGCGGCGCCGAGCCACTCACCGGCGCTGCCGAACCAGGGGATGCAGCGGCGGCTGGCGACATACCAGGTGCACTGCCCGTACGCAAAGTGGTTGCCGCACGGCCCGCTGGCGCCACTCGGTGCCGCCCCGCCACCGGGCGCGGGCTGCTTCGATGCGGGGGCAACCTGCATCGGCTTGGGTGCGGTCCTGGGGGTCGCCTTGACCGCGATTGTGTTGTTGGCGTTGTCGATCTTGGCGACGGTCGCCACCGTTGCCGCCGGCGCACTCGCCAGCAGCAGGTCGCGCGCCGCCACCGTGGCCAGCAGCATGTTGCTCTGCGTCGCCAGCCCGCTCTCCAGCTTCAGCGTGGCCGCCTGCTCCGCGGTGAGCACCCTCTGCTCCTGGGTCAGCGCGGTCTGCGCCTGGTCGACGGTCTTGAGCAGGGTGGACAGCTGGTCACTGACCGTCTGCGCGCCCTTGAACCGGTCGAAGGCCTGGTTGAAACTGTCCGAGGCGAACACCGCACCGGCAACCGTGTTCTGACCCTGGCTCACGTAGGTCACCCGCATCATCTGCGCGAGCTGCTCCTTGGCGGTGGCCATCACCTGCTGGTTCGCAGCCATCTGGCTCTGCACGTCCACCAACCGCCGGTTGTCGGTGGCCAGAGCAACATTGGATGCGGTGAGCTGCGCCTGCAGCGCGGTCAGGGTCCGCTCGGCTGCGGCAATCTGCGGGTCGGTGCTCTCCAGCTGCTTGAGAAGCGCATCGCGCTGCGCAGCGTCGCCGGAGGTGCTGCTCGCGGCCGGCGCGGACTGAGCCACCGATGTGAGTGGCACCACGCCGGCGACCAGGGTCGCCGCAATGCCAAGCAGCAGGCTTCGGTAATTTCTGGCCAGAACTGGTAACCCCTCGTCCGCCAACGCGACGGATCGGTTCAATCGGTGGAGCGTCCCGCCCGCTGATGGAAGGCTCACTCCGAAGGACGTGCGCACCCTACCAAAGAACTCCCCGACGCCGTCAAGCACCATATGGCCTGTTGCACGCTCGTACAGTGCGCTGATGCGTCTCACAGTGATCGGATCCGGAGCCGCATTCACGCCGATCGCGCACAACGCGTGTATGGCTGTGGATAACGCGGTGCTGGTGGACTGCGGCGCACCAGCACACGTGCTGCTGCCCCGCGCAGGTCTGAATCCCAATGCAATCGATACAGTCCTGCTGACACATTTTCATGCAGACCACAGCATTGGAATGGTGGTGCTGCTGGCAGCCCGCGCGCTCGTCAGCGAGCCGGTGCGGCCGCTGCGCATCGCGGGACCGGTCGGGACGCGGGAATATCTGGAGCGATTGGTGCGTGCCGGCTACGGCGGCGAGATCTGGGACGCGGTGGTGGAGCGCCTCGGCCTGGAGACGGTCGTCCTCCAGGACGGCGCCACCGCCCCGCTCGGCGAGTACACCGTGGCCGCCCATGCGGTGGTCCACGGTCTCGGCCCCTCGCTCGCCTACGTGCTCCAGGGGCCCGACGGGGTCCGTCTGGGCATCTCGGGGGACACCACCGACTGCGCCGGCCTGCACCGGGTCATCGCCGCCAGCGACGCGGTGGTGGTCGAGTGCACCGGCTGGGACGGCCCGGTGCAGGGCAACCACCTGAGCCGCGCCGACGTCGTGACCCTGGTGGCCCGCTACCCGGACGTTCGTTTTGTGCTCAGCCACCTCAGCGAGCGTGGCCCCCTGCCCGGCGCGATCATCGCCCACGATGGCATCGGGCTCGACCTGCTCCCCGCCGGCCCCCCGCTGCCGCAGCCGCCGTCGAGCCTCGGGTCCTGAGGGCTCAGGCGCTCCGGGCTAGTAGCCCCCGGTAGAGCAGCGCCGGCCAGAGCCGCAGCAGCCGCACCCAGGTGCGCCGCCAGCCGATCCGCTCCTTCACCTCGAGCTGGGCGGGGGCGAACGAGGCCTTGCCTGTGGTGGTGGCGAGCAGGGACAGGGCCTCGCGGGCGCGGGCCCGCACCGGCCGCGGCCCGGGGAGGCCGCTGCCATCGCGGTGCAGCACGGTGACCGAGTCGGCGGGGAGCGCCGCCGCCAGCCGGGCCGCGTAGGCCGCGTGGGTCTCCGAGCGCCGCCGCGGCGGGCAGAGCGGGCGGGCCAGCCACTCCAGGCGGCGCCAGACCGCCTGCGGGGTGCGCGGGGTGGCCAGCCAGCGCAGGGCCAGCCCCGCGGCCGCCGCGGCCAGCAGCAGGCCGAGCAGGCTCCAGGCGACCGGGGCGGGCACCGCGGGGGTCAAGGCGTCGACGACGGTTGGCGGAGGCGCCACGGTGGGCCTGGGGGTGGGCGCCGGCGCCGGGGTGGCATGCGGGGTCGGCTCCGAAGGCGGAGGCGGCGGGGCGGCACTGCCCCGGCCGAAGGGCTGGTAGTCGCCGACGTCGCTCGAGGGGGTGGGTTCGAAGGGGATCCAGGCCTCGCCGGGGAAGTAGGCCTCCACCCAGACGTGGGCGTCGGTGCTGGTCACCTGGTGGACCGTGCCGCGCTGCTCGGTCACCCCGGTGGAGCTGGAGCCGGGGCCGTAGCCGCTGACCAGCCGGGCGGGAATGCCGTCGGCGCGGAGCAGGGCGCCCATCGCCGACGCGTAGTACTGGCAGTAGCCGGCGTGGGTGCGGGTGAGGAAGTCGACGATCGGCCAGGTCCCGGGCGGCGCCGGCTTGGGCTTCAGCGTGTAGGTGAAGGGGGCACTGCGCAGGTGGCGCTCGATGGCACGGGCAGCGTCATATGGATTGGTGGTCCCCGCGGTCCACTGCGCGGCGATGCTCCGCAGGGTGGCGATCTGGTTGTCCGGCGACGGCCCGCTGCCGGCCTCGGCCGGGCCGCCCAGCTCGAGGTCGCTGGTGCTCACCGCCACCGGGTAGGCGGTGCCGGCGGCGCGCAGCTGCGCCTCGCTGGCGGTCGACACCAGGCCCACCGTGCGCTCCTGGCCGGCCGGCGCAATCCGGACCTCGTCGACGCTGAGCAGGTCGCTGCCCCCGGCGGGGCCGAGCACCGTGGCCCGCTGGTCGCTGGCCTCCGGATCGCCGGGGAAGACCGCCAGGTTGGCGTCACCGGTCGCCCCCGCCGAGGAGAGCAGTACCTGGACATCCTGGCGGGCCACGTGGCGACCGATGCCGCCGTCGCTGGGGTCGCGGTCGCGGGGCAGCGGACCGGGAGCGGCACCCACCGTGGTGTCGCCGGCGGCGGAGGCCGAGGGCAGCCAGTCACCGCCGCTGAACACACCCTCGACGGTCACCCGCAGGTAGCTGGTGCCGCCCCCGCCCAAGATGTAGCGCAGCACCGGGACCGGGCGGTCGACCAGCGGGCCGCCGGGGCTGACCAGCGGCGAGAATCCGATCGCCGGAGGCCCCTCGCGGCGCGGCCTGGGCCGGGGCGCCCCGTTGTGACCACCGTTGCCACTGCCGTGGCCACCCCCGATCGAGGCGAGCAGGGCGTTGGTGAAGTCACGGCTGCTCGCCGCCGGGGCCAGGCTGCCCACCCCGGTCACCGCCAGCGCCGCGACCGCCGCGGTGCGCCAGTAGCGGCGCTCGGTTCCGGGCAGCTGGGGCACCCGGCGGCGCTGCCAGCCGAGCGCCCGGCGGAGCAGCTCCACCCGGGCGATCAGCAGGATCGCGAAGCCGACCGCGAGCGCGGTGGGCAGCCCGATCTGTCCGGGGTCGCCCCCGGCGATCGCGTTGGGCATCAGCACCCCGATGCAGGGCAGCACCGCCAGCACGCCGCGACGCTCGTCGACGGCGACCCAGCCGAGCCAGCAGCCGACCAGCCAGAGCACGGCGCACAGGCCGACGAGAAACGTCCAGTCGGTGGTGGTGCTCAGGCCCGCCACCGCCGCGGCGGCGAAGGCGCGGGCAGCGGGCCAGAACCCCGGCGCGGTTGCCGGCATCCCGCCGATGGTCAGGGGGACGATCACCGCGGCTCCCAGCGCCGGGGCGGCCAGCAGAGCGAGGCCGCGGCCCACCCGGGCCCGGGAGAGCAGGGCGGCCTCGGCCACCGCCACCAGGCCGACCAGCACCGCGGGACCGCCGCCGACCACCCAGCCGGCGGCGAGCACCGCCCAGCCGGTGCAGCCGATCACCCCCAGAGCCAGGAGGCCGACCGCCAGGCTGGAGCTCAGGGCCGGCAGCGATGTCGAAGCGGGCCGCAGCCGCGGCTGGACGCCGAGCACGCTAGCGGGCGGCCGTCAGGGTGGCGTGGGGGGCGCCGAGCTGGTCACCGCGGTGGATCAGCCACCAGTCGAGCGCCACCCGCCAGGCCGCGTTGACCTTCATCAGGGTGCCGGGGGCGCCGAAGCTCACCGGGTCGACGAGTACCGCCAGGTGACGCTGGCCGCGCACCCCGGCATCGAGCAGGTTGTCGACCCAGCTCGGGTCGTGGGAGCCGGTCACCACCACCAGGCCGCCCCGGCCGCGCCAGCCCCGGCTGTGCCGGACGATGGTCTCGGCGAGCGACACGTCGCCGTTGTCCCGCGCCTCGGCCAGATAGTCGAGCAGGCGCAGCCGCTGGGCCTCGCCCCGGCCGGCGCCGAAGGCGGTGCAGTTGAGGTCGTTGGTGACCAGGCCCACCGCCTGGCCGCGGCGCAGGGAGGCGCTGCAGATGGACGCGGCCACCGACACCGCGTACTCCAGCGAGGAGTCGGCGCCCCTGCCGGCGTGGATGCCGCTGTGCAGGTCGAGCACCACCAGCAGGTCGGCGCGGTTGTGGGTGTCGTACGAGCGGCTCATCAGCCGCCCGGTGCGGGCCGTGCTGGCCCAGTGGATGCGGCTCTGGCCGTCGCTGGGCTGGTACTCGCGGACCGTGGCGACATCGGGGGGCACGTCGTGGACCCGCCCGTGGCGCGAGTCGCCGCCGCTGCTGCCGCCCCACACCGGGGCGATCTCCTCCACCGGGTGCAGCGCGGGGTGGACCAGCACCGAGCGCTGTGCTCCCGCCCGCACGGTCCGCGGGAAGAGGCCAAAGGGGTCGCCCACCTGGGCCTCGAGGGGACCGAAGTGGTGCCGGCCGCGCTCGGCGAAGGCGCCGCGGGCGCTCCAGGACACCGCCTCGCCCGGCTTGAGCGCGCAGGCCCGGCCGGGGGCGTAGCCGGGCAGCCGGCTGCCGTCGCGCACCTCGCAGTAGGCGATCGGCAGCGCCGAACCGTTGCGCACCGTGAAGCGCTCCGCGAAGGGCTCACCGACGCTGAAGGACCCCTCGGGCGACTCCCGTTCGACCCGCAGGCGCCGGCTCACCAGCCGGGCCCAGAGCCAGGCCACGAGCAGGAGCAGACCGAGGGTGTAGGCGAGGGTGTAGGCCAGCTGGATCCCGGTGACCCCGGCGAAGAGGGCGAGCACCGCGACCGTGGCCAGCAGCGGAGCCCGGGTGCTCATGCCAGCCGCCGTCCCGCCACCGGCACGGCCTCGCTGTCGAGCGCCTCCTCGACGATGCTCCCGGCGCCGAGTCCGCGCAGTTCGGCGTTGGGACGCAACGCGATCCGGTGGGTGAGCACCGCCGGAGCCATCTCCTTGATGTCGTCGGGGAGCACGTAGTCGCGTCCCCGGGTGATCGCCCGCGCCTGGGCGGCATGGAGCAGCCCCAGCGAGCCGCGCGGCGAGGCGCCGAGGGAGACGTCCGGGTGGCGCCGGGTGGCCTGGACCAGGCGCACGCAATAGTCCTTGAGCACCCCCTCGCAGTGGATCCGGCGCACCGCGGCCTGGCACTCGCCGAGCTCCTCGGCGCCGGTGACCGGGATCAGGGTGTCCAGCGGCGAGCCGGTCTGGAAGCGGTCGAGCATGGCGACCTCGTCCTCGAGCGGCAGGTAGCCGAGGTTGACCTTGAGCAGGAAGCGGTCCACCTGGGCCTCCGGCAGCGGGAAGGTGCCGCCCATCTCGATCGGGTTCTGGGTGGCCAGGACGATGAAGGGCTCGGGCAGGCGCATGGTGTGCCCGTCAGCGGTCACCTGGCCCTCCTCCATCGCCTCGAGCAGCGCCGACTGCGTCTTGGGCGTGGCCCGGTTGATCTCGTCGGCAAGCAGCACCTGGGCGAAGATCGGCCCGGCCCGGAACTCGAAGGTGAGCTCCCTGGGGTTGAAGACGCTGACCCCGGTGACGTCGCCGGGGAGCAGGTCGGGGGTGAACTGGAGCCGCTCGAAATGGCAGCCCGAGGCCCGGGCCAGCGCCTTGGCGAGCATCGTCTTGCCCACCCCGGGCACGTCCTCGATGAGCACGTGGCCCCGGCAGAGCAGGGCAAGCACGCACAGCTCAACCTCGGCCTGCTTGCCGACGATCACCGCCCCGACGCTGTCGACCAGGCGGCGGACGACCTGCGCGACGGCAGGCGGTTCCAAGGGCATCGGCTCTCCTGCTGGCCTCCCGGGACTCGACGCGGCCGGGACAAACGAGTATACGAACGGTCCGGCGATCGACCCCGTTTCGAAGGGTCACAAGGTGGGCGACATTCACCCCTCGCGAGTGGTACAAATGGTGCGCTCGGCGCGAGGGGCCGAGATCGGCACGGAAGGGCGGACATGGATCAGAAAATTCTCACCACCGGCGAGGCGGCGGACCTCTGCGGGGTCTCCCGCTCGACCCTGCGCCGCGCCGTGGCCCAGGGACAGCTCAAGGCCTGGCACACCCCGGGCAAGCACCTGCGCTTCACCCGCGAGGCCTGCGAGGAGTTCGCCGGCAGCCTCGGCCGCTACGACCTCGTCGGCCGCCCGGTCTCTAGTGCGTCCGAGCTCGAGGTGTCCGGGGTGCCTGTGCGCGAGGGCTCAGCCAGCCGCTAGCCGGCCGGCCGCGACCCCTTCCCGGCGCCCTGCGCGCTCAGCTCCCGCGACCGACTGTCGCCCAGCCATCCGCCGAAGCTGCCCCCGAAGAGCGCCAGCAGGTCACCGCTGAACAGGCCGCCCATGTTCATCGACCCAAGGTCGACGAGCCGGTGCGACCCGCTCTGCAGCGAGAGCTGCACCAGGTGCTGCTCATGCAGGTACTGGGTGATCGCGCCAACGATGATGAATCCCACCGCCACCCAGATTCCCTGGTAGAGCCCAAAGCGCTTCGCCAACCGGGCCGCCAGGTACGCACCGGCGATCACCGCCAGAAACGACGCCATTCCCACGATCCCACCGTCGGCGCGGTCCGACCCGCCGAACGCCAGGTTGCTCACCAGCAACCCCCCGTTGGAGATCACCAGCAACAACGCCTCGCCCACCCCCAAGCCGACCAGCACGCTTCGCCAGGAGATGGTCCCGCCCGCCCTGGTCGACCCCGGCGCGCCCACGACCGGCCCGCGCTGCTGCGACCGCTGCTCACCCGTTGGCAAGCCCGCCATCGCCCGCTCCTGCTCGCTTCGACGATTCGCCCGGCTCACCCCTCGAGTATATGCACCGGTGAAAAGCCCCTCCGCCACCGAAGGGTTTTACCCGACACACAACCCTTCGGGCGAGTGCCCGTTGTGGTTGTCGTAGAACCGCTGCACCGCCGCCATGTCGAGTTTGTCGTACCCCTGGTACCAGTCCCACGACACCGCCGCGAACTGCTTGTCCATGGCCCACGGCAGCACGATCACCTTGGCGTAGCCGATCGGCGTCTGACAGGTCGCACCCTGCGGGTCGGCGGGAAGCTGCTTGCGCCAGGCCACCAGCTGGGCGAGTTCGGTGGGGCAGCCGCTGGGGCAGTTGTAGAGCACCGCGACATAGCCGTGCTCCAGGTTGTGCACCCAGTACTGCGGGTCGATGTGCCGGTCGTACGAGCCGGGCAGGATCGGCGCCGGGGCGCCGCCGTCCGCGGCCAGGCTGTAGTGACACCCGCTGGTCGGCGGGTTGTGGTTGTAGGTGATCTGAGTGCCCGGCGCGACGTGGTCGTGGGGCATCTCGTCGATCGCCTGGCCGACCGCCGCGCCGTTGGTATCCGGTGGCATGGGGTCGTAGGGCGCGGGCGTGGCGCCGTTGGCCGCAGTCCCGGTGCTGGGACAGGTGGAGTTGCCCTTGAAGGACACGTGCGCGGTCGGCCCGCTCCCGCCGTCACTGCCGCAGGCGGCGAGGATGAGCCCGCAGGCGACCACGAGCGTGCGCAGGCGGCGACTCACCCTGTCCACTCTAGCAAGCGGCCTCGCGCCCAACCGACGCCAGAGCGGGGTGCGCCCGCGCGTGGATTTCTCCCCCGCCGCGCGCTCGCGACGCCGGCGGCGCCAGGGAACCCGGGGGTACGGCGGCGGCTACAGTGCGGCGGATGCGGGTCATCGGCCTCACCGGCGGGATCGCCAGCGGCAAGAGCACGGTCGCCGCAATGCTCGCCGAGCACGGTGCCGTGGTGGTCGACGCCGACCGGCTCGCCCGTGAGGTGGTGGCGCCCGGACAACCGGCTTTGGCCGAGGTGGTGGCCACGTTTGGCGGCCAGGTCCTGCAGCCCGATGGCGCGCTCGACCGCACCGCGCTCGGCCGGCTGGTGTTCGCCGATGACGCGGCGCGGCGGCGGCTCGAGGCGATCACCCATCCGCCGGTGCGCACGCTGATGGCACAGCGCGTCGCCGAGGCGGTCACGTGCTCCGGCGCACCACTGGTGGTGGCCGACATTCCGCTCCTTTTCGAGGGCGGTCGTGGGCACGAGTTCTCCGGCGTCCTGCTCGTCGCCGCGACGGAGGCGACCCAGCTGCGCCGCCTGCAAGAGCGCGACGGGCTCGACGACGCAGCCGCGCGGCAGCGACTGGCGGCGCAGCTTCCCATGGAGGAGAAGCGGCGGCGGGCAACGTGGGTGATCGACAACGACGCTGCCCTGCCGGCCACGCGTGCGGCACTGGACCGGTGGTGGACGGCGACAGTGGAGGACGGGTGAGGCCGGCGCGGGGCTCGGTGCCGCCGGGGCGGAGACGGTTGGCGTGGATCCTTCCCGGCGTCTGGGCCGCCCTGCTCGTCGGGTGCGGCAACAGCGCACCCGGGTGCGCTGCGGGCGGGCCGTCCTGCGCCACGTCGGCGACCAAGGGGTCGCCGGCGCGCAGCCTCCCGGCCCCGGCCGCCACGGCGTCGCCGGCGCGATCCTCGCCAGCTGGGGCCGACCCGGTGGTGGTCTGGGAGGCGCAGGACGGCTCGGTGTCCTACCTCCTCGACCTCCACGGTCACGAGCTCGGGCGGGTGGTCCAGCCCGCGGTAACTCCGGGGCTCGCCCCAATCAGCTCCGGTGAGAGCAGTGGCCGGCTCTACGCCGTGGCCGGCGGCACGATGACTTTCTACAACGCCCGGGGAGCCCACGCCGGCAGCGTGCCCTTCGTCGCCGGCGACAACTTCCTCGGTCCGCTCTTCAGCGACGACGACGCGCAATGGCTGTGGACCACCGGAGGTTTTGACGCAGGCGCCGCCCATCCCACGCGCCTCTACGTCGGCACGGCATCGATCCCGGTGCACCAGGTGGGTCAGCACCTTGACCCGCCGGGACGTCAGCTCGCCCCGGTCGGGTTCGCCAACGGCAGCTTCTACCTGAGCGAGCAAGCCACCACCAGTGGAGACCAGGTTGCCTTCCCTGACTTCCAGACGGCCTGGACGCTCGACCCGGGCAGCGGCGCGTTGCGCCAGCTCGCCGGTGCCGACTGTCACCTCGAGGATGTCGCCACCGACGGCTCGCTGCTCTGCCTCGACGTCGCCCACCAGCTGCTCACCGTGCGCCACGGCAACGCGTCGCACGTCGTGCACTACCCGGGCCGCTGGGACCAGGCGGGTGACGCCGCCTTCTCACCCGACGGCACCCGAGTGGTCGTCGCCACGGCGACGGTGCAGCAGCAGCGCGGCGCCTACCTCGGCGCTGCGTCAGGTGGCGAGATGCGCGCGTTGCCCGGGAGCACCGCCACCTTCCTGCCCGATGGGCGCGTCCTCGTGGTCGGTCAGCAGGGGAGCTTCGATCTCCTCGCCGCGGATGGCAGCCGGGTCGTGGTTGACGTACCCAACGAGGAGCAGACCGGGTCGTTCGCCGGCGTGATCCCGCACCCGCGCGGCTAGGCGGGCAGCCGCCGGGTGATCAGCGCGCAGAGCGCCGGTCCACCGATGGCGATCAGCATCGCCGGCACCAGGGCGTGAACCCCCAGCAGCCCGCCGGCCACCACCGACGCCACCGGCTGGCCGGCCACGTTGGCGGAGTACGACATCGCAAAGGCGCGCGCGAAGAAGCGAGGGTCGGTGCGACGCTGCCGAAGGCTGTAGAGGGCAACCCAGAAGGGACCTTCGCCGGCACCGAAGAGGAGCATTCCCAGTGCCAGCGACACCAGGCTCTGGGGCAGTGCGATCACCGCCATCCCGGAGGCGATGAGCAGCGCGGACACCGCCAGCACCCTGGCCTCGATGCCGACCGTGCCGCGGCGGCCGACGATGACCAGCCCCACCGTCGCCGCACCCTGCGACACGGCGAAGAGCAGACCCACCACCCACGCGGGGTCGTGCAGCTGGGTGGTCACCACGGTGGGCAGCACCACGTTGACCGTGCCCGGTGCGAAATTCAGGAGCGAGGAGCACACCCCGAGCAGAACCAGGCTGCGGTTGCGCCCGAAGTAGACGATGCCGCGCCAGGCCTCGGTGCGCAGCGAGCCGGCCTGCGGGTCGGCCTCGAACACCTCGGGCACCCAGCGCAATGCCAGCGCACTGATCAGCAGCAGCACCGCCTCCAGGGCCATCACCGGTCCCGGTCCGCTGAAGGCGAACACCAGGGTGGCAATCACCGGGCCACCGACGTTGATGAAGGTGAAGATGCCGGTGTCGACAGCGTTGACCCGGTCCCAGAGCGGCATCGGGGTCATCGCGGGCACCTGGGCGCGGGCGCCCGCCTGGGCGAGCGGCCGGGTGAGCGAGAGCACCACCGCGCTGACCGCCAGCAGCCAGGGTGCCAGGGCCCCGGCGAGCACGGCGGCGGCATCGATGCCGAGCACCAGGGTGGCCACCAGGGCATCCAGCCTCAGGAAGGCGAGCCGGCCGCGCCGGTCGAGCAGCGCGCCGGCCAGCGGGGTGGCGACCAGCCCGGGCACCGTTTCGAGGAACACCATCAGGCCGCCCAGCGCTGCGGAGTTGTAGAGACGCAGGCAGGTGAGCACCAGGGTCACCGTGAGCATCCCGTCGAGCGCCAGCCGGGACAGGGTCACGTTGGCGGCGAGGGCGCGCAGCCCAGGAATCTCCAGCAGTTCCCGGTACCGGGTGACGGGGGCGTCGTCGATCGCCGGAGTGCTCACCCGGCTGACGCTAACCGGTCGGCTGTCCCGCACGACTGTCGGCCGCGGTACCGGGCCGCAGGGGCACGCAAACCAGGAGGCCGGAGAAGGTGGGAGAGGGCGCGCGGGCCGGGGGGGCGGCCCGCGCGCGGGAGGGGCTTGTGTTTAGGCGCCGAACGAGCGGGACGACGACGACGCGGAGTCGCTTCCGGAGGTGGTGGTGGTCCCGCGACGGCGCGCGACCAGCCCGATCACGGTGGCGGCCACGATGCCCGCGAAGGCGGCGGCGAAGAGCGGCGCCCAGTACGCGTTGTGATCTCGGGTCGTGAACAGCGCGACGGCGCAGATCAAGAAGAGAATCGCGGTGGCCCGGGCAAGGAAGGTGGTGTTGGACATGCGAACAGCCTGCACCGGGTCGCACAGCCGCGCACACGGCTTGGCATTTCTTTACCGAGCGGTCCGGTATCTCGTTACACATCGCCCGGCCGCGGGGCGGCCACTGGCCGCCTCACGGGGTCTGGCGTTGCCGCGGGCGCGCATCGCTCAGCGAGTGAGGCGCCTCGCCGGCGGCGAGCATGGCGACAAACCTCTCGATGCGACGGGCCCGCGTCTCCGGCCGCTTCGCCTCATCGATGCGGTACAGGATGGCGTAACGGCCGGCGCCGCTCAGCCTCGCGAAGAACCCCTGCGCCTTCGGGTTGGCGTCCAGGGCCACCTGCAGGTCATCGGGCACGGTGGCCGTTCGCTGGCCGGAGTAGGCCGCGTCCCAGCGACCGTCGGCACGGGCGCGGTCGATCTCAGCGCGCCCGGCGGGGGTCATCAGACCGGCGGCCAACAGCGCGTCCGCACGGTCGCGGTTGATCTTTGACCAACGGCTGCGGGCACCGCGCCGGGTGAAACGCTGCAGCCAGTATCGCCCGTCGAGCGCACCCTTCTGCCCGTCGATCCAGCCGAAGCACAGGGCGACGTCGAGGGCGTCGGAGTAGGTCACCGTGGTCACCCCGCTGCCCTTCTTGGCAAGTCGTAGCCACACGCCGGGCGACTCGGCACCGTGCCCCTCGAGCCATTCCCTCCAGGCCGCCGCCGAGGCGAAGCAGAGGCTGGACAGCTCGCTGCCACCGCGCGGGAGGGCGTCACCGGGCACGGCGCCACCGTACATCGGGCCCGAGGCCGCTTGGTCACGGCGCCCAATCCGAGCCCGTCCCCGCGCGCGATACGCTTGCGGCGCTGATGACGTCCGCGGCCTCAATGCAGGCTGTCCGACCCTCGCCTCCGGCCCCCACTCGGGCCCGGCTCGCTGTCAGCGACGGTTCGTCGTTGGGCAGCGGCGGCCGAGCCGGCGGCGCGTCCCAACGATCTCTTCCACCATCCACCGCCACACAGGGGGTCCGATGTGAGCATCAAGGCTGAGTACATCTGGATCGACGGAACCGAACCCACGCCGTTGCTCCGCTCCAAGACCAAGGTTGTCGAGGACGGCAAGGACCTCCCGATCTGGGGCTTTGACGGGTCGAGCACCAACCAGGCTCCGGGCAAGGCGTCGGACTGCGTGCTCCGGCCGGTGTTCTCCTGCCCCGACCCACTGCGCGGCGGCGACCACCTGCTGGTGATGGCCGAGGTGCTCTACACCGACATGACCCCCCACCGCACCAACACCCGCGCGGCCCTGGTCGAGGCGGCCGAGGCCTACGCCGACCAGGAGCCCTGGTTCGGCATCGAGCAGGAGTACACCCTGTTCAAGGGCAGCCGGCCGCTCGGCTTTCCCGAGAGCGGTGGCTATCCCGGGGCTCAGGGCCCCTACTACTGCGGCGTGGGCGCCGACGATGTCTACGGCCGTCCTGTGGTCGAGGCCCATCTCGACGCCTGCCTGCGCGCCGGGCTGCGCATCTCGGGGATCAACGCCGAGGTGATGCCCGGCCAGTGGGAGTTCCAGATCGGTCCGCTCTCGCCGCTCCAGGTGTCGGACCAGCTCTGGGTCGCCCGCTGGCTGCTCCACCGCATCGGCGAGGACTTCGGCGTGTCGGCGACGCTCGACCCCAAGCCGGTGCGCGGTGACTGGAACGGCGCCGGGTGTCACACCAACTTCTCCACCGCGGCGATGCGCGAGTCGTACGACGCGGTGATCAAGGCCGCCGAGGCCCTGGGGCGCAACGCCGCCCACCATGTGGCCAACTACGGCGACCGCATCGAGCACCGCCTCACCGGCCACCACGAGACCGCGCCGCACAATGAGTTCAGCTATGGCGTCTCCGACCGCGGCGCGTCGGTGCGCATCCCCTGGCAGGTGGAGAAGGACGGCAGGGGCTACCTCGAGGACCGTCGCCCCAACGCCAACTCCGATCCCTACGTGGTCACCCGGTTGGTCACCGAGACCTGCTGCGCCGCACTCGCCCAGGCGGAGCTCGCCCTGGGCGCGTGATGTGCGGCCCGGCCGCGGGGTGACGCCGGGGTAGTCTGCTGGCTGCCGGCGCCCCAAGGGTGCCGATCCATCACCTGCAGACGGAGAGCACATGCGCATCGGGATCATCGGCAGCGGCCACATCGGCGGCAGCCTCGCCACCCTGCTGACCAGGGCGGGGCACGACGTCTGGCTGGCCAACTCGCGCGGCCCCGCCTCGCTGGCAGGCACGGTCGCCGAGCTCGGCGAGCACGCGCACGCGGCGACCGCGGAGGAGGCGGCGACCGAGGGCGAGGTGGTGATCGTCAGCATCCCGCTGCACAGCTACCGCGAGGTTCCGGTGGCGCCGCTCACCGGCAAGGTGGTGATCGACACCAACAACTATTACCCCGAGCGCGACGGCGCGATCCCGGAGCTTGACGCCGGGACGACCACCTCCAGCGAGCTGCTCGCCACCCACCTCGGCGACGCCCGCGTGGTCAAGGCGTTCAACACCATCTACTTCGTCCAGCTGCGCGAGCAGGGCAAGCCGGGGGGGACCGAGGGCCGTCGCGCCCTGCCCATCGCCGGTGACGACGGCGAGGCGAAACGCGTCGTGAGCCAGCTCCTCGACGAGATCGGCTTCGACGCGGTGGACGTGGGCAGCCTCGCCGAGGGCCGCCGCCAGCAGCCGGGGACCCCGGTGTACAACACCCCCCAGACCGCCGTCGAGCTGCGTCGCGCGCTGTCCGGCTGAGCCCGGGCAATGACCGAGCCCGCTGCGGAGACGGGGCGCGGTGCGCCGGATCTGGCGGCGGTGCGCACCGCCTTGGTGGAGCACCGGGTGGCCCTGGCCGGCAAGGTCGAGGACCTCGGCGCTCACGACCCCGCGGTGACCGCGCAGCTGGGATTCG
This sequence comes from Candidatus Dormibacteria bacterium, assembly GCA_046262435.1. Lineage (GTDB taxonomy): Bacteria > Chloroflexota > Dormibacteria > Aeolococcales > Aeolococcaceae > JBHEMT01. The sequence continues at coordinate 6,260 of JBHEMT010000038.1, read as the reverse complement.
GCAAGCGCATCGGTGACGGCACCCTCTACGCCGTGGAAAGGATGACCGGCGCCTATCAGGCGCGCACCCTCTACGAGACCGTGCGCGAGATCGATCTGGCCATTGCGCGCCTCGATGCGGGCAGGTACGGTCGCTGTGTCTCCTGCGGCGCGCCGATCCCTGCCGAGCGGCTCACCGCGCTGCCCTGGGCTGCGCTCTGCGTGCCGTGCAGCAGCGCCCCGCGGCGGCATGCCCGCTGAGGCACGCCGGCTCTGTCGAGACTTGCGCTGGCCCTGTCACCTGCACGCGACGTGGGTGGGACCGATGCACTGATACCTTGCCGCTCGCCTCTATGAAGCTGCGCGCCACGCGAGCTGTACTCCGGACCGCGGCGGCGGCCGCCCTGCTGCCGCTGCTTGCACTGGCCACCGGAGCGACGAGCGCGGTGGCGCTCTCCAATGGCGCCGCGCCGCCCAACCCCACGTATCCGGGTGACTTTCCGGATCCCTTCGTGCTGCCTGCCGACGGCGCCTACTACGCGTACGCCACCAACGGCCCGGGAGGAAACATCCAGGCGCTGCGCTCAAGCGACCTGTCGGCGTGGACGGCCCTCCCCGACGCCCTGCCGGCCCTGCCTGCGTGGGCCTCGCCGGGCAGCACGTGGGGGCCTGCGGTGCTCCGACGCGGCACCGAGTACCGCCTGTACTACACGGTCCACGACACGCAGCTGAACATCCAGTGCATCTCGGTGGCCACCTCGGCTCAGGCTGCCGGCCCCTTCGTGGACGGCTCCACCGCCCCCCTGATCTGCCAGACCGACCTGGGGGGTTCCATTGATCCGCAACCGTTTGTCGACGCCGCCGGCAACGCCTTCATGCTCTGGAAGGCGGACACGCCGTACGGCATCGCCAGCCTGTGGTCGCAGCCACTCCGTGCCGACGGCCTGGGGCTGACCGGTGCACCGGTGGAGCTGCTGCAGGCCGACCAAGCCTGGGAGAGCAACAACATCGAGGGGCCGGCGATGCTGGCGGCGGGCGGCTCCTATCAGCTCTTCTTCTCCGGCAACTACTGGTGGAGGAACAGCTATGCGGTGGGCGGTGCCGTGTGCTCCTCTCCGCTGGGGCCGTGCACCAGCTCGGCGGCACCGGTCTACACCTCCCGGGGGGGCGCCATCGCCCCCGGTGGGGAGTCGTTCTTCACCGACTTCCAGGGCGCCACCAGAGTGGCGTACCACGCCTGGGCGGGCGGCCATGCCGGACCGGGCAACCCCCGCACCATGCGCATCGACAGGGTGAAACTCGGCGCGACCGGCGTGCACCTCTACGGCCCCACCAGCCTGGCCGGACGAGTTGCGGTCGCCGGTGGCGACAACGGTCTGTGGCAGGCGACCGGCACCGGCGGCTCCGACTTCGTCCCGGGTGGCGGGGTGCTCTCGGCGGCGCCGGCGGTGGTGACGGTGGCCTCCCCCGACGACCACCTGACGATCGCCACCGGCAGCGACCACGACCTCTGGATCCGCTCGGACACCGAGAGCTGGCGCCGGCTGAACAGCAGCCCCACCTACTGCATCGACAACCCGGCGGCCGCCCTGGTGGCGGGGTCGGCCGGGCCCAGCCTGGTGGTGGCCTGCCAGGGCGCAGACCACGGGCTGTGGACGGCGTCAGGCCCGCTGGGCGCCGGTGTGCCCACCCTGCACGGCTGGACCGGCCTGGGCGGCATCCTCGCCGCCGGCCCGGCCGTCACCACCGTAGGGGGCGCGCTCAGCTACATCGTGCTGGGCAGCGACACCCGCATCTACACCCGGACCGCGACCACCGGCTATGCGGCCACCCCCTGGCGCTGCCTCGGGCACCCCGCCGCGGCTGCCGCGGCCGGCACCGCCTACTTCGGCTGTGACGGACTCGACCACACGCTCTGGTGGTCGGAGAACCCGGGCTCCGGATGGACCTCGGCCCGCAGCCTGGGCGGTGTCCTGGTCGACGGGCCGGCGGTGGCGGCCTGGCCGCAGGGAGCCACCTTCACGGTCGAGGGCGGCGATCATGCGCTGTGGGAGACCACCCTCATGGACGGATGGCGCAGCCCCTTCAGCAGCGATGGCGGTGTGGTCCGATACGGCGTCGGCGGCTCCACCTGAGCCGTTAGGCGGTGGCGAGCCCCCGGAGCAGCAGGGTCACCAGCTGCTGCTCGTCGGCGGCGTACTCCTCGCGCGCGGCCCGGCGCAGGGTGCCCATCACGTACCCGGTGAGCACCATCTCGGCGATGCCGAGCACCGCGTAGGCGACCAGCTTGGGATCGACGTCGGCGCGAATCTGGCCGGCGCGCATGCCCTGGCCGACGATGTCCTCGATGGCGTCGAACACCACCAGCATGCTGCCGATGTCGTGCGAGTCGATGAACTCGTACGAGCGGCTGATCTCGTTGATCATCACGGTCATCAGGTGCGGGTCCTGCCGGTAGGTCTCCACCAGGAAGTGGACCAGTTTGGCGATGCGCTCGGCGAAGGGAAGCTCGGCGTGACGCAGCTCGGTCAGGTAGTCGACGTAGTCGCCCCAGCGCTCCTGATAGATGGCGGCAAGGATCTCGTCCTTGTTGTGGAAGTGGTGGTACACCAGTCCGTAGGCGATCCCCGCCTGCTCGGCGATGTCGGACACCCGGGTGCCGTGCAGGCCGCGCCGGGCGAACACCTCGGTGGCCGCCTCGAGGATCCGCTCACGCGTGCGCTCGCCGCGGGCCGTGCGGCGCGGCGGCTCACTCATCGCGCGGCTCCTGCGGCGCGCATCCCGGCTACCGTCGCGGCGTCGACCCCGGCCTCGGCGAGCAGCTGGTCGGTGTGCTCGCCGAGCGCCGGCGCGCGACGGCGAACCCGCGGCGGCGTGGCGCTGAGACGAAAGGGAAAACCGGTCTGCGGCAGCGGGCCGGCGGTCCCGGCGGGGAGCACGCCGTCCCGGGCCACCACCTGGTCCTGCTCGAGCGCCTCATCGAGGTGCAGCACCGGCTCGCAGCACACGTCGAGCCCGGCAAGTCGCTCCGCCCACTCCGCGCGGGTCCGGGTGACGAACACCGCCTCGAGGGCGGCGTGAACCCGCGCGCCCCCGTCCCCCTCGTCGAAGGCGTGACCTTCCAGCTCGGGTAGCCCGAGCGCCGCGGTCAACGCGCTCCAGAACTTCGGCTCCAGGGCGGCCACGGTCAACTGACCGTCGGCGCAGTTGTACAGGGCGTAGCAGGGATGCCGTCCGTTGAGCAGCGCGGTGCCGGGCGCACCCTGCGCACCGGTGGCCCAGTGCTGCGCGGCCTGCAGGGCGAGCCAGCTGACCAGCCCATCGAGCATCGCCACGTCACACCACTGGCCCTCACCGGTGCGGTCACGCGCCCGGAGCGCGGCGAGGATGGCGACCACCGCGCTCATCGCCCCGGTCCCGAGGTCGGCGATCTGCACCCCGGGGATACCCACCCGGCCGTCGGCGGTGCCCCCGGTCGAGAGCACCCCGCTCAACGCCTGGTAGTTGAGATCGTGGCCCGCGCGCTCGCGATACGGCCCATCCTGGCCATAACCGGTGATCGAGCAGAGCACAAGCCGGGGGTTGCGCCGGTGCAGCACCGGCCAGTCCAGCCCTAGCCGGCCCAGCACCCCGGGGCGGAACGAGTCGACCAGCACATCGGCGCCGTCGATCAGGCGGAGGAAGGCGTCGCGGGCCACCGCGTCGCGGAGGTCGAGGGCCACGGACCGCTTGTTGCGGTTGAGCGCCCAGAACGATGCGGAGAGGCCATCGACCAGCGGCGGCCACCAGCGCAGATAGTCCCCGCCGGCGCACTCCTCCACCTTGATCACGTCGGCGCCGAGATCGCCGAGAAGCTGCGTGCAGAAGGGGCCCGGAGCCAGTCGCGAGAGGTCGAGAACGCGCACGCCGGTCAGGGGCATTGGCGCCCGAGTCTACGCGATAGTCACGGCGACGTCCCGCGCCGCTGACAGCCGGTCATGCACGGGCAGAGGCTGTGGTACGTTGCTTCGAGGACGCCTCCCATGGTGAGCAATGACGACGTCGCCAGCATCCTCGAGCGGGTTGCCGACCTCCTCGAGATTCGAGGCGACAACGCCTTCAAGATTCGCGCCTACCGCCTGGCTGCGGGTCAGGTGCGCAACCTCACCCGCGAGCTGAGCGACATCGCGGCGGCAGGTGAGCTGCGTCACATCGATGGCTTCGGCGCGGCGATCGCTGACAAGGTGGAGGAGCTGGTCGGCAGTGGCCGTCTCCACTACCTCGAGGAGCTGGAGGCCGAGGTGCCGCCGACGCTGCTCGAGCTGCGCGCTCTGAGCGGAGTGGGGCCGCGCACGGCGGCGATGCTCTGGCGCGATGCCGGCATCACCACCGTCGCCGAGCTCGATGCCAGAGCCCGGTCCGGCTCCCTGGCGGGGCTGCCCCGGCTGGGGCCGAAGAGCATCGAGAAGATCATCGCCACCCTCGACGAGCGTCGCGACAGCGGTGCGCCGCGACGACGGCCGCGGGCTGAGGTCGCTCCGCTGGTGGCCGATCTGCTCGGCGCCCTCCGGGCGCAACCGCACACCCTGCGCGCGGAGGTGGCCGGCTCCTACCGGCGCGGCCGCGACACCGTCGGGGACCTCGACGTGCTCGCCGCGACCACCGACGCCGCGGCAACCCTGAGCGCCTTCGCCGCGCTGCCGCAGGCGGAGCGGGTGCTCCTCCGTGGCGAGACCAAGTGTTCGATCGTGGTTGGTGGGCTCCAGGTCGACTGCAGGGCGCTCCCCCTGGAGTCGTTCGGTGCCGCCTGGCAGTACTTCACCGGCTCGCAGGCGCACAACGTCCGTCTCCGCGGCCGTGCCCTGCGCCTGGGCATGACCCTCAACGAGTACGGCGTCTTCCGGCTCGACGACGGCAGCCGTGTGGCCGGCGCCGGCGAGGAGGAGGTGTACGCCGCCCTTGGACTTGCCTGGATCCCGCCGGAGCGGCGCGAGGACCGAGGTGAGATCGAGGCAGCCGTGCTCACATCCGATCCCGTGCTCGCCGTTGCGTCCAGCTCACGTCGTCGCCAGGAGGTCTGAAGCATGGATGAGCTCGTCATCAAGGTTCCCAACCCGTTCAGCGGCATCGAGGACCTGGGATTCACCGCCCGCTACCCGGAGCAGGAGCGCCATGGCCAGCTGCGCGACGTGCCGGTGATCGTCGAGGGCCCGGCGCGGCCGATGAGCCGGCTGGTGGAGACCCTGGGGCTGTTCGCCGACAAGGACCGCCTGGTCGAGACCGGCGAGGACGACGCCTACCTGTGGACGCCGCCGGTGCAGCTCAGTGACGAGATCTGCGTGATGGCCTTCCGCGACCAGAGCCTGCAGGGCGCGTCCGCGGTGGACAGCTCGCGCGGCTATCTCTGGAACCTGGTGCGGCCGCTGGCCTTCACCTTCCTGCGCGACTGCGTGCGCATCGGCGGTCTACGTCTCAGTGACCGGATCGCGGTGGTGGTGGACATGCGCGGCGCCCGCGTCGCCGACTTCGAGATGCAGCGGGTCCAGATCAGCCCACGCAACGGCACCCGGCTGCTCTTCGGCGCCTGAGCCAGGCCCTACCCGATGGGAGTGGGGTTGGGGGTCAGGGTGGGCGGCGCTGAGGGGGTGGGCGCTGCCGAGCTTGAGCCCGCGGGCGAGGATGCTCCCGCCCCGGGGGTGGCGCCGCCGGGCGTGCTCGGAGCGCTGCTGGTTCCGGGTGTCGACGTCGGCGGCAGCGGTGCCGTGGGGCAGTTCGCCAGTGCCGGGTCGAACGGGGTGGCCGGCGCCAGGGTGGGCGGGGCGGCGGCCGAGGCGGGTGGCGACGCGCTGGGCGACGCGGCCGGCTTGCCCGCGGCGCTGCCCGACGGGGTGGGGCTCGCGCTCGGCGGCGCGCTGGTCACGTACGGCGTGAAGGTGGGACACGGCGGCGGTGGCGCCACCGCCGAGCCGTGCGAGCCGCCGGTCACCAGCAGCGAGATGGTCACCGCCAGGGCGCCGATGAGGACGGTGGCAACGAAGGTGACCGCCCCCCACTCGCGGCGGAACAGCGCGCTCACACCAGCGCCGCCGTGGGACTGAGCCCATCGAGCGCCCTGGCAAATGCGGGGTGGTCGCGCGCCAGGCGCAGGTTGGTGCGCAGCCAGCCCTCCGGCGTGCCCACGTCAAGCAGCTCGCCCTCGAACTCCAGCCCCCACACCGGTCCCGAGGCCATCAGGCCGCCGATGCCGTCGGTGAGCTGGATCTCACCGCCGGCCCCGGCCCGGGTGGCGCGCAGCGCCTCGAA
>JBHEMT010000037.1:0-7809 GCA_046262435.1 Candidatus Dormibacteria bacterium | reverse complement strand
GCGCCACCCGCCCCCGACCCGCTGCACGGCGCCGTCGACGTCGAGCACCTTGAGCATCGTCTCCAGGCGGTTGCGACGCAGTTCCACACGGGTCTCGAGCGCAGCCGTGGAGAGTGTCCCTCCCTGCTCGTCCAGCGCGGCCAGGGTCCGGCGGACGAGCGGCTCCGGCGGGAAGGTCAGGGACGCGAAGTACTCCCACACCGCGCGGTCGTCGCCGCCGGGCAGGAGCACCACCACCGCCCGCTCCAGACCGCGCCCGGCGCGCCCCACCTGCTGGTAGTAGGCGATCGGGCTCGGCGGGGCCCCCAGGTGGACCACGAACCCCAGATCCGGCTTGTCGAAGCCCATCCCCAGCGCGCTCGTGGCAACCAGCGCCTTGACCCGGTTCTGAAGCAGATCGTCCTCGGCCTGGAGGCGCTCGGCCTGCTCGGTCTGCCCGGAGTAGGCCGCCACCGCCATTCCGCGTGCACGCAGGTGGTCGGCCACCTCCTGGGTGGCCGCGACGGTCAGCGTGTAGATGATTCCTGAGCCGGCAAGCTGCCCGAGGTGTTCGGCCAGCCAGGCCAGGCGGCGAGCCTGGTCAGGCAGCTGGAGCACGGCCAGATGGAGTGACGTCCGGTCGAGGGACCCCCGGAGCACGAGCACGTCGGCGGTACCCGCGGGGTCGAGCTGCTCGGCGACATCGTCGGTGACCCGCCCGTTCGCGGTGGCGGTGGTGGCGAGCACGGGGATTCCCGGGGGCAGCCGGTCCAGCAGGGTGCGGATACGGCGGTAGTCGGGGCGAAAGTCGTGGCCCCAGTCGGAGATGCAGTGCGCCTCGTCGATCACCAGCAGGCCGGCCTCCGTGGCGAGCCGGGGCAGGACCTCGTCGCGAAACCCGGGGTTGTTCAGCCGCTCCGGCGAGACCAGCAGGACGTCCACGTCGCCGGCGCGCACCTGCTGGTGCACCTCCGACCACTCGTCACTGTTGCTCGAGTTGATGGTCACCGCGCGAATCCCGGCCCGCTCCGCGGCGGCAATCTGGTTGCGCATCAGCGCCAGCAGCGGGGAGACGATCACCGTCGGTCCCGCTCCCCGCGCCCGGAGCAGGGCGGTTGCCACGAAGTACACTGCGGACTTCCCCCAGCCGGTGCGCTGTACCACCAGCACGCGCCGATGCTCACCGGCCAGCGCCTCGATGGCCGACCACTGGTCGTCGCGGAGGACGGCGTCGTTCCCGGCGAGAGCGCGCAGCACGGCTTCGGCCTCAGCGCGCAGGGCGACGCCCGCCGGCACCAGCGTCATGCTGCCCTCACCGCGAGCAGCATGACGCATCCCGCAGGGCCCGACGGGTCAGCTGGGGCGCGCCCTCAGCTGCACCCGCTGGTCGAGCCGCAGTTGCCGCACTTGTAGCAGGCGCCGCTGCGCACCATCAACGACCCGCACTCCGAGCATGACGGCGCATCACCCTGATTTTGGAAGGTGGATTGCACCACCGCTGCTGCGACCACGGGCAGCTCAGTGGCCACCGACAGCGACGGGGGAATGACCGCCGGCACCCGCGTGTCCGATACCGGCTGCTGACCCAGCTCGGTTCCGTCGCGGCGGACGATGCCGAGCGCGTCACGATCCTCCCATGGCAGGAAACGCGAGGCGAGCCAGCGCGAGATGTAGTCGATGATCGACTTGGCGATGGGGATCTCGGGGTTCTTGGTGAACCCCTGAGGCTCGAAGCGCACATGCGCGAACTTGTCGACCAGCGCCTTGAGGGGCACCCCGTACTGAAGGGCTGAGCTGATTGCGATCGCGAACGAGTCCATCAGGCCGCTGATGGTCGAGCCCTCCTTGGCCATCTTCAGGAAGATCTCGCCGGGGGTGCCGTCCTCATACATGCCGACGGTGATGTAGCCCTCGTGGCCGGCCACCTCGAAGCGGTGGGTCACCGCCTGACGCTCGGCGGGCAGCTTGCGCCGCAGTGGGCGCTCCACCACCTGCACCCGCGCCCCGGTGGTCCTGTCGATCGAGGTGGCCAGCGGCTGAGAGCGCTTGCTGCCGTCGCGGTAGATGGCAAGCGCCTTGAGGCCCATCTTCCAACCGTCGATGTAGGCCTGTTCGACGTCGTCCACGCTGGCGTTCTCGGGCATGTTGACCGTCTTGCTGATCGCGCCTGAGAGGAACGGCTGCACCGCCCCCATCATCCGCACGTGTCCCTGCCAGGCGATGGTCCGACTGCCGTTGGCGGGTTTGAATGCGCAGTCAAAGACGGCCACGTCCTCGTCGCGGAGCGCGGGTGCACCCTCGATGGTGTCGTTCTTGTCGATGAAGTCGACGATTTCCTTGACCGCCGTCTCGCCGTACTCGAGCCGCTTCAGCGCGGCGGGAACCGTCTGGTTGACGATCTTCATCATTCCGCCGCCGACCATCTTCTTGTACTTGACCAGAGCGATGTCCGGCTCGACCCCGGTGGTGTCGCAGTCCATCATGAATCCGATGGTGCCGGTGGGTGCCAGGACGGTGGCCTGAGCGTTGCGGTAGCCGTGCACCGCGCCCAGTTCATGGGCCTCGTCCCAGGAACGCCGCGCCGCGGTCAGTAACGCGGCTTCGACGGTGTCGTCACTGATCCGGTAGGCGGCCTCGCGGTGCTTGCCGATCACCCGCAGCATCGGCTTGCGGTTGGCGGCGTAGCCGGCGAAAGGACCCACCTCGCGCGCCATCCGCGCCGACTGCGCGTACGCCTCACCGGTCATGATCGAGGTGACGCACGCGGCCAGGTCGCGGCCCTCGCGGCTGTCGTAGGGGAGCCCCTTGGCCATCAGCAGGGCACCGAGGTTGGCATAGCCCAGCCCCAGCGGGCGGAACTTCTCACTGTTCTCGGCGATCCGCTTGGTCGGGTAGCTGGCGTTGCCGACCAGGATCTCCTGGGCGGTGATGGTGATCGCCACCGCGTGCTTGTAGGCCTCGACGTCGAAGCTGCCGTCGTCGTTGAGGAAGGTGAGCAGGTTGAGGCTCGCCAGATTGCAGGCAGAGTCGTCGAGGAACATGTACTCGGAGCACGGGTTGCTCGCGTTGATCCGCGCCGTGTTCGAGCTGGTGTGCCAGTCGTTGATTGTGGTGTCGTACTGGATGCCCGGATCGCCGCTGTGGTGGGCGCTCTCGGCGATCAGGTGCATCAGCTCCTTGGCCCGCAGGGTGGTCACGGTGCGGCCGTCCACCACGGCCTTGAGATGCCACTCCTTGTCCTCGACAACCGCACGCATGAATTCGTCGGTCACCCGGACGGAGTTGTTGGAGTTCTGGAAGAAAATCGAGCCGTATGCCTCGCCGGTGAAGGAGCCGTCGTACCCGGCATCGATCAGGGCCCAGGCCTTGCGCTCCTCGGTCACCTTGCAGGTGATGAACTCGACCACATCGGGGTGGTCGACGTTGAGGATCACCATCTTGGCGGCGCGACGCGTGGTGCCACCGCTCTTGATCACTCCGGCAAAGGCGTCGAAGCCGCGCATGAACGACACCGGCCCGCTGGCGGTCCCCCCGCCGGCCAGCTGCTCGTTCGAGGAGCGGATCGGGCTGAGGTTGGTCCCGGTGCCCGACCCGTACTTGAAGAGCATGCCCTCGGTGTGCGCCAGGGTGAGGATCGAGTCCATCGTGTCCTCGACGCTGTTGATGAAGCAGGCGCTGGCCTGGGGCCGAGTGCCGGGGACGCCCACGTTGAACCAGACCGGGCTGTTGAAGGCCATCTTCTGGTGGAGCACGAGGTGGGTGAGCTCGTCGTTGAAGGCCTCGGTGTCCGCCTGGCTGGCGAAATAGCCGCCCTCGGCTCCCCAGCGGGCGATGGTGTCGGAGACGCGCGAGATCACCTGGCGGACGCTGGTCTCTCGGCGCGGAGTGTCCAGCGGGCCGCGGAAGTACTTGCTCACCACCACGTTGGTGGCCATCTGTGACCAGGATGCGGGGATCTCCACCTCGCGCTGCTCGAAAACCGTCTTGCCCTTCTCGTTGCCGATCACCGCATCACGCTTCTCCCAGGTGACCTGGTCAAACGGGTGGATGCCCGCGGAGGTGAAGCGCCGCTCGATGCGCAGGCCACCCTGCGAGAGCGAGACCGTCCCCCTGGCCTGGCGCCGCTGACCCTGACGTCGCGGGGCTCGCGCCGCCGCTGGCGGGCTCGTGGTGGTGTCCGGCCCTGATGGAGAGGAGACGTCTGCAGAGTTTGACGGGGCGGAGTCGTCCACGGAATAGACCTCGTGTGGGGTGGGGAGTGGTCGGAAGGGCGGCTCGAGGGGGGCTTGGAGTGACGTGAGGGGGACTACCGTGCGCCCTCGAGCCGGCCCGCTGCTTGTCCACAGCTTTGTCCACCATTTTCCCACATCTTGGGGGTGAACGGCCCGTTGGCCCCCATATCTTGGTGTCGGCCGGTCCCGGTGTCAAGGCCCGCCCGGAGGAGTTTGTCGTGCCCTGCGGGTGTCAGGAAGAGGGGGTGCGCGGGGCCGAGTCCGGGTGCGGCCGACGGCCGCCGAGGCTCCTACTCGCGGGACTGTTCGCGCGCCTGGACCACCCGGAACGCGGTGACCAGCCCCACCCCCCCGACCAGGTTTCCCGCGGTGGTGATTCCCAGCCACAGAGCAGCGTCCAGCAGGGTCCGGTGTGCGGGGACGAACCCGACGAAGATGATCGCCGCGCCCACGATCGCGTGCGAGAAGTTGGTGGCGAACAGGGTGTAGCCCGCGGCGTAGATCACGACAACCTTGACCAGGGGATGGCGCACCGCCACCAGCAGCCAGGTGAGCACGGTCATGGTCATCCCGGCGAGGACGGAGGAGAGGAAGAGCCCCAGCGGCGGGACCTCCAGTTTGTAGGCGGTGTAGGCGCGATAGCCCTCGCGGATTGGCTCGCCGATCGCCTGGGGAATCGAGAGCAGCAGGGCCATGACCACGCATCCAAGGACGTTTCCCACCCAGGAGAGCGCCCAGAGTGTGGCCAGTGAGCCTCGGGGCAAGCGCCGGGCGATCGTGGCCATCACCGGGATCAAGAAGTTCTCGGTGAAGAGTTCGGAGCGCCCCAGGATGACGAAGAGGAAACCCACAGGAAAGACCAGCCCCCCAAGGGCAAGACCCGTATACAGGCCCAGCCTTGGAGCGGCGGTCAGCGCGGCGCCAAGCACGGTCATCGCCACCACCCCGCCGAGCGATACCTCGATGCCCCCGATCAAACCGGTGATGAGGATGTCGCGCGGCCCTCGGGTCAGCCGCTGTTCTCCGATCTCGACCGCCCGGCGGGCGACGTCGTCGGGCTCGACCTCGATCGGATCCTCCTGCGCCGCTGGCACCTGCGTGGGGGGGATCTCGGCGGGGGGGCTCGCGCTCTGGCTCAGAGCATCACCACAGAGCGCAGAACCTCGCCGCGCTCCATCCGATGGAATGCCTGTTCGACCGCGTCGAGATGGATCCGTTCGGACACGAAGCCGTCGAGCGGCAGCAGCCCCCTGAGGTGGAGGTCAACCAGGATGGGGAAGTCCCTGCTGGGCAGAGCGTCGCCGTACCACGATGACTTGAGCGCGCCCCCGCGGCCGAAGATCTCCAGCAGGGGGATCTCGACGGCGACCCGGGGCGGAGGAACCCCGACCAGGACGACGGTGCCGGCGTGGTCACGGGCACGGGTCGCCTGCAGGTAGGTCTCCGGCCGGGCGACCGCGTCGATGACCAGGTCGGCACCATGCCCCTCGGTGAGGGCCCTGATCGCCTTGACAGGGTCTGTGGCGGTGGAGTTGACGGTGTGGGTGGCGCCGAAGGCCCGCGCCCACTCGAGCTTGCGGTCATCAATGTCGACGGCCACGATCAGCCGAGCACCGGCCACGGCGGCTCCGGCGATCGCGGCATTGCCCACCCCACCGCAGCCGATCACGGCCACGCTGTCACCCCTCGAGACGCCGCCTGTGTTCACCGCGGCACCAAAGCCGGCCATGACTCCGCAGCCGATCAGGCCTGCCATCTCGGCCGGAATCCGCGGGTCAACCTTGACCGCCTGCTCGGCATGGACCAGGGTGAGTTCGCTGAAGGCTCCGATTCCCAGCGCCGCCTTGAGAACGGTGCCGTCCGCGAGCGTCATCGACTGGCTCGCGGTGAGGCTGTCAAAGCAGTACCAGGGACGGCCGCGCCGGCAGGAGCGGCAGCGCCCGCAGGGGGCGCGCCAGGCGAGAACCACGAAGTCCCCCGGAGCCAGGGCGGTGACCCCGTCGCCCACCGCCTCCACCGTGCCGGCGGCCTCGTGTCCGAGGAGGAAGGGAAAGGCGTCCTCGATGTTCCCCTCCCGGTAGTGAAGGTCGGTGTGGCAGACACCGCAGGCCATGGGACGGACGGTCACCTCGCCGGGGCCGGGGTGGGGCACCACCACGGTCTCGACGCTGACCGGAGCGCCCACCGACCGCGCGACGACGCCTCGAACCTCTTGGGACGACGCCATGGCCGACTGCTAGGCGGCTGCGGAGGCGTCGGCGTCGGCGGCGCGCACCTCGAAGACCACCCAGTCGTCCACCGGAGGGGCGTTGGTGCACGCGGCCTCCCCGGGCGGGTCGACCCAGTCCCAGTGGGCCACGTGCGGCGCGTATCCCGCCAGCCAGCGTGACACGGGCGGTTTGAACCGATAGGCGGGAAGCGAGGAGGCGCTTTCGCCGCCGGCGGCGCGGGCATAGGACTCGGACATCGACGAGGATCGCCGCCGCCATTCGGAATCGACCCAGAACACGCCCACCGGGTCGACGTTGCCCTCGCTCCGCACGAGCAGCGAGCTCCAGTCACAGGAGTCGACGGTGGGAAACCAGCAGTACTGGGTCAGGTTGACCCCGCGAGCCACCGCTATCTCGCACTGCTCGAGGGTGTAGCGCAGCCACGATGCGCGGTCGGAGGGGTTGCCCCTGATATTGGTCTCGCCGATCGCGCACTCGAGCCCGTAGCGGCGCCAGTAGTTCTCGATCACGTCGGCCAGCGGTGCGGGTGCAGGCGAGCCGCCGATTCCCCTCCCCCAGCCGGAGAACTGCCACTGTGAATGGGCGTAGTAGTCGAGGCCCAGAACATCGATGTGCCCCGGCCGGATCTCCAACAGCCGCTCCCCTCCCGCCTCGCGCAGCTCGCGAAGGAACGGCCGGTCGGGGTCGAGGTGGCGGCCGAGCATGATGTCGGTGAGGAGGAAGCGCCGGTCATTGGCGAGGGCGGTGTACTCCTCCCCCTCCGGGCCGGCCGCGTCGTGCTGCTCGCAGCTGTCGACATGCAGGTACCGCGCCTTGGGAACGAGGTCGCGATACATTCGGGCCGCCTCGGTGACCGCCGGGTAGACGTTGGCCGTGAGCCGGACAAAGCCCTCCGGGCCGCTGAGCCGGGGCGGAAAGACGGCGCAGCTGCCCGCCAGGAAGAGGGTGGTGAACGGCTCGTTGAACAGCGTGTAGCCCGCCATCCAGGGATACCGGCGTGCCACAGCCTCGGCGAACCGCAGGTAGGCGTCGCCAAACCGGGGATCGGCAAAGCCGCCCGCGAGCCACCTCGGGTAGCTCATGTGATGGCAGAGGTCGAGAACCACCCGCATCCCGGTGTCGCGAAGGTGATCCAGGACGGCGTCGGTATGCCGCCAGTCGTAGCACCCCTCGGCCTCCTCGACCCGATGCCAGCGCACCGGGTAACGCAGCGACGACACCCCGCAGGTTGTGAGCAGGGCCAGGTCCTCACGCCACATTGAGGTGTGCCGCGTGGTCTCCGCGATGTCGACGTCGTGCTGCGGCTGGTAGGTCGACTCGAACGCCCCGAGAAACTCGATGCGGCTGCGCGCGCTCACGAGATCAGT
>JBHEMT010000036.1:0-45562 GCA_046262435.1 Candidatus Dormibacteria bacterium | reverse complement strand
CGATCTCGACGCCCAGCTGGTCGCGGAGAACGTCGCCTCGCAGCTGGAGAAGCGGATCGCTTTCCGCCGGGCCATCAAGCAGACACTGATGCGCTGCATGCGCGCTGGGGCCAAGGGCGTCAAGATCGAGGTGGCGGGCCGTCTGGGCGGTGCGGAGATGTCGCGGCGCGAGTGGGATCGTGAAGGGCGAGTGCCGCTGCACACCCTGCGGGCCAACATCGAGTACGGGCAGGCGGAGGCGCGTACGACATTCGGGCGCATCGGCGTGACCTGCTGGCTGTACAAGGGCGACTACGTCACCGCCACGGGCGAGCCGATCAACCCCACCCCGGTCGCGACGGGCCGCGGCGGCCGTGAGGATGCCGACGGCGATGGACGCGCGGTTCGCGGTGCTGCCGCCGCCACCGCGCCGAGAAGCCCGGCTGCGTCCGGGGGCAGTAGTTCTGCGGTGCCTGCCGCGGCTGCCCCAACCGAGACCGCGGACGCTTCGCCAGCGGCCCCGCCCGACGCCGCCGTCACGCCCCCCGCGGAGCCGACGCCGGCCAAGGCCGCTACGGCCAAGCCCACGACCGCCAAGCCCACGACGGCCAAGCCCACGACCGCCAAGCCAACGTCGGTCAAGCCCACGACCGCGAAGCCAACGTCGGCCAAGGCCACTTCTGCCAAACCCACTGCTGCCAGGCCCGCGACCGCCAGGGCCACCTCGGCGCCCAGGCCGGCGGTGGCGCCCGCTGAGCCGTCCGGCACCCCGCCGCAGACCGCAGACGACTCCGCCGAGGAGGGCTGACGATGCTGATGCCCAAGCGGACCAAGCACCGCAAGCTGCATCGCGGCCATCGTCGCGGCACCGCCGGGCGCGGCACCACCATCGCCTTCGGAACGTACGGGTTGCAGGCGCTCGAGGAGTGCTGGATGACCAATCGTCAGATCGAGGCCGCCCGACGCGCCATGACTCGGCACGTCAAGCGCGGCGGCAAGATCTGGATCAGGGTCTTCCCCGCCCACTCGTACACCAAGAAGCCCGCCGAAACGCGGATGGGCAGTGGCAAGGGCAACCTCGAGGGCTGGGTGGCGATCGTCAAGCCCGGCCGGGTGCTGTTCGAGATGAGTGGCGTCGCCCCTGAGATCGCCAAGGAGGCGATGCGCCTCGCCGCTCACAAGCTGCCTATCAATACCCGGTTCGTGGTCCGCGAGGAGCCCGGCGCCGCCGAGGTCGAGGCGAGCGCATGAGCAAGCGTGCCGATGCCCTGAACGAGCTGCGCGGAATGAAGCGTGAGGAACTCGACGATCACCTTCGCCAGCAGCGCCATCAGCTCTTTGTGATCCGATTTCAGCAGGCCACCGGACAGGTCGAGAACCACCGACAGATTCGACACATCCACAAGCAGATCGCCCGCGCGATGACGGTGCAGCTCGAGGCGGAGCGCCAGGCACCACATCGGCGGGAGGGGTAGACGACCATGGCCGAAGAGCAGCAGCAGACTGTCGAGAGCCGGTCTCGGCGCAAGGTGCGCGAGGGCATCGTGGTCAGTGACCGGATGGAGAAGACCGTGGTCGTCCTCATCCAGGAACAGAAACCTCACCCGCTGTACAAGAAGGTGGTCAGGCACACCACCCGGATGAAGGCGCACGACGAGAGCGGCGCCGGCGTCGGTGACCGAGTGCGGATTGCCGAGACCAAGCCGATGTCTAAGGAGAAGCGCTGGCGCGTCTCCGAGATCCTCGAGAAGGCCAAGTAGGACGCGTTGTGATTCAGCAGGAGAGCGTCCTCAAGGTCGCCGACAACAGTGGAGCGCGGGAGATCCTCTGCATCCGCGTGCTCGGAGGGTCCTACCGCAAGTACGCCTCGGTCGGCGACGTCATCATCGGCGCGGTCAAGCAGGCCACCCCGAATGCCCAGGTCAAGAAGGGCGATGTGGTCCGGGCTGTGGTGGTCCGCACGGTCAAGGAGTTCCAGCGCCCGGACGGCAGCAACATCCGCTTCGACGAGAACGCGGCAGTGCTGATCAACCCCAACAACAACCCCCGCGGTACCCGGATCTTCGGTCCGGTGGCACGCGAGCTGCGTGAGCGCAACTACATGAAGATTGTGTCGCTAGCGCCTGAGGTGCTCTGACATGCCCAAGACTCAAGTGCAGCGGCGCCGGGTCAAGCTCAAGCACGAGGGCTGGGCGCAGGGCCGCCCGCGCCTGCTCGACATCCGCTCGGGGGACACGGTCGAGGTGATCGCCGGCAAGGACAAGGGCAAGCGCGGCGTGGTCGAGCGCACCGTCGCCGATGAGCAGCGGATCGTCGTCACGGGCGTTGGGGTGGCGAAGCGGCATACCAAGGCGAATACACGCGGCAACGCCCAGGGGGGCATCGTGGACTTCTACGCGCCGATCGCTTATAGCAACGTGCTGCTGGTGTGCAACCGCTGCGACAAGCCCACCCGGATCGGCCACGTGGTGCTCGACGATGGCAGCCGGGGCATGGTCTGCAGGAAGTGCGGCCAGCGGTACGAGCGGGTGAGCGCCTGATGGCCGCCAGCGCCGTAGCTTCCCGCTCGCGCCTGCAGGACCAGTACGACGCCAGCGTGGTGCCCGCCATGGTCAAGGAGTTCCGGTACCAGAACGCCATGCAGGTGCCCCGGGTGCAGAAGATCGTGGTCAATATTGGGCTTGGCGAGGCCATCCAGAACGGCCGCGCCATCGACGCCGCGGTGTCCGACCTCAAGCAGATCACCGGCCAGGCGCCAATCGTGATCCGGGCGCGCAAGTCGGTGGCGGCGTTCAAGCTTCGTGAGGGCATGCCGATCGGGGTCAAGGTGACCCTGCGCGGCCGTCGCATGTGGGACTTCCTGGACAAGCTGGTCAACGTCGCCCTGCCGCGCATTCGTGACTTCCGGGGGATCGACCCCAAGGCGTTCGACGGGCATGGCAACTACACTCTTGGCCTGCGCGAGCAGCTGGTCTTTCCGGAGATCGACTTCGACAAGATCGACAAGCTCCGCGGGATGGAGGTGTGCATCGTCACCTCGGCGGCCAGCGACGATGAGGGGCGGGCACTGCTCGGCGGCTTCGGGATGCCCTTTCGCAAGCCGGGTCAGCAGGGGTGACCACGTTTTTCCACATCCACGCACTCCGCGTGCGTCGGGCCACCTGGCCCGATACGGCGCGGTGAGGTAAGTCAATGGCCAAGAAATCTCTGATCGCCAAGGGGCTGCGCCCCAGCCGGTTTCCGGTCCAGGAACACCACCGCTGTGGAGTCTGCGGGCGTCCGCGGGCGTTCATGCGCAAGTTCGGGATGTGCCGGATCTGCTTCCGCGGCCTCGCGGCCAAGGGCCAGATCCCCGGCGTCAAGAAGTCGTCCTGGTGACCCGGCCATGATGAGTGACACCATCGCGGACATGCTGACCCGCGTCCGCAACGCCAACGCCGCCAACCACCGCACCGTGAGCGTGCCCGTCTCCCGGATGAAGGTGGAGATCGCCCGTGTCCTCAAGGAGGAGGGCTTCATCGAGGACTACGCCGAGGCTCAGGAGGAGGGGACTCCGATCGGCGTGCTCACGCTCACCCTGAAGCCGCGCACCGCGCGGGGGCGCGCCCTCAGCGGTCTGCGCCGGATCAGCAAGCCCGGCCTCCGGGTCTACGCTCGCAAGAGCGAGATTCCTCGCGTTCTCGGCGGTCTCGGGATCGCCATCATCTCCACCTCGCACGGTCTGATGACCGGCTCAGCTGCGCAGCGCGCCGGCCTGGGTGGCGAGGTGGTTGCGTACGTCTGGTAGGCGGCCGTGTCGAGAATCGGACGTCTCCCCGTACAACTCCCCTCCGGGGTCGAGGTGGTGAGCCAGGGGAGCCACGTGACCGTCAAGGGCGGGATGGGCACCCTGGAGCGCAGCCTGCCTCCGGCAATGAAGATCGTCGTCGAGGAGGGGGTCCTCCACGTCGAGCGCCCCACCGACTCCGCCCAGCATCGCTCGCTGCACGGACTCACGCGGACGCTGGTGGCCAACATGGTCGAGGGGGTGAGCAAGGGGTTCACCCGGAATCTCGACCTGGTGGGCGTGGGCTTCCGCGCCTCGAAGCAGGGGAATGATCTTGTGCTTCTGCTCGGCTACTCGCATCCGATCCGCTACAGCCCGCCTGCGGGCGTAACCATCAACGTCCCGGTGCCCACCCAGATCTCGGTCACCGGCCCCAACAAGGAAGTGGTCGGCCAGGTCGCCGCCAAGATCCGGTCCTTCCGCAAGCCCGAGCCCTACAAGGGGAAGGGAGTGCTGTACCGGGGTGAGAAGCTGCGCCGTAAGGCCGGCAAGTCCGGCAAGGCCGGAAAGGGCAAGTAAGGCATGTTCAAGAAGCACGACCGGCGCGGCGCACGCGACAAGCGGCACCGCCGGGTTCGCAAGCACATCACCGGCACCGCCGACCGGCCCCGTCTCGCGGTGTACCGGTCGCTCAACCACATCACAGCCCAGGTCATCGATGACACCCGCGGGCACACCGTGGCGGCCGCATCGAGCATCGACTCCGACCTGAAGAGCTCACTGGGCAGCAAGACCGGTCTGGGTGCCGCCGGTGTGGTCGGCCAGGCCGTCGCCGAGCGGGCCAAGGCCGCCGGCATCGAGGCCGTGGTCTTCGACCGCGGTGGTTACCTGTACCACGGCCGGGTCAAGGCCCTGGCCGACGCGGCGCGTGGCGCCGGACTGAGGTTTTAGGCATGGGCATGCGCATGGACAGCCGCCGCGACCAGGGCGGTCGCGACTCCGAGTTTCAGGAGAAGATCGTCTCGCTCAACCGGGTGGCCAAGGTGGTCAAGGGAGGGCGGCGCTTCTCCTTCAGCGCTCTGGTCGTGGTTGGCGACGGACAGGGCCGCGTCGGCGCCGGCCTGGGCAAGGCGGGAGAGGTGCCTGAAGCGATTCGCAAGGGTGTCGAGGCGGCCAAGAAGAACATGATCACGATCCCGATGGTCGGCCGGACGATTCCCCACGAGCTCCGCTTCAAGGTCGGCGCCGCCAAGGTGATGCTCAAGCCCGCCGTGCCTGGAACCGGGGTGATCAGCGGCGGCGCGATGCGCGCCGTCGTGGAGGCCGCGGGTATTCACGACATCCTCACCAAGTCCCTGGGAACCAACAACCCGATCAACGTGGTCCGCGCCACCGTGGGCGCACTCTCCGCGATGCGCACCCTGCAGGACGTCGCCGAGGTCCGCGGCAAGCGACCCGAGCAGATCGTGGGTCGCCGCCGGGCGGGAGTGATGCTCGGCCGTGAGGAGGTGCCTCAGTCATGAGCATTCGAGTGACCTATCGGAAGAGCTCCATCGGCTACGCGAGGGACCAGAAGGCAACCCTGGCCGCGCTCGGCCTCAAGAAGCTGAACCACACCGTGGTTCATGAGCCCTCGGACGCGATCCGCGGGATGGTTCACAAGGTGCGCCACCTGGTGAGCGTCGACGGCATTGCCGCCGACAGCCCCGAGGGGATGCGCGTGCTCGCCGACTCCACCGCGTCGCGCACCGGAAAGGAGACCAAGTGAAGTTGCACGAGCTCTCCGCCCCCGCGGGCAGCCGCAGGCAACGCCGACGGCTGGGCCGGGGAATCAGCCAGGGCCAGGGCAAGACCTGCGGCAAGGGCCAGAAGGGCCAGTTCGCGCGTACCTCGCACCTTCCCGTTGGTTTCGAGGGAGGTCAGATGCCGCTGGCGCAGCGGCTGCCCAAGCTGCGCGGGTTTCACAACCGCTTCCGCAAGCAGTACGCCTCGGTCAACCTGGGCAAGCTCAATCGCTTCGAGGCGGGCAGCACCGTTGATGTCGACGTACTCAAAGCAGCCCGCCTGGTCGGCTCCGGAGACCACGGGGTGAAGATCCTCGGCTCGGGCGCGCTCAAGGTGCGGCTGACGGTTCGGGTCCACCGCATTTCCGCTGCTGCGCGGAGCGCCGTCGAGGCCGCGGGCGGCAGCGTGGAACTACTCGAGACCGGTGCGCCGGTGGCCGCTGGTGCAGCCGGCATCAGCGCCGGGGGGACGGAGACCACCGAGTGAACCTGCTGGAGGCGCTCGGCAAGGCGATGCGCATCCCGGAGCTGCGCAAGAAGCTGCTCTTCACCGTCGGCTTGCTGCTGATCTTCCGCATCTTTGCCAGCGTCCCCATCCCCGGGACCGACCCGGTGAAGCTGCACGATCTGTTCGCATCGAACAGCCTCCTCAATCTGCTCAACCTGTTCAGCGGCGGCGGCCTCTCCAACTTCTCGATTGTCGCCGAAGGTCTCAACCCCTACATCAACGCCACGATCATCATGCAGCTGATGACCGTGGTCTCCACGCGCCTCAAGGAGGTCAGCAAGGAGGGGGAGCAGGGCCGCAAGAAGATCAACCGCTACACCCGGTGGCTGACCGTTCCCCTCGCCGCGGTCCAGGCGTACGGCCTGACCAAGCTGCTCGAGAGCCGTCAGATCCTCACCACCCCGACAACGGGCTCGGTGCTCACCATCATGGTGGTCCTCGCCGCGGGGACGATCGGGCTGATGTGGCTGGGCGAGCTGATCACCGAGTACGGGGTGAGCAACGGGGTGTCGCTGATCATCTTTGCTGGCATCATCGGCCGCCTGCCAGGCGCCGCACTCTCGTACGTTCAGGGGGGTGGCGGGGGCAGGATCATCGGCGCCCTCGTCTTTGCCCTGATCGCTGTCGCGGTGACCGCGGGCATCATCTACGTGCAGCAGGCGCAGCGGAAGATCCCGGTGCAGTCGGCACAACGGGTGCTGAATCCGCGGTCGGGCCTGGCCACGCAGGGGCGGCGCAACACGCTTCCGTTGCGGGTCAACACCGCTGGGGTCATCCCGATCATCTTCGCACTGTCGATCATGGCCTTCCCGCAAATCTTCGCCAACTTCTTCTCGACCACTGGGGGCGTGGTCGGCAACGCGGCACGCTGGATCACCAGCAACTGGCAGCCCAACGGTCCCAGCCTCGCGCCCGACCTCCTCTACAACGTCCTCTACTTCGTGCTCATCCTCGGCTTCACCTACTTCTACACGTCCGTCGTGTTCGACCCGAACGATGTTGCCGACAACCTCAAGAAGCAGTCGACCTTCATCCCCGGGATCAGGCCCGGGCCGAGTACCGCTCAGTACCTCGGCCGGGTGATGGGGAGAATCACCCTGGCAGGCGCGCTCTTCCTGGCGGTGATCACCGTGGTCCTGCCCCTGGTCACCGCCAAGGTCACCGGCACCTCAGCGAGCCAGCTCTACCTGGGCGGCACTGCGATCCTGATCGTCGTCGGCGTGGCGCTTGACACCATGAAGCAGATCGAGACTCAGCTGATGATGCGGCAGTACCGCGGCTTCATCCGATGATCGCCGTCCTCTTCGGCCGGCCCGGAAGCGGCAAGGGCACCCAGGCCGCGCACGTCAGCGAGCGCTTTGGGCTGCTCCACGTCGGTACCGGCGACATGCTGCGCCGCGAGGTGACCCAGGGCACTGAGCTGGGACGCGAGGTGCAGCCGATCATGGAGCACGGCGGCCTGGTCTCGGACGACCTCATGCTCAAGGTGATCGTCAGCCGGCTGGAGGCGGACGACGCCGCCCAGGGGGTGCTGCTCGACGGTTTTCCCCGCACTGTTGAGCAGGCACGCGCCCTCGACGAGGTGCTCGAGCAACGGCACATGCCGGTGGACATCGTGCTCCACCTGCTGGTGCCCGAGGACAAGGTGTTCGCCAGGCTCAAGCGCCGCGCCGAGATCGACGGTCGCAAGGATGACAGCCTGGCCACGGTCACCTCACGACTGGCGGTCTACGACGCCGAGACCTTTCCGGTCCTGGACTACTACGCCAAGCGCGGTACCCGGGTCGAGCACCTGGACGGTGATGGGACCATCGAGGAGGTGAGCGAGCGCATCGACGTGGTGCTCAGCGAGCCACCGGCGCCGGTCGCCTGATGGCCACCAGGGTGGAGGCGTTCCGGCTGAAGAAGCCGGCCGACGTCGAGAAGATGACCGTCTCGGGGCGCATCCTCGGCGAGTGTCTCGGCCACCTCCGTGACCTGACCCGCCCCGGGATCACCACCGACGACATCGACCGTGAGGCGGAGACCTTCATTCGCGACCACGGCTGCGTGCCCGGTTTCATCGGCTACGGAGGCTTCCCCAAGTCGATCTGCATCTCGGTCAACGACGAGGTGGTCCACGGCATTCCCGGCCCTCGCCTGATCGAGGACGGGGACATTGTCTCCCTCGACTGTGGACTGATCCTCGACGGTTGGTGGGCCGACTCAGGCTGCAGCGTGATAGCCGGCACCCGCACCCCGCAAACCACCCGGCTGGTCGAGGTCACGCGGGAGGCGCTGCGCCTGGGGATCGAGCAGGCCCGGCCGGGACGGCACATCGGCGACATCGGCCATGCCGTCCAGACATTCGTTGAGGGCCAGGGGTACTCGGTGGTCCGCAACTACGTCGGCCATGGAATCGGCCGCGACATGCACGAGCCTCCCCAGGTACCCAACTATGGGGCCCCGGGCACCGGCAACCAGCTCAAAGCGGGCTACGTCCTGGCGATCGAGCCAATGGTCTGCACTGGGAGCCACGAGGTCCACGTGCTCGCCGACGAGTGGACGGTCGCCACTGACGACGGCAAGCTGGCCTGCTACTTCGAGCACACCGTGGCCGTGACCGAGGCCGGTCCCCGGGTGCTGACCACCCGGCCGGGGGAGCCCGATGAGCGGCCCTGACCCGGGGAGCCGGCGACCGGGCTGGCCGCCGCGGCGGTCACCGATCGCCAGCGGGTATACTTCTTCTTTGTGGCTGCCCGCCGGGCAGATTCGGCGCGCCCGATGAGCGGGAGCAATGAGCCGCTGATCGGGAGGGTCATCGAGCCCCTTCCCAATGCGCTCTACCGGGTCGAGCTCGACAACGGCCACAAGGTTCTTGCCCACCCGGCAGGGAAGGCGCGCCTCCAGGCGGTCCGCATCCTCCCGGGTGACCGGGTCTCCGTGGAGCTGTCCACGGCCGATCCCGGTCGGGGGCGGATCCTTCAGCGACTTGCCTAAGGCACCAGGGACGACAGGACGAGATGAAGGTTCGGGCTTCGGTGAAGAAGATCTGTGAGCGCTGCAAGGTGATCAAGCGCCACGGCGCCGTGCGCGTGATCTGCGAGAACCCGAAGCACAAGCAGCGGCAGGGATAAGGGAGCCAGGTGGCACGTATCGCCGGGGTCGACGTTCCCCGTGACAAGCACATCGAGATCTCGTTGACCTACATCTTTGGGATCGGACCGACGACGGCCAGACGCCTGCTCACCCTGGCCGGCATCTCCCCCGAGTTGCGCACCCGCGACCTCACCGACGCCCAGGTGGGCCGGCTGCGCGACATCATCGCCAAGCAGCTGCAGGGCCGGGTCGAGGGCGACCTGCGCCGTCAGATCGCGCTCAATATCAAGCGACTGATGGAGATCGGCACCTACCGTGGACTGCGCCACCGGCGCGGTCTTCCCGTGCGCGGCCAGCGCACCCGGACCAACGCGCGCACCCGGCGCGGACCCAAGAAGACGATCGCCGCCAAGCGCAAGAAGAAGTAGCAGGTAAGAGACGTGGCTAAGAAGAAGAAGGTCGTCCGCACCCGGCGGCGGGAGAAGAAGAACATCACGGTTGGACACGCCCACATCCTGGCGACGTTCAACAACACCATCGTCAGCCTCACCGACCCCCAGGGCAACGTGATCGCCTGGGGATCGGCAGGCGCCCAGGGGTTCAAGGGCTCGCGCAAGAGCACCCCCTTCGCGGCCCAGACCACTGCCGAGACCGCGGCCCGCCGCGCCATGGAGCACGGTCTCAAGCAGGTTGAGGTGTTCGTCAAGGGCCCTGGCTCCGGGCGCGAGGCCGCCATTCGCTCGATTCAGGCCAGCGGCCTGGAGGTGACCGCGATCACCGACATCACCCCCATTGCCCACAACGGCTGCCGACCGCCCAAGCGGCGTCGGGTCTAGCGGAGCAGCACACACACACATGGCCAACCAACACGGACCCCGTTGCCGGCTCTGCCGGCGGGAAGGCGCCAAGCTCTACCTCAAGGGCGAAAAGTGCCTGACCAACTGCACCTTCGACCGGCGGAACGGTGTGATCCCCGGCATGCACGGTCTTGCCCGTCGCCGCAAGGTGTCCGACTTCGGGCTCCAGCTGCGCGCCAAGCAGCGCGCTCGACGGATCTACGGCGTGCTCGAGGTGCAGTTCCGGCACTACTTTGAGAAGGCCGAGCGGTCGACCGGGGTCACCGGCACGGTGATGCTGCAACAGCTGGAGCGGCGTCTCGACAACATTGTCTACCGGCTCGGATTGGCGCACTCCAGGCGCGAGGCCCGGATCCTGATTACCCAGCGCCATTTCACCGTCAACGGTCGCACGCAGAACGTCCCCTCAGCCCAGCTGCGCCCAGGTGACGTGGTGGGCGTGCGCGAGCGTTCCCGCAAGCTCGACAAGATCGAGCAGTCGCAGGAGCTGGTTGCCCAGCGGGCGGTTCCGGACTGGCTGCTTCTCGACGGGTCGGCCCTCACCGGCACCGTTGTCCGCCTTCCAGAGCGCACCGAGATGGAGTTGATCATCGACGAGCAGCTGATCGTCGAGTACTACAGCCGCTAGTTTTTTCGCGAGGCGCGCGACGGCGCACCGGCCCCACACCCAGCCCAGACCCCTGCCGCGGACGCGCGACTTCCTTGAAGAGAGGCGTTTCCACCCATGGTCGATATTTCCCACACTCCAGCCGTTCGCGAGGTCGAGACCTCTCAGGACTACGGCAAGTTCGAGATCGAGCCCCTCGAGCCCGGTTTCGGCGTGACCCTGGGCAACTCGCTGCGGCGGGTGCTCCTATCCTCGCTGCCCGGGGCAGCCGTCACCTCGGTGTCGATTGACGGGGTCAGTCACGAGTTCTCGACCATCGAGCACGTCAAGGAGGACGTGACCGAGATTCTGCTCAACATCAAGGGTCTCAACGTGGTCTGCCACAGCTCGGAGCCGGTGCGCTGCACCCTCGAGGTGCGCGGGGCGCGCGAGGTGACCGCGGCCGACATCGAGTGCCCCAGCGACGTCGAGGTGCGCAACCCCGACCTGCATATCTGCACCCTCGACGGTGCCAAGGCATCGATTCGCATGGAGTTGACGGTTGAGCAGGGGAAGGGCTACGTCACCGCCGACCGCAACAAGCGCGAGGGTCAGCCGATCGGGCAGATTCCCATCGACGCCATCTTCACTCCGGTTCGCAAGGCCAACTTCTCGGTGGAGAAGACTCGCGTCGGGCAGGAGACGGAGTGGGACAAACTGCTCGTCGAGGTCTGGACCGACGGCACCGTGGAGCCGGTCGAGGCGGTCAGCCGCGCCGCCAGTCTGTTCACCCAGCATCTCGACCTTTTTGTGCGCTTCGGTGACAACCTCGCCGCCCCGGTGCAGCAGCCCAAGCGCGGCAACGACATCCCGAGCCGGCTTGCGGACACCCCTGTGGAGGACCTCGAGCTCTCGGTCCGCGCCCTCAACTGCCTCAAGGCCAATGACGTGACCAAGGTCGGGCAGCTGGTGGCGATGAAGCAGGAGGAGCTGCTCACCCTGCGCAACTTTGGCGCCAAGTCGCTCGACGAGATTCGCGAGAAGCTGCTGGAGCGCAACCTCGTGACCGCGGAAGAGCTCGAGACGCTCTTCCAGCCGGCTCGCCCGTAAGGGGCAGGACAGGAACACCATGCGTCATCGCAAGGCAGGCCGCAAGTTCGGCCGCACCTCCGACCAGCGGATCGCGCTGACGCGCACCCAAATCGGAGCCCTGCTCCGTCACGGCCGCATCACCACCACGGAGGCCAAGGCCAAGGAGCTCCGCCGCTGGGTGGAGCGGGTGATCACCGACGCCAAGCCCGCCGACGTCCATGCCCACCGCCGGGTCGCGAACATGGTCCAGGACCGCGAGGCGCGGACCCGCCTCTTCGGCACCTACGTCGAGCGCTTCCGCAATCGCCCGGGTGGCTACACCCGGATCTACCGGCTCGGCCCCCGACATGGCGACGGCGCGGCGATGGCGATCATCGAGCTGGTCGCTGACGACCCGGTCACCACTCCGCCTCCCGCCCCGGCGAGTCCAAGGCGGCGCCGCGGGGCGTCATGAGCACCTACCGGGTCACGCTCGAGTACGACGGCACCGCCTACAGCGGCTGGCAGTGGCAACCTTCGGTGGCCACTGTCGAGGGAGCCGTTCGCGGCGCCCTGGAGCGGCTCACCGGTGAGCGGCCCCAGCTGAGCGCCGCCGGTCGCACCGACGCCGGCGCCCACGCCCACGGTCAGGTGATCGGTCTCACCCTGCAGCGATCCTGGGCCGCCGATCGCCTCCGCCTCGGGCTCGACGCCCAGCTTCCGCGGGACATCACCGCGCGGGCGGTCGCCGTGGCGCCTCCCTCCTTCCACGCCCGTTTCGACGCCGTCGACCGCACCTACCGCTACCTGGTGACCGCTCGGCGCTCGCGCCCGGCGGTGACCAGAAAGTACGTCTGGTCGGTATCCGGGCCACTCGACGTGAGCGCGATGTGTGCGGCAGCCAGGTTGCTCAAGGGCCGCCACGACTTTGCCGGCTTCGGCCGCGCACCGCGCCTGAATGGCAGCACGGTGCGCACCATTCATCAGGTCCGGGTGCGACGGCTGCACAGCATGCAGCCCGATGCAGCTGATGTTCTGCTCATCGATGTGCGCGCCGATGCATTCCTCTACGGCATGATGCGCACCATCGCCGGTGCCCTGGTGAGCGTGGGTGAGGGCAAGCTGACCGAGGATCAGGTCGCCACTCTGCTCAGCAACCCGGCGGAGGTTGGCCGCCCGATTGTCGCCCCGGCTCACGGGCTGCACCAGTGGTCAGTGTCCTACCCCGCGGCGGCGATCGCGCAGCCGGACAGCACGGAGAACCCATGAACAGCCAGAAGACCTACCAGCCCTCCGCCGGCGCGGTGCCCTCGAACTGGTATGTCGTGGACGCGCGCGGTCAGACCCTGGGCCGGCTTGCGGTGAACATCGCGCGGTTGCTCCGGGGCAAGCATCGCCCCCAGTTCACTCCCCATCTCAACACCGGTGACCATGTGGTGGTCATCAACGCCCGCGATGTGGTGGTGACCGGCAAGAAGCGGACGGATATGACCTACGACAACTACTCGGGATATCCCGGCGGTCGGAGAGTCCGCACCTTCGACGAGATGATCGCCCGGCAGCCAACCGCGCCGATCACCCGCGCGGTGCGCGGCATGCTTCAGCACAACAGCCTCGGTGCCGACCAGCTCAAGCGCCTGCGGGTCTATCCTGGCGCCGAGCACAAGCACGCGGCTCAGAACCCGAAGCTGATCACCTTCGGCACCCTCGGAGAGATTCAGGTTGGCAGCAGCAACTAGCACCCAGTACACCTACGCAACCGGCCGCCGCAAGACCGCCGTGGCGCGCGTTCGCCTGCTTCCCGGCGATGGCGTGCTGGTGATCAACGGGCGCTCGCCGTCGGAGTACTTCGGCCGGTCCGATCTCGAGAAGGTGGTGACCCAGCCGCTGCGGGCGACCGATAGCCAGGGCCGCTTCGTCGCCTCGATCAAGGTGGAGGGTGGGGGCATCTCCGGACAGGCCGGCGCGGTCTGCCACGGGATCGCCCGCGCCCTGATCGCCATCGACCCCGACCTCCGCCCGGTGCTCAAGAAGGCCGGCCTGCTCACCCGTGACCCGCGGGAGAAGGAGCGGAAGAAGTACGGCCTCAAGCGCGCGCGCAAGGCCCCCCAGTACACCAAGCGCTGAGCGGCGACCGGCTCGCCCCGCCTGACCCGGTGCGGGCCAGCGTGCTGGGCTGTCCGGTCGATGTGGTGGGCATGGCGACCGCGGTGAATTGCCTGGCTGCGCTGGTTGACGCGGGACGCCGCGGCGCACCGCCGGCGCTTGTGGTCACCCTCAATCCCGAGTTCGTGATGCGCTATCGGCGCGATCCGGGTTTTGCCGCGGTGGTGCGCCGAGCGGTGCTGATCCTTCCCGATGGGATCGGGGTGGTCAAGGCCTTGCGCCGGCGCGGCCATCCGAATGCCGATCGGGTGACGGGGGTCGACCTGCTCGAGAACTACGCGGTGGTCGCCGCCGAACGGGGCCACCGCGTGGCTCTGATCGGCGCGCGCCCCGGGGTCGCCGCGCGGGCCGCAGCCGCCCTTCGACGCCGGGCCCCGCGGCTTGAGGTTGTGGTCGCGGACGCCGGCGACCCGGTTCCGGACACCGTCGCGCTGGTCGCTGCGGCACGTCCCGACGTGGTCTGCGCAGCCTATGGTGCGGGGCGCCAGGAGCAGTGGCTCGACGCCAATCTGGCGGCCATGGGCGCTGCAGTTGGTATCGGGGTGGGCGGGTCGCTGGACTTCCTCGCAGGTGAGGTGCGCCGCGCTCCGGGCGCCGTGCGCCGCGCCGGGCTCGAGTGGGCCTGGCGCCTGTTCGGGCAGCCGCAGCGAGTTCGCAGACAGGCGGTGCTCCCGGTGTTCTGGTGGCTGGAGCGACGTCAGGCACGCCGTCGATGATCAGCGTTGTGATCCCGGCGTACAACGAGAGTGCGCGCCTACCGCCGACTCTGGCGCGCATCCGCGAGCATCTCGACGCCGGACCAGACCAGTACGAGGTGCTGGTGGTCGACGACGGCAGCCACGACGACACCGCCGCCCTTGCCGAGTCGGTCGCCGCGGCATGGCTGCAGCTTCGGGTCATCAGACTCAGTGTCAACCGGGGCAAGGGCGCCGCCGTCCGTGCGGGCATGCTGGCCGCCACCGGTGAGCTCCGCCTCTTCAGCGATGCCGACCTGTCGACGCCGATGGCGGAGCTCGGTCTCCTGCGCAGCCGGATCGACGCGGGCTACGGCGTGGCGATCGCCTCACGAGCGCTCCCCGGCACCACCATCGAGGTACACCAGAACCGGCGCCGGGAGACCATGGGCCGGATCTACAACGTATTTCTCCGTCTGCTGGTCCTTCCCGACATCCACGACTCCCAGTGCGGCTTCAAACTCTTCACCGCCGCCGCGGCGAGGACGTCCTTTGAACCCCTGCGCACCGAGCGGTTCGGGTTCGACGCCGAGGTGCTGGTGAGGGCTCGCCGGGCCGGCATCCGCATCGCCGAGGTCCCGGTTCGCTGGCGTCACGTCGAGGAGTCCCGGGTGAGTTCCGTCCGTGACGCGTCGAGGATGCTCCTCGACCTCGTCATCCTGCGCCTGCGCGGCACCTAGACTCTTCACCGCACCACCTGGGCCGACGACCCATCGGGTATCGTTCGACGATTGGGGCGTTCGGCGGAATTGTGGAGGCCATGTGAGCGCGGTTCCCGCGGACCTGGAGCTGGTGGCCGTGAGCCGAGCGGGCGACATCACCCTCAGCGGCCGTCCCCAGTCGCGGGGGCTCACCGCCGGCGAGCTTTCGCCGACCCTTGCCGAGCAGCTGGACAAGCTGCGCGCCGTGGCCGCCCAGCTTGACG
This sequence comes from Candidatus Dormibacteria bacterium, assembly GCA_046262435.1. GTDB lineage: Bacteria > Chloroflexota > Dormibacteria > Aeolococcales > Aeolococcaceae > JBHEMT01. The sequence continues at coordinate 30,108 of JBHEMT010000036.1, read as the reverse complement.
CCGAGCTGCGCCAGGCGGTGGGCCGCCGGGCCGGCATGCGCGTCGACCGCGAGGCGGCCGAGGCAGAGCGCCGCCGGCTCATCTCCGAGCGCCGTCCGGTGGAGTACGGGGGGCTGGCGGAGGTGAGCCAGCGCTCGCTCACCGTCCGAGCGCAGCTAGCCGGAATCGACGCCCATGCCTCGGGACTGCGCGAGCGACTTGCCGGGGTGAAGGCTCAGCTCGCCGCCCTGGAGGAGCTGCGCGACTCCATCGAGCCGGCGCTGGGCGACGGGATGAGCTCGCGCCGCGCAGCCCGGATGACGGCGCTCGATCAGACCACGCGACAGCTCTACGGGTTGGTCGATGCCGAGCTCGATGCGCTCGATGCCGAGCTCCATGCCGGGCCGATCCAGCGACTCAGCGATGTTGTGCTGGAGGCGGAGATCCTCGGCCGCGAGCTGGCCCGGGGGGAGCGAAGCTCGGCTGCCGCCCTGCGCCAGCGTGTGCTTCTTGCCACCAGCATGCTCGACGAATACATCGAGCGGGTGCGACCCGCGTTCACCACTGCGACCGCCCCCGCGCGCGCTCTCCGAGTTCTGGCGAAAAGCTTTCAGAACCGGGGGTTGCGGGTCGCCGTGACCGTGACCGGCCGGGGGCGCCCACTGCCCCGTACCCTGGTCGCGGCTGTGCAGCGCATCGCTGAGGCTGCCCTCGACAACGCTCGCCGGCACGCAGGGGTCGACCGCGCCTCCGTGGTGCTGGCGCTCACCGGCGACCGGCTCACCCTGGTCATCCGGGACGACGGCGACGGGTTCGACGTGGCCGCGACGGAGGCGCGCCTGGGGCGCAGCCGGTGCCTCGGGCTGCTCACCATGCACGAGCGCGCCGTTCTCCACGACGGCCGGCTGGAGATCCGCTCGGAGACCGGGGTGGGCACCGAGGTGCGCCTCAGTCTGCCTCTCCCGGCGGCCGCGTCGCAGGGGTGAACCCCGCCGGCGTCGGGCGGCCTGCGGTGTGCACCAGGTCGTGGCGCTCGTCGAGGTCGCAGTACAACCGCGCCGCGACCACGCAGGTCGGGCATTCGGGCTGCAGTGTGGCGTGGTCGATTCCGAAGCGTTCGCACAGCGACGCCTCGAGATCGCGCAGCAGGCCGGTGACCTCACTGAGAGGACGGTCGGCGACGATCACGTGGGCACTCAGGGCGCGGTGGTGGAGGCTCAGCGACCAAATGTGCAGGTCGTGCACACCCTCCACGCCGATGGCCCTCTCGATCGCCTCGCGGACGGCCGCGGGGTCGACATCGCTGGGCGTCGACTCGGTGAGGATCCTTCCCGCCTGACGGAGCAACCGGATAGCGCCGCCGGCGATCAGTGCGCTGATTGCCACGGCAACGACCGGGTCTGCACCCTGCCACCCGGTGGCGGCCACGACCACGGCACCGACCACAACCCCGGCTGAGGCCAGGGCGTCCCCGGCCACGTGCAGAGCCGCTGACCGGATACCGAGGTCATGGTGGGCCCCGCCGAGGCGAAAAGCCAGGCCACCATTGACGAGCAGGGCGAGTCCGGCGGCGGCGATCACCGGCCCCGGCTGGAGGGCCATCGGGTGGCGCAGCCGGGCCACCGCGGCAATCGCGATGGCCACGGCGATGAGCAGCAGCGCGGTTCCGTTGAAGCCGGCCACCAGGATGCTGCTGCGGTGGTAGCCGAAGGTGTGGCGCTCGCTGGAGGGCCGGCGGCTGCGGGCCGCGGCGTACCCGGCCAGGCCGAGGCTGCCGACGTCGGTCAGCAGGTGAGTGGCATCGCCGAGAAGGGCGAGCGAGCCTCCCCGAATGCCGGCGACCACCTCCACGACGAGGACCCCGAGCACAAGGACGGCCGCCGTCCGCAGGCCACGAATATCGGCATCGAGCGAGGGTGCGTGGGAGTGCGCGTGGGCGCCGGTTGACACGACTCGATTATCGCCCCGTGTCAGCGCCACCACCGAACCGGACGCGGCCGGGGCCTACGATGGCGGCCGGCGCCGGGTGCGCCTCGCCTCACGCCAGGTTGCGCCTTCCCGGAGAGGGCACGCGCAACTCGTTGGAGACACCATGGACATCCGCCGGCTGGAGACCACTGAGGGGATCGTTCTTGCCGAGCGGGTCCACCTCGCCCGATCGTTCGGCCGCCGCACCGTGGGGTTGATGTTCCGACGCGAACTCCCGGAGGGGGAGGGGCTGGCGATCATTCCCTGCAACCAGATCCACATGTTCTTCATGCGCATCCCCCTTGACGTGCTCTTCGTCGACCGAGAGGGGAGGGTTCTCCACCTGCTCCGGGGCATCAGGCCCTGGCGGATGAGCCGGCTGGTGCGGGGGGCCCGCTACACCATCGAGCTGCCGGTGGGGACCCTGGACCGTGCCGGGGTGGAGCGCGGCGCCATGGTCCGCCTCGTCTGAGGCTATTGCAGGCGCTACCATACAACCGTGTATGGTGCCCTTCGTAGCCTGGTGCTCGAGGCACTAGCCCCCACCCGCTGCGCCGGTTGTGGCGACCCGGCCCCGGCGGTGTGCCTGGGCTGCGCGCGCGCCCTCGAGCTGTTGCCCCAGCCCGATCCCGTTGCCAAGGGCGGGCTGCGCCTCCATGCGGCCTTCCTCTACAGCTCGCCGCTGCGTGAGATTCTGCACAGCGGCAAGTACCGCGACGGACGGTCGGCGCTGCGCGTGGCTGCAGTGCTCGCCGCCGAACGCTACGCGGCGCTGCCCGCCCCGGCGTTCGTGGTGCCGGTCCCGCTGGGCCGGGCTCGCTTGCGCCAGCGCGGCTACAACCAGGCTGAGACCGTGTCGCGAGCCGTGGCCGCCCTGCTCGGAGCGCAGCATCGATCCTGGTTGCGCCGGGTCCGGGACACCGGGACGCAGGTGGGTCGCTCGCCGGCGGCGCGGGCGGCGAATCTCTCCGGCGCCTTTCAATGGCTTGGCCCGTCACATCCGGCCGGTCGGGTCTGGATCGTCGACGACGTGATCACCACCGGCGCGACGATGCTCGCCGGTGTCCACGCCGCCCCGCACGCAGCTCACCGCGACATCTGCGGGGTTGCGCTGGCCCGCGCCGGCGAGCATCTGCGTGGGGTGGCGCGGGCGCCCGGCCCACGGCATCGTGGGATCATGGGCCCATGAGTCTGCTGCGTCGTGTCATCGATCCCACCGGACGTGAGCTGCGTCGTCACGCCTCGGTTGTGGAGCAGATCAACCAGCTCGAGGACGGTCTCAAGAAGCTCAGTGATACCGAGCTCCGCGCTCGCACTGCCGAGTTCCGCGAGCGCCTCGGCGTGACCGCCACCGACCTCTCCTACGGTCAGTCGGCCTCCGGCAGCGTGGTCGAGCGTGACGAACAGGATGAGGAGGCGGACATCCTGCGCCGCGAGCAGGAGGAGCGCGTCGCCGAGCAGCGTCGCCTGCTCGACGAGCTGCTCCCCGAGGCCTTTGCGGTGGTTCGCGAAGCGGCGCGGCGGGCCCTGGGGATGCGTCACTACGACGTGCAACTGGTGGGTGGCATTGTCCTGCACAACGGTCGGATCGCTGAGATGCGCACCGGCGAGGGCAAGACTCTGGTGGCAACCCTGGCGCTCTACCTCAACGCGCTCCAGGCGCGCGGCGCCCACCTCGTCACCGTCAACGACTACCTAGCCCGGCGCGACGCGGGCTGGAACGGCCCCCTGTATCACGCCCTGGGGATGAGCGTGGCGGTGATCGCCTCCGACATGTCGCTGATCTTCGACCCGGATTTCCTGGACCAGAGCCATCCCGACCCGCGGCTTCAGCACCTGCGTCCGTGCAGCCGCCGGGAAGCCTATGCCGCGGACATCACCTACGCGACCAACAACGAGCTTGGCTTCGACTATCTCCGCGACAACATGGCGCTCTCGCTCGAGCAGTGCAACCAGCGGCACCTCCATTACGCGATCGTCGACGAGGTCGACTCGATCCTCATCGACGAGGCGCGCACGCCGCTGATCATCAGCGGCCAGGGCGAGGAGCCGACCGAGAAGTACTACACCTACGCTCGGCTGATCCCCCAGCTCAACGCGGACACCGACTACAGCATCGACGAGAAGACGCGCACCGCGGCGCTGACCGACGAGGGCATCGCCAAGATCGAGAAGTGGACCGGGATCGGCAACGTCTACGACATCGAGCACGTCTCCGAGGCGCACCAGATCAACCAGGCGCTCACCGCTCACGCGATCCTGCGCCGCGACAAGGACTACATCGTGCGCGACGGCGAGGTGATCATCATCGACGAGTTCACCGGCCGCGCCCTCCCCGGGCGGCGCTGGTCGGACGGACGGCACGCGGCGGTGGAGGCCAAGGAGGGGGTGCGCGTCCAGCAGGAGAACGTCACCCTGGCGACGATCACCTTCCAGAACTTCTTCCGGCTCTACACCAAGCTGGCCGGCATGACCGGTACTGCGATCACCGAGGCAGAGGAGTTTTCCAAGATCTACAAGCTGGACGTGGTGCCGATCCCAACCAACCAGCCCAACCAGCGCCTCGACGAGCCCGACCTGGTGTTCCAGAGCGAGGAGGCGAAGTACAAGGCGATCGCCGAGGAAATTGAGGAGCGCCACGCCAAGCAGCAGCCGGTCCTGGTGGGCACCACGAGCATCGAGAACAGCGAGCGTCTTGCCCGGATGCTGGAGAAGCGGGGCGTGCCCCACGAGGTCCTCAACGCCAAGTTCCACGAGAACGAGGCGCAGATCGTGGCCGGCGCCGGTCAGCCGGGGGCGGTGACCATCGCCACCAACATGGCCGGTCGCGGCACCGACATCGTTCTCGGTCCCGGGGTCACCGGCCTCGGCGGCCTGTACATCGTGGGCACCGAACGGCACGAGTCGCGGCGCATCGACAACCAGCTGCGCGGCCGGTCCGGCCGTCAGGGAGACCCGGGCGAGACCCGGTTTTTCCTCTCCTTCGAGGATGAGCTGATGCGCCGCTTCGGGGGCGAGCGCATGCAGTCGATCATGAGCATGCTGCGCATCGACGCCGATACCCCGCTGGAGTCCAAGCGGGTCACCAAGCAGATGGAGGGGGCCCAGTCACGGGTCGAGGGCTACAACTTCGACTCGCGGCGACAGGTCGTCGAGTACGACGACGTGATGAACAAGCAGCGCGAGGTGATCTACGGCGAACGCCGCAAGATCCTCGAGGGCAGCGACACCCGGCACAACCTGCTCCAGATGATCAGTCACGTTGTCCGCGCCGAGGTGCCGGGCTACTGCGAGGGGCGGCACCGCGAGAGCTGGGACCTGGAGGGGCTGTGGGAGCGGATGCGCACCGTCGCACCCCTGCCGGCCCTCGAGGAGGTCGATCTCGAGTCGCTGGGGAGCAGCATCGACGAGATCGGTGAGACATTGACCGAGGAGTTGACCGGCATTCTCGAGACCAAGGAGCGCCATTACGGCGGCGAGCTGATGCGCGGGGTCGAGCAGTCGGTGATGCTCCAGATCATCGACCAGAAGTGGCGTGCCTACCTCACCCAGATGGACCATCTGCGCGAGGGCATTGGCCTGCAGAGCTACGGCCAGAAGGACCCACTGCTCGAGTACAAGACCGAGGCGTTCAGCTCCTTTCAGGAGCTCACCGAGGAGATCCAGCAGGAGATTGTCCGGGTGCTGATGCACATCACCATCACCCCGGTTGAGCAGCCGGGAGCCGCGGTGGCGCCGGCCACGGAGGCCATGGTTGCCGATCCAGGCGGCCGGGCTGACCTCCCCGGCGAGTCCGAGCTGGCCGAGGACCAACCCCCCGCGGCACGGCCTGCGGCGGCGGCGGCCAGTGCCGCCCTGGCCCGGGCCACAGCGCGCTCCGGCCGCTCTCTGGTCCCCCAAGTTCGTGCCGGAAATGTCAGCAACGTGATGGAGTCGTCGGCCACCGGAACTCAGCGCGCGGCCACGGCCACCGCTCAGCGGGCCAACGCAGTTCCGGCGGGCGCCAGCACCGCCAAGGTGGGACGCAATGACCCGTGCCCCTGTGGCAGCGGGAAGAAGTACAAGCGCTGCCACGGGGTATAGCCGGCCCGCGCGCGGGTCCCCGCGGTGGGTGCCGGCGCGCGCTGCAGGCGGGGGACGACGGCCCCTTTACAATTGAGCCGACATGAGTGAGACGGCGACCCGGGCACAGGCCCTCTGCAGCAAGGCGGTCGAGCTGCAGGGGCATCTTTGACCTGGATGCACGCCGGGCCCGCCTCGCCGAGCTCGACGTCGAGCTGGCCGAGCCCGAGCTCTGGGATGACCCTCGTCGCGCCGGGCGGCTGAGCCAGGAGGCTGCCCGGCTCCGCGACGAGATCGATGGCTGGGAGTCGCTGGTGCGCCGCGCCGGCGACGCCCGCGACCTGGCTGAGCTGCTTGACACCGAGCCTGACGCGGGGATGGGCAGCGACCTCGAGCACGAGCTCGACGGTCTCGCCCAGGAGATCGGCAAACGCGAGACCGCACTGCTCTTCACCGACCCGTACAGCGACGATGCGGCGCTGGTCACGGTGCACGCCGGAGCCGGCGGGACGGAGTCGCAGGACTGGGCGGAGATGTTGATGCGCATGTATGTGCGCTGGGCCGAGGAACACCGCATGACGGTGGAGTTCCTCGACGAGTCGCCGGGTGACGAGGCGGGAATCAAGTCGGCGACGCTGCGCATCGACGGCGATAAGGCGTTCGGGCTGCTCAAGTCTGAGCGGGGCGTGCACCGCCTGGTGCGGATCAGCCCGTTCGACGCAGCGCACCGGCGTCACACGAGCTTCGCCCGAGTGGAGTTGAGCCCGGAGATTGAAGACGACATCGAGCTCGAGATCGACCCCGACGACGTTCGCGTCGACGTGTTCCGTTCCAGCGGCGCGGGCGGCCAGCATGTGAATAAGACCTCATCGGCGGTGCGGCTCACCCACATCCCGACCAACACCGTGGTGACCTGTCAGAACGAGCGTTCCCAGGGCCAGAACCGGGACGTGGCCTGGCGGGTGCTGCGCTCCCGGCTGCTGGTGCTCAAGCAGGCGGCGCACGCCGAGCACCTTGCGGAGCTCAAGGGTGAGTCGATGCCCGCTGAGTGGGGGAGCCAGATCCGCTCCTACGTGCTGCAGCCCTACACCATGGTCAAGGACCACCGCACCGGGGTGGAGGTGGGCAACGCTCAGGCCGTGCTCGAGGGCGGCCTCGATCCGTTCATGGACGGGTACCTGCGCTGGGCCGCCGGCGGGCCGGCTGTCGAGGCGGACGCGGCGGCCCAACCCGCCTGAGGCGCCTGGTTCAGCGACGGGTGTGACCCCAGCGAACAGTCTCAGCCGAGCCGGGATGGGACGGTGCGCACGGCACGCTCGAAGGCCGCGGCGAGCCGCTCGGCATCGTGAGGGACGAGCTCGGCGACGGTGACCCGCACCGCGCGCGGCGATCCGAGACGGAAGCGCTCACCGGTGAGCACCCCCCAGCCCTCGGCGAGCAATGCGCCCGCCACCGCCGCCTCATCATCGACGGGGACCCAGACGTTGAGGCCCGACCGCCCGTGGGCGGCGATGCGGCGGGCGGCCAGCGCATTGAGCAGCGCCGTGCGCCGCTGCGCGTAGGTCGCACGGGCGTGCTCCAGGGTACGGCCGACCTCGGTATCCGACCAGAGCTCGACCACGGTCCGCTGCAGCAGGTGGCTGACCCACCCGGTGCCGAGCAAGCGCCGGCCCTCCACCCGGGCGACGGTGGTGGAATCGCCGGTGACCACCGCCACCCTGAGGTCGGGGGCCAGCGCCTTGGAGACCGACCGGATCACCGACCAGCGCTCGCGGTCCGCGGCCAGGGAGTGGGCTGGTGAGCCGGCCACCCCGACGGCGTGGTCGTCCTCGACCACCAGCACGTGAGGGTGGGCCGTGACCACCCGGCGCAGCGCCTCGGCGCGCTCAGCGTCGAGAGCCGATCCGAAGGGGTTCTGCGCGCGCGGTGTGACCAATACAGCCTCGGCGCCCCCGGCGAGGGTGGCCGCCAGGGCGGTGGCTGACATTCCGCTGTCGTCGACCGGCACCGGTCGGGTCACCAAGCCCAGCGCAGCGAGCAGTTCGAGCAGGCCGGAATATCCCGGGTCCTCGACGGCCACCCGGTCGCCAGGACGGAGGTGGGCGCCGAGGACGCGCTCGATCCCGTCAAGGGCCCCCCCGACCACGGTCAGGTGGTCGGCGGGAATGCCGTCCGCCTCGAGCCGTTCCCGGGCCAGGGTCAGCAGGGCCCCATCCGACGTGCCATCCCCGTAGAGAGGGGTGCCGATCGCAGCCGCGGCGCGGGCCACGGCGGGGGCCAGCGGTGGGAGCAGGAGCGGGTCCGGGTTGCCCCGCGCCAGGTCGCGGATGCCGGGGGCGAACCGGGGGCCTGACCGGCTCGCCACGAGGGGTCGCGCGGCAACCCGGGTGCCCTGACGTCCCGCCCCGTTGATCACCCCGCGCGCCCCCAGGTCCCGGTAGGCGCCCGCCACAGTGGTGGGGCTGAGCCCCAGATGGGTGGCCAGGTCGCGGATCGTGGGCAGACGGTCCCCGGCGGTCAGGCGGCCCTCGCGTACCGCTCCCTCGACCCCGGCCACGATCTCGACCCCGGTCCGCGCGGTGGGATAATATTGTTCCACTACGTCCACAACTTTGTACTGTAACGAAAGGGCCGCACGATGTCGAGGACCGGCCGGACCGCGCTGACCCGGCACCCGGAGCGGGGGAGCCACGACCGTGCTGTCGTCGACGCGATCCTGGACGAGGCCCTGGTCTGTCACGTCGGGTTCCTCTCCTCCGGCCAGCCGTTGGTGATCCCCACCACCCATGTGCGCATCGGCGACCACCTGGTCCTGCACGGTTCCGCCCTGAGCCGGACGATCGGTGAGCTCGGCCGTGGGGTGGCGTGCTGTGTGACCGTCACCCTGGTCGACGGGCTGGTTCTCTCCCGGTCCGCCTTTGGCCACTCAGTGAACTACCGCTCGGCGGTGGTCCTGGGCACCGCCGAGCCGATCGTCGAGCCTGCGGAGGTCGCCGCCAGCCTCCAGGCCCTTGTGGAGCACGTGGTGCCTGGCCGCTGGGCCGAGGTGCGTGGTCCAAGCGCCAAGGAGCTGGCCCTGACCGGGCTGGTCAGGATCAATCTCGACGAGGTCTCCGCCAAGGTCCGCACCGGGCCGCCGGTCGACCCGGCGGCTGACCGGCGAACTGCTACCTGGGCCGGCGTCCTCCCGGTCGCGCAGGTGGTGGGCCTCCCATCCGGTGATTCTGCCCTCGACCCGGCGGTCCCGGTTGCGCCGAGCGCGGCCGCGCGGGTCGGCCCCCTGCGCCGGTGGACATGACAACCCTCCGCCGGCGGGCGGTCGGCCTGGTGGCTCCGGGCGCCTCGCCGCCGCTGACCCTCGCGGCCCTGCTCGCCGTGTATGTCATCTGGGGTTCCACCTACTTTGGGATCCGGCTGGCGATCGACACAATTCCACCGCTGCTGATGAGCGGCGTCCGGTTCATGGTGGCCGGGTTGCTGATGTGCGCCTTTGCGCTGCGGCATCGCGCGACGCCGGAGGCGGGCAGGATTCGCACGCGCCTTCCCAGCCTCGCCCAGTGCCGCGCCACCCTGGTGGTCGGGACAGCCCTGGTGGCGGTGGGCAACGGGGGGGTGACCCTCGCCGAGGAGGCCGTCCCGTCGGGGGTTGTGGCCCTGCTAATCGCCACGGTGCCACTGTGGATGGCCTTTCTGGCCAACTGCTTCCTCGGCGAGCGGCTGCGCCCCGCGGCATGGCTGGGGATCGCCGTCGGCCTCGCCGGGGTGGCCCTCCTGCTCCGGCCCGGGGGCGGCGGCAACCGCGCCGCGATGCTCGCCGTGCTGGTCTCGCCGCTGTGCTGGGCGGCCGGCTCTCTGTACGCGCGGCGCGCCGACCTGCCGAGCAGCACCATCCTGAGCACCGGGATGGAGATGCTCTTCGGCGGCGCCGTCTTGCTCGCTGTGGGGCTGATCCGGGGCGAGGCCGGCCGGGTGCACCTCGGCGCATTCTCGAGCACCTCGGTGCTGGCCTTCGTCTACCTGGTGCTGATCGGCTCGATCATCGGCTACAGCTCCTACGTCTTCATTCTCACCGCGCTGCCCACCGCGGTGGTCGCCACCTATGCCTACGTGAACCCGCTCGTCGCGGTGGCCCTGGGTGCCCTCTTCCTGGGCGAGGTGGTGCGCGGGCAGACGCTGGTGGCGGGCGGCCTCATCGTCGTGGCAGTGGCGCTCATCCTGGCGCAACCGGTGCGCCGCCATCGCCCAGGTGACGTGCCGGACCACCTGCCCGACCAGCGCGCCGCCGCCTGACGGCCTCCGCGGGCTGTTTGCCCCGGAGCCCGGCGGCCGGCCCGGGTGGGGCCGGGCGGGGCAGGTGACCAACCTTTGGTGAGTCGCGACACGCCTGAGCCCACCCATTTCCAGGGCCGCCGGTATACTTCGGGGCGGTCGTCCGGAGGGTTCCAGTCCCAGCACCTCGTCTTCACACGGCATCCGCGCACTCCGTCCGCCGGACCAGCCTCGGCGACCACCCCGTCCGCCGGCGGGTGCGCCGCGTGGCCCCAGATGGAGCCGGCGGCGTCCTTCAGACGACCCGCCTCCGATCCAGCCCCCAATGTCGCGCCCTCCCGGTGCGACCTCACGAGCACTGATGAGCGTAGCCGCACCTGTCCGACCCGTCGCAACGCTGAACGAACCGGCGACCAAGCCGGTGATCTCGTTCCATGGCGTGGGCAAGACCTATCCCAACGGTACCGTCGCCCTGCGCGAGGTTGACCTGGCGATCCACCAGGGGGACTTCGTGTTCCTGGTCGGCGCCAGCGGAGCCGGCAAGTCGACCCTGGTGCGCCTGCTCATCCGCGAGGAGTCCGCCTCGACCGGCCGAATCTTCATCGAAGGCCAGGAGGTGACCCGGATGCCCCACCGGCGGCTGCCCAAGCTGCGCCGCAAGTTCGGCATCGTCTTCCAGGACTTCAAACTGCTTCCCCGGCTCACCGTGGCCCAGAACGTGGCCTTCGCGCTCAACGTCACCCGGCCAGGGCAGCGGCACCTGCGCGAGAAGGTGGAGGAGACGCTGTGGATCGTGGGGCTCGAGGACAAGCTGACCAAGTTTCCTGACGAGCTCTCCGGTGGCGAGCAGCAGCGGGTGGCCATCGCTCGCGCCCTGGTGCACAAGCCCCACATCTTTCTGGCCGACGAGCCCACCGGCAACCTCGACCCTGACACCTCATGGGGCATCGTCCAGCTTCTCCTGCAGATCAACCACCGCGGTACGACGGTGCTGATGGCCACGCACAACCGTGAGGTCGTCGACCTGGTGCGCCGCCGCGTGATCGCCATTGAGGGCGGCCGGGTGGTCCGCGATGAAATGGAAGGGCAGTACCTCAAGGAAGGGGAGGCCACCATTTGAGGCGCGTCCTCGCGGCGCTCGCCTTCGCCTTCGTCTCGGCCGGGCAGAACTTCCGCCGCAACCTGGCGGTCTCACTGGCCGGCGTGTTCACCATGGGGCTGATCCTGCTGATGGTGGGCGGCACCCTGCTCGGCACCCACGTGGTGAACACCCTGCTTGACCAGCAGCAGGCCAAGGCGAGCAAGATCCGCGTCTACCTGTCCGATGGGGTGTCGCTGGCCTCGACCGAACATCTCGCCACCCAGTTCATGCGCGACTCCCGGGTCAAGGCTGTGGTCTACGAGTCCAAGGATGACGCGGCCCGAGAACAGGCCAAGGTCGACCCGAACTTTCCCAACGCCCTGCGGGCGCTCAATGGCAACAACCCGCTGCCGGCCTCGCTCAACCTTGAGGTGAAGCAGCTGCGCGACCTCAACACCATTGACAACGAGGTGCGTGCCAACCCCCTGGTCGACACCAAGCAGCCCACCGACGACAACCGCAAGATCATCGACCGGTTGAACACCGCGATCAACTACATCCGGCTCATCGGCCTGGTGATTGCCGCCTTGTTGGGCTTCATCAGCGTGGTGATCATCATGAACACCATCCGGACCGCGGTCTACGTCCGGCGTACCGAGATCGAGATCATGAAGCTGGTGGGCGCCACCGATTGGTTCGTGCGCTGGCCATTTATTCTCGAGGGAGTCATCGGTGGACTGCTGGCCGCCGTCTTCTCAAGCGCGGTTGTGACAATCGCGTATCACCTGCTGACATCGAGCGTGCACTTCGTGTACGACAGCGGATACCTGGTCTTTCTGCTCGGGGTGATCCTCCTCGCAGGCACGGCGATCGGGTCGTTCGGTTCGTACCTGGGCGTCAGGCGGTTCCTCGCCGTCTGACCTCACCCCGCGTCCTCTCCACGTCCCCGCAACCTCAGGTGTCCCCCCGCATGCTCATCCGGTTTCTCAGTCGTCCTCGCGCCTCCGCTCTTGCCGGCGTCGGCTTGGTCTGCCTGCTCGCCGCCGCAGGCGCCGCCGGGCCGCTGCCGTCCGCGGCCGACCAGATCTCCGACAAGCAGCACCAGCGGGCGCAGTTGAACCTGACCATGAGCGACCTGCAAGGGCAGATCGCCTCGGCGCAGAACCAGCAGGTGGCGCTGCAGAAGATCATCGACGGGCTCAACGCCACGATCGTGGCCACGAGTCATCAGGTCGACGCTGCCCAGGCGCGACTTGCCCAGATCACCGCAGCCCTCTCGGCCGCAGAGGACCGGCTGGTCGAGACCCGCGCCCGGCTGGCCCGCGATCGGGAGGTGCTCCGCAAGGCGATGGTGCTCACCTTCAAGTTCGACAAGGACTCGACCGCGCTCGGCAGCCTGGTCTCCTCCGGCGACTTCAACGAGTTCTTCGTCCACTTCCTCGCAGCACGCAAGGTGTCCTCGGCGGAGAGCGATACCGTCGCCGCGGTCACCGGTGAGGAGCAGTCCGTGCGCGACCAGGTGGCTGGGATCAGCGCGCAGAAGCAGGAGCAGGCGAAAGCCCTGGCTGCGCTTCGCGACGAGGTGACCACGCTCGACGGCGAGCTGGCCTCCCAACAGAACGCCGAGGCTCTGCTCCGTCAGCTCGAGGCGAGCGACCAGCAGCGGCTGCTCCAGGCGGAGCAGAGCGCACGCCAGCTCGACCAGGAGATTGTCCAGCTCAAGGCCGCCCGGGCGCGGGCCGAGGCCGAGGCGCGTCGCCGGGCTGCCGCTGCGGCTGCTGCTGCGGCCGCGGCGGCCCGCAACCACGGCGGTGGCCATCCCATCAATGCCAATGCCCAGTTCAGCTGGCCGGAGTCCGGGCCGATCAGCCAGGGCTACGGTTGCACCGCGTTCGCCTTCGAGCCTCCGCCACCGCAGGGTATCTACTGCGCCAGTGGACACTTCCACACCGGCATCGACATCGGCGCCCCAGGGGGCACGCCGGTGGGCGCGGCGGATACCGGCATCGCCTTCACCTTCGGGGGATCCTACGGATATGGCAACCACGTCATCATCGTCCACGCCGGTGGCTGGACCTCGGTGTACGGGCACCTCGCCTCGTTTGCCGTGGCCAACGGAGCGGCCGTGGGTCGCGGTGAGACGATCGGCTACGAGGGCAGCAGCGGCAACTCGACGGGTCCTCATCTGCACTTCGAGATCCGGCTCAACGACACAGTGGAGAATCCGTTCAACTACCTCCCGTGAGTGAGCGGACCGCGGTTGCACGGGGCGCCTGGTTGCGTTTCCGGTCGCGAGCTCGCACCGCGCTGCCCAGCCTGGTGGTCGTTGCCTCCTGCTACCTCACCGGCCTGGCCGTCGTCAACCTGGAGGGCACGGGCGCTGCCAATGTGGTCCACGCGCTGTTCCCCCGCGTGGACCGGCACAACCTCGACAGCGCCAGCGTCAACGCCGCCTGGTCGACGATTCAGCAGCGTTACGTGCTGCGCTCGGTGAACAGCTCGCTGGGAACCACGGGCGCCGAGCAGGGCATGATCGATGCCCTCAAGGCGAAGTTCGGTGACCGTTTCTCCGCGTACCTGTCGCCTGAGGAGGCCCGCGCGCTGCGCTCCGACCTCGCCGGTCAGCGCAGCGGCAGCATCGGCATTGCCCTCGAAGCGCGCTGCGATGGCGGCGCACCATGCGCCGGCGGGACGACGCCGAGCACCCTGGTGATCGAGGACGTCCTTCGCGATCAGCCGGCCGCTCGCGCGGGAGTGCTCCCCGGCGACGTACTGCTGGCCGTGGACGGCCGCCAGGTGCGGACCCTGGGCCAGACCACTGACGAGCGGCTCAGCCGGGTGAGCTCGCTGATTCGCGGCAGTGCCGGGACCACGGTCCGGCTCAGCGTGGCGCGAGGCGGGTCAGCGCGTGTGCTCGCCGTCGCGCGCGGCGACCTCAGCATCCCGTCGGTCTATACCCAGCGATTCGGCAACACCCTCTACATGCAGGTGACCGGCTTCGACGAGAACACCGGCGACGACGCCCGCAGCGCCCTGCAGCGGAACGTGGGTGCGGGCGTGCAAGCAGTGGTGCTCGACCTGCGCCACAACGGTGGCGGCTACGTCACCGCCGCCCAGCGGTTGGCAAGCCAGTTCGTGAGTCCGGGCCCGGGACGGCACGACGTGGTGGTGCGCCGCGGCCGCCTGGCCGCGGGCGGGGCGCCTGACAGCGCCGAGACGGTGATTCGAGACACGATCGAGAGCGGCGGCGTCGCCACGGCCCTGAAGGTAGTCGTTATCGTTGACGGTGACACCGCAAGCGCGTCAGAGATCGTCGCCGCGTGCCTGCACGACTACCGTCGGGCCACCGTTGTGGGGCAGCGAACCTTTGGCAAGGGGTCGGTCCAGGAGGATTTCGTGCTGCCCGACGGGGGTGATCTGCACCTGACCGTGGAGAGGTGGTTCGGTCCCCGGGGGGAGAGCATCGACAATGCCGGGATCCAGCCCGACCAGACGGTTGCTCTCGACAGCGCTGAGCACCGCTTCACCCTTGATGCCATCGGTCCCGACCCGGCCGGCGACGCCCAACTGCAGGCGGCTCTCGTCGCCGCCGGCTGATCAGCCGGCAACCGGGTTGGTGAGCTCGCGGACTATGGTCAACTCCGCGGAGCTCGGCGTCTCGGTCACCTCGACTCGCTCCGCGCAGCGCAGCGGCCAGCCCGTTGCGGCGACAAGGTCGGCCACGGACACCCCCTCGTGGACCGCATGGAGAACCAGCTCGCCGACGAGCGGCTCGAAGCGGAGCACGCCAAGATCGGTCACCACCGTGGGCTGATGCCGGCCGACGGCTGCGAGGCGGGGGAGGCTCGACGCGCGGGCGGGCCGAGCGGTCCGGGTGGTGAGGAAGTCGACCCGCTCCACCAGGGTCCGAGTGCTGTGTCTGACCAGGACCACGACCCGGGCGGCGGAGGTGGCGATCTCGGGCGCACCGCCGGCTCCGGGGAGCCGGACCCGCGGCCGGCCGTACTCGCCGATCACCGTGGTGTTGAGGTTGCCGAAGCGGTCGACCTGGGCCGCTCCGAGCAGGCCAATGTCGACGCGGCCGCCCTGCAACCAGTAGTTGAAGATCTCGGCCATGGGGACGACCAGCTGGGCCGTCTCCGCGAGCTCGCCATCCCCGATTGACAGCGGGAGGCGGGTGGGCCGGGCCCCGACCGCCCCTGACTCGTAGATCAGCACGCTCGCCGGTGCCGTGGTGCGCTGGGCCAGCAGCGCCGCCGTCCCAGGCAGACCGATACCGACGAAGCACACGCTGCGGTCGGGCAGCAGACGCGCAGTGGTGACCGCGATCCTCTCCGCGGCGGTGGCGGTGGACGGGTTGGGTCGGGCGCCTGGGTCGGTCATGGGGTGCGACCCACGGACCGATGGTGGGCGGCCGTGTCGTCAACGCCGAGGACATGCCGCTCCATCCAGTCGGCGCAGCGCCGGCGGTCCCTGCTGATGTCGTCCCAGGCACGGTAGAAGCGGTTGTCGCGGACCGAGTACCCCGCGGCGTACGACGGCCAGGCACCACCGGGCACGTGGACCACGGCGTCGAGCGCCCATGAGGGCAGCACCACCCCTCCGGGGACGAGAACAAGCCGGTCGACCACCTCCTCGACGGTCACGATGGAGCGCCGCGCCGCCAGGACCGCCTCCCGCTGCACTCCCGTCAGTCCCCAGAGCTGGACGTTGCCGTCGCGGTCGGCCTGCTGCGCGTGAATGACGGCGACGTCGGGGCTGAGGGCGGCCACCGCGGTCAGCTGCTCACCGGTGAACGGGCAGCTGATCGGGGCCAGCGTGCGGGTGTGCTGCAGCAGCTCGCTGTCCACGTAGCCGCGCAGCACCGCGAAGGGCAGGCCAGACGCGCCCGCCACCAGGCGGTTCACCATTCCCGCGTGGCTGTGCTCCTCGAGCTCGAGCGGACGCGGCCAGCCGTTCTCGACGGCGTCACGAAAGCGGTGGAGCGAGCCGATGCCGGGGTTGCCGCCCCAGGAGAACACCAGCCGGCGGACCGTTCCGCAGGCGATCAGCTGGTCGACGACAAGGTCGGGAGTGAGCCGGACCAGCTCGAGCTCGCGCCGTCCCTGGCGGATCAGCTCGTGCGCCGCCGCGAAGGGAATGAGGTGGCTGAAGCCCTCCAGGCAGACGCTGTCACCGTCATGCACGAGGTCGGCGATCGCCGCCGACAGGGTGGTCAGTTCCGCCATCGCCCGAGAGTCTGCTGAGGCGGCGCCCACCCTGCTTGGTTGGCTGCCCAGCCATTGTGCGAAAAGAGCCGGCGGTATACTCGGTCGGCTGTGCCGGACCGCTATGACGTGACCGTGCTCGGCGGGGGTTCGGGCGGGTATGTCGCCGCCATCCGGGCAGCTCAGCTGGGGCTCCGTACGGCTGTTGTGGAGCGCGAGAAGGTGGGTGGCACCTGTCTGCACCGCGGCTGCATCCCTACCAAGGCCCTGCTCCAGAGCGCCGCGTTGCTCGATGCCATGGCGCATTCCGAGCGCCTCGGGGTCCATGCCGACAACGTCGGCTTCGACTACGCGGCGGTTGCCAGGAACCGGGACGCTGTGGTCGAGCAGCTGCACAAGGGAGTGCAGTTCCTGCTCAAGAAGAACCGGGTGGACACGATCAGGGGGAGCGGGACGCTGGCCGGCCCCGGACGGGTCGAGGTGTCCGGCGACACCGCGACCGAGCTGGAGTCAGGCCACGTGATCCTGGCCACCGGGTCGCGTCCGCGCTCGGTGCCCGGGCTCGACCCCGACGGCCGGCACGTCCTGGACTCCGATGCAGCGTTGCGCCTCGACCGGGTACCGGCCACGGCGATCGTGCTCGGCGCCGGCGCGGTCGGGGTGGAGTTCGCCTCCTTCTACCGCTCCATGGGCGCCGAGGTGACCGTGGTGGAGATGGCAGACCGCCTGGTGCCGCTGGAGGACCATGAGATCGGTGCCGAGCTGCTTCGCCAGTTCGAGCGCCGCGGCATTCGCTGTCTGATAGGTGCCCGGCTCGACACTGGTTCGGTGGAGCGCAACGAGGGTGGGGTGGCGGTCAGCGTGAGCGCCGGCGGCAATGAGCAGCGGCTGCAGGCCGAGGTGCTGCTGGTGGCCGTCGGACGCAGCGCCAACGTTGAGGGCATCGGCCTCGAGGGCACCGGCGTTCAGCTGGAGCGCGGCACCGTGGTGATCGATGGCGGGCAGCGCACCGGCGAGGAGAACGTGTTCGCCGTCGGCGACATGGTCGGCGGTTTCTGGTTGGCCCATAAGGCGATGCATGAGGGGGTGATCGCCGCCGAGACGATTGCCGGCGGCACACCGGCTCCGCTCGACCCGCGGTTGGTGACCCGGACCACCTATTGCACCCCGCAGATCGGCTCCTTCGGACTCAGCGAGGAGGAGGCGACGGCGGCCGGCCACCAGGTCAAGACCGGGGTGATGCCTTTTCGGGGCAACGCCCGCGCGGTCATCTGGGGGGAGACCGGCGGTTTTTGCAAGGTGGTCGCCGACGCTGACAGTGATGACGTGCTCGGCGTCCACATCATTGGCCACGAGGTGACCGAGCTGATCGCCGGTCCTGCGCTGGGCGGCCTGCTCGAGGCCACCCCGTTCGAGATCGCCCGGGCTGTGGCCCCGCACCCCACTCTGAGCGAGGCGCTCGGCGAGGCGGCCCTCGCGTTGTCCGGTGAAGCCATCCACATCTGACCGCGACAGCGGCATCCCCGCGACGTGCGGGCGGAGGAGTTGAGCCTGTGGCAGTTGCGAAGCTGAACGCGCCGGAGCAGACCGGGCTGGATGCCGACCTTTTGCGCGGCATGTACCGGCACATGGTCCGATCGCGGGTACTCGACGAGCGCATGTGGGTGCTCAACCGGCAGGGAAGGGCGCCGTTCTGGATCAGCGGCATGGGCCACGAGGCGGTCCAGGTCGGGGTGACCTCGGCACTGCGCGCCGGCGTCGACTGGTGCGCGCCGTACTACCGTGACCTGGCGATGACCATGGTCCTCGGGATGACCCCCAGGGACCACCTGCTCTCCGTTCTGGCCAAGGCGGACGACCCGAACAGCGGCGCGCGACAGATGCCCGCACACTACGGCTCGGCCCGGCACCACATCGTCACCGGCGGCTCACCTGTGGCAACCCAGCTGCTCCATGCCGCAGGGATCGCGCTGGCCACCAAGATGCGCAAGGAGGACGCGGTGACGCTGACCTCGCTGGGTGAGGGCTCGACCAGCGAGGGCGACTTCCACGAGGCATTGAACTTCGCAGCCACCCACCGGTTGCCCTTCATCTGCCTGGTGGAGAACAACGGCTACGCGATCAGCGTTCCCTGGCAGAAGCAGATGCCCACCGAGGATGTCGCCGACCGCGCCCTGGGCTACGGCATGCCCGGGGTGAAGATCGACGGCGGCGATGCCATCGCCGCGTATGTGGCAGCGCGAGAGGCGGTGGAGCGAGCCCGTCGCGGCGATGGCCCGACGCTCATCGAGGCCAAGGTGGTCCGGCTCACCTCGCATTCGTCGGATGACGACCAGCGCCGCTACCGCACCGCGGAGGCCCTGGAGGCTGACCGCAAGACCGACTGCGTGCTGCGCTTCCGTGCCACTCTGGAGAGCTCCGGGGTGCTCAAGCCCGGCGACGCCGAGGAGATCCGCGCCGCGCTGGTTCGTGAGCTCGACCGGGCCACCGAGGAGGCCGAGGCCGCGCCCCTCCCCGAGCCCGAGACCGCCTTGCTGCACGTCACCGAGGAGGGCTGAGCATGGCCACCAAGACCTACATCGACGCCATCCGCGAGGGCATTCGCGACGAGATGCGACGCGACGAGCGGGTGATGATCCTGGGTGAGGACGTGGGCGCCAAGGGTGGTGTGTTCGGCGCCACCGACGGCCTGCAGGCGGAGTTCGGCGAGGAGCGGGTGATGGACTCACCGCTGGCCGAGTCATGCATCGTCGGCGTCGCCATCGGGGCAGCGATCAACGGCATGCGCCCCATCGCCGAAATTCAGTTCCAGGATTTCATCCTCCCCGCGGTTGACCAGATCGTCAGTGAGGCGGCCAAGATCCGCTACCGGTCGAACAACGACTTCTCGGTGCCGATGGTCGTCCGCGCGCCGTTTGGCGGCGGGGTGCACGGGGCGCTGTACCACTCCCAGTCGCTCGAGGCCATGTTCTGCGGGGTGCCCGGTCTCAAGGTTGTCGTGCCCTCGACGCCGTACGACGCCAAGGGGATGCTGGTGAGCGCCGTCCGCGACCCCGATCCTGTCCTCTTCTTCGAGCACAAGCGTGCCTATCGGTCAATCAAGGGTGAGGTGCCCGACGATGAGTACACCGTGCCGCTCAACCGGGCGGCCGTGATCCGCCAGGGCGAGGACATCGCCATCTTCACCTACGGGATCATGGCCCACACCTGTCTCACCGCGGCAGCAGCGCTGGCCGCCGACGGCTTTGAGTGCGAGGTCGTTGACCTGCGCTCGCTGCGCCCCCTCGACCGCGCCACGATTGTCGCCAGCGCCCGCAAGTGCGGCAAGGTGCTGGTGGCCCAGGAGGCGAACCTGGCGGTGAGCATCGCCTCCGAGGTGGCCGCGATCGTCGCCGAGGACTGCTTCGAGCAGCTCGACGCCCCCGTGGCCCGGATCGGCGGTCCCGAGATCCCCGCGATGCCCTTCTCGCCACCTCTGGAACACTTCTACCTGGTCGACGCTGCCAAGGTGGAGGCACGGCTGCGCGAGCTCGCGGCCTACTAGGAGACCCATGGCCCTGACCGTCAACATGCCCCAGCTCGGTGAGAGCGTCACCGAGGGAACCATCGCGCGCTGGCTGAAGCAGCCCGGCGAGATGGTGTCCAAGTACGAGTCGATCGCCGAGGTCATCACCGACAAGGTGAATGCCGAGATCCCGGCTCCCGCCGACGGTTCGATGGGGGAGCACATCGCCACCGAGGGCACAGTGGTGGCGGTGGGGGAGGCGATCTGCACCATCGAGACCGACGACCAGGGACGGAGCAACTCCGCCTGGGCTCAGAGCGAGCTCGAGCCGGGGGCTGCCGCAGCGGCCTCAGACGTCGCGGCAGCGGCGGGAACGGCAGACCCCCCGGCGCAGCCTGCTCAGCCGGCGGTTGAGGCGGCCCCGTCAGCCGAGCCGGCCGAGGCTGCCCAGCCGCCGCGCGGACAGCAGCAGGGTGCGCTGCAGCAGCAGGAGGCCGCTCCGGCGCCGCCGCGGCGCGAGGTCGCCATCGAGCCGGGCAGAAGCGGTGCCGCGCGCCATGACGGCGCCAATGGATCCGCATCCACCGCCGGCGGCGGTGATCCTGCCGACTACCACCTGACTCCGGCGGTGCGCGCCCTGGTGCGCGAGCACGGGGTGGACCTGACGAAAGTCGAGGGAAGTGGCATCGGCGGCCGGGTCACCAAGAAGGATGTGCTTGCTTTCGTCCAGGGCCGCGACGCCGGGGGCCCCACGCCGCCCACTCCGCAGGTGCAAGCCGCGGGGGCGGTCGCCTCGCAGACGACCAGCCCCGCGACGGCGCCGCCGGCCACCGCCCCTGACTCCCAGCCGCCCGCCGCCCCTGCGTCCCAGCGGGCGGCCGCCGTCGTCGGCACCGGCGACACCCTGGTGCCGATGACGCCGATCCGGCGCTCCATCGCCGAGCACATGGTGCGCAGCCGGCAGACCTCGCCGCACGCATGGATGATGATGGAGACCGACATGAGCGCCGTGGTGCGCCTTCGTGCCGCGCGCAAGGAGGAGTTCCGCCGCCGCTACGGGGTGGGCCTGACCTACCTTCCCTTCGTCGCCCGCGCCGTCGTCGAGGCACTGCAGCAGTTCCCCACCCTCAACGCCACCTGGTCGGACGAGGGGGTGGTGCTGAAGCACGACATCCATCTGGGGATCGCCGTCGCGCTCGATGACAACCTGATCGTGCCGGTGGTGCGCAACGCCGACCGGCTGAACATCGCCGGCCTGGCGACCACGATGAGCGAGCTTGCCTCCCGGGCCCGCGAGAACCGACTCAAGCTCGATGAGATCCAGGGGGGCACCTTCACCCTCAACAACACCGGCGCGCTGGGGACCGTGCTCACCCAGGCGATCATCAACCAGCCCCAGGCAGCGATCCTGGCGATGGATGCGGTGGTGAAGCGGCCGGTGGTGCTGGCCGGCGACGCCATCGGGGTGCGGCCGATCATGAACCTCTCGATGTCCTTCGACCACCGTCTCAATGACGGGCTCCAGGCCACCCGTTTCCTGCAGGCGGTCAAGCGAACGCTCGAAGGCCTGAGCGAGGAGTCCGCACTGCTCTGAGGTCCTTGTCCGGGACCGGATGCCCGGGTCCACGAGGGGCGGCCCTGACCATGGTTGTGCCCGTCAGTCTGCGTCCATGTGCGGGTACCGCCAGTCGAGGGGGGGCACAAACGTCTCCTTGATCACCCGGGGGGAGGCCCAGCGACTCAGGTTGAGCGGCGAGCCCGCCTTGTCATTGGTGCCGCTGGCCCGGCTGCCGCCGAATGGTTGCTGGGCGACCACGGCTCCGGTCGGCTTGTCGTTGACGTACACGTTGCCGGCGGCCTGGCGCAGCGCGGTCAGCGCCTGGTCGACAGCACCCCGGTCGGTGGCGAAGACGGCGCCGGTGAGGGCGTACGGCGAGGTGGTGTCGACCAGTTCCAGGGTGGCCTCCCAGTCGGCGTCGGGGTACGGAAACACGGTGAGGATGGGGCCGAACAGCTCGCGCTCCATCAGCTCGTGGCGGGGGTCCGTGGTCTCGAAGATGGTGGGCCGGACAAACCAGCCCCGGCTCTCGTCGCACTCGCCACCGGCGACCAGGCGGAGCGCCGAGTCCCCGCGGGCCGAGTCGAGCACCTGCTCGTGACGCCGGTAGGCGCGCTCATCAATCACCGCGCCCATGAAGGTGCTCATCTCGGTGGGGTCGCCCATGGCCACGGACTCGGTGGCCTCGGCCAGCGGCCCGCGCAGCTCGCGCCACAGCGACTGGGGAATGTAGGCGCGTGACGCCGCCGAACACTTCTGCCCCTGGTACTCAAAGGCACCGCGCAGCAGGGCCACCAGCAGGCTGTCGGGTGGGGCGGATGGGTGGGCGACCACGAAGTCCTTGCCGCCGGTCTCACCGACCAGTCGCGGGTAGGTGGCGTAGCCGTCCAGGTTGTCCGCAACTGTGCGCCACAGGTGACGGAACGTGGCCGTCGACCCGGTGAAGTGGATGCCGGCGAGCGCGCGATGGGTGAGGGCCACCTCGGAGACCGGTCCGCCGTCGCCGGTGATCATGTTGACCACTCCCGGCGGCAGTCCGGCGGCCTCGAGCAGTTCCATGGTCAGCGATGCGGCCAGCTGCTGGGTGGGCGATGGCTTCCACACGACCACGTTGCCCATCAATGCCGGTGCGGTCGGCAGGTTGCCGGCGATGGACGTGAAGTTGAAAGGGGAGATGGCCAGTACGAACCCCTCCAGGGGGCGCAGCTCCATGCGGTTCCATGCCCCGGGCGGTGAGACCGGCTGGTCCTCGGCAAGGCGGCGGGCGTAGTGGGGGTTGTACCGCCAGAAGTCAATCAGCTCGCAGGCCGCATCGATCTCCGCCTGGTAGACGGTCTTGCTCTGGCCGAGCATGGTGGCCGCGTTGATCCGGTCGCGCCAGGGCCCGGCCAGCAGATCGGCGGCGCGAAGGAAGATGGCGCCGCGTTCTTCAGTCGACATCGCCGCCCATCCAGGAGCCGCGACCCGTGCCGCCTCGATGGCGTCACCCACGTCCGCCGCGGTGGCCTGCCGTGCGCGTCCCAGTACGTGGGCGTGATCGTGTGGCACGCGCACCTCAAAGGGCGCTCCCCCACCGGGTCGGCGCCGGCCCCCGATGTGCATCGGCAGGTCGCGCACCTCACCACGCATCTCGGCAACCGCAGCCTGGACCCGGTGGCGCTCGGGCGATCCCGGCGCGTGGCTCTGGATCGGCTCGGTTCGCGGCGGCGGGAAGGCGGCGCTGCTGATCGTCATGCAGCGATTGTGCCTCCCGCTGACATGGCTGCGGCTGTGCCCCCCGGCGCGGGCGGTTGACCGGCGGGCGTCGCCGTAGCGCGGCCCCGGTGTAGAGTCGAAAGAGACCCATGAAGGAACTGCCGATCATCTCCGGGACGGTCCCCGCTACGGCGGCGGGGCGGCGAACGCCCGATCCCCGCCCCGTCCACCAGCGCCTGCTCCCCCAGGGAGTTGAGCGCCGGCCGAGCTGGCTGACGGTGAAGCTGCCCACCGGTGAGGGCTACGCCCGGACGAAGGCCACGATGCGCGGGCTCGACCTCGTCACGGTGTGCGAAGAGGCGCAGTGTCCCAACATCGCGGAGTGCTGGGGCCAGGGCACCGCCACATTCATGATCCTCGGCGACGTGTGCACCCGAGCGTGCGCGTTCTGCGCAGTCAAGAGTGGGCGCCGTGGCGGCGACGTCGACGCCGACGAGCCCCGCCGCGTGGCTGAGGCGGTGGCCCGGATGCGGCTGCGTCACGCGGTGGTCACCTCGGTGGATCGGGACGATCTGCCCGACTTCGGGGCCGGCCTGTTTGCCGACACCATCCGGGCCATCCGCGCCGCGTCACCCGGCACCACCATCGAGGTCCTTACCCCCGACTTCCAGGGCGACGAGCAGGCGCTGAGGCTGGTGATGGACGAACAACCGGAGATCTTCAACCACAACATGGAGACGGTCGGCCGCCTGTATCGCCGGGTGCGTCCCAAGGCCGGGTACGCGCAGTCGCTTCGGCTGCTGCGCGCGGCGAAGCGCATGGCGCCGGCGTCGCGCACCAAGAGCGGGCTGATGGTCGGTCTCGGTGAGCAGCCCACCGAGGTCCACGAGCTGCTTCGCGACATGCGTGCTCATGACATCGAGGTGGTGACCATCGGCCAGTACCTTCGACCGTCACTGAAGCACCACCCGCTCGTCCGTTTCTGGGCGCCGGAGGAATTTGCAGCGCTGAAGGGGTACGCCCTGGGTCTCGGATTCGCCCATGTGGAGTCGGGCCCGCTGGTCCGGTCGAGCTATCACGCGGCCGACCAGGCGGTGGCCACGGCGGGCGCCACGGCCTGATGACCGGTGCCCTGCCCGCGCTCCGCTGGGCATGGCTGGGCAGCGTGCCCTACGCGCGGGGATGGGAGCTGCAGCGCGACCTCGCCGCCCGCCGCGCCACCGGTGCGATCGCCGACACCCTGCTGCTCCTCGAGCACCCTGCGGTGTACACCGCAGGACGCAATACCGAGCCTGCTCACCTCGGTGGCTCGCCCCAGCGTCTGCGCAGTCTCGGCGCCGAGTTTCATGAGGTGGACCGAGGTGGTTCGGTCACCTTTCACGGTCCCGGTCAGCTCGTGGGCTACCCCATCGTGCGGCTGCGCGACGTCTTCGCTGTTCCCGGAGATCCGCAGCAGGGCGACGTGGTGCGCTACCTGCGGGCGCTCGAGCGTGCCCTGCAGCTGTGCGCGTCAGCAGTCGGCGTGGACGCGGCGCCGCGGCCGCCGTACACCGGCCTGTGGCGCGGCGGGCGCAAGCTCGCAGCGATCGGGGTGAAACTCGCTGCCGGGGGGATCACCCAGCACGGGGTGGGCCTCAATGTCGCCACCGACCTGCGCTGGTTCGACCACGTGGTGCCCTGTGGTATCAGCGATGGCGGCGTGGGCAGCTTGGTCGGCGAAGGCGCCCGGAAGGACCTGCACGTCAGCGCGGTGGCACCGCTGCTCGCCACCGCCCTCGCCGAGGTGCTCGGCCGTCAGGCGGAGCGCGTCGCCGCTGACGAGTTGCTGGGTGGCGGCGCTACTGGCCCGGAGCCGGCCGCCGCCGCCAGCGCGGCCGCACACCGAGTTGCGGCCGTCGTCAGCGACAACCCGTAAGGGTCAGGAACGGCCGCATCGCTCGGGCGTTTCGGCCGACCCTGGCGTGATTCCCTCTGGTCATTGGGCCCGGAGTTGGCTAGTATCGGCATCAGTCGTGTCTCCCTGGCCGGTTTCACCCCACATCCATGCAGGCCAGCGGACCGCGGAGGAACCTGATGGCGACCTTTTCCCGCAACCGCGTTTTGCACCAGATGACCTGGGCCCTGGAGGGTGATGAGATGCGCAGTCAGCGTCGCGAGATCCTCTGCGAGCTCGACGGGATGCTCGCCCAGCTGGAGGAACTGAACCTTCGCGGCGGCGAGGTGCCCACCCGGATCCTGGTCGCGCTGCGCCGCCGCGGCGTGCCGATTCGCGCCTCGATCAGCGCGGCGGAGCTGATCGAGTCGATCTTCGAGGTCCAGGAGGAGTACATGCGCCAGCCGGAGGGGGGTGCCGAGGACGGCGATTTGCGCCGCCGCATCGCCTCCTGACCGACCGGGGCTCGTCCTCAGAGCCCCCGGCAGAGCTCGGCGGGTACGCCAAGCGGGCGGCCGGCCGCGCCGCCGCCGAGCTGGTGGCGGACGGCATGCTGCTCGGACTGGGCACTGGCTCGACCGCACAGTGGTTCATCGACGCGGTGGCCGTGCGCTGCCGTGACCAGGGGCTGCGCGTCCACGGCGTAGCCACCTCGGAGGCGAGCACGGACCAGGCACGCGCGGTGGGCATCCCGCTGGTCGAGCTGCCGCTGAGCGGCGTCGACCTGGCCGTCGACGGCGCCGACCAGATCGACCCCGAGCTCCGTCTCGTCAAGGGTGCCGGGGGGGCGCTGGTGCGCGAACGCATCGTGGCATCCGCGGCGACCCGCTTCGTGGTGGTGGCCGACCCGAGCAAGGTGGTCCGCCGCATCACCGCCAACGTCCCGCTCGAAATCCTGCCGTTCGGTGCGGAGCACACCCTGCACAGTGCCGCCGAGCTGATGGCGGGGGCGGTCTGGCGCCGTGACCCGGGCGGCGTGACCCTGCGCAGCGACAACGGCAACCTGCTCGCCGACGCCCGTCTGGCCGGAGCCGAGGACCTCGAGGAGCTCGCAGCCCAGTTGGTCGAACTGCCCGGCCTCCTTGGTCACGGTCTGTTCCTCGGGATGGCCGACCTCGTCCTGGTCGGTCACGACGACGGCCGGGTCACGGAGCTGCTCCCCAGCGACATCCCTGAGAGCAACCGGCAGTAGAGTGCGCCGAGGGCGGGTAGCTCAGCTGGTCAGAGCGTCTCGTTTACACCGAGAAGGTCGCGGGTTCGATCCCTGCTCCGCCCACCAGCGGCGCCGGCGGCGTTGAGCGCCTCAGCGGCCGGGCGGGAAGAACAGCCGCGGGTTCAACTGGGCAGCGGGGCCGGTGCGCACCGTCCCGGCATTCGCAGCACTGAGCGGGCGTCCGCCGAGGTCGACGCCCTGCCGGGCCAGCTCGGCGGCGATCGCCTGCCAGATCTGATCGTCGGTCAGGGCGCGCAGGTGCGGCTCCCGCGCCGAGCGAACCACGTCGAAGATCACCAAGGCGGTGGGGTTGCGCTGCTGGAATCGAGCGCCGTCGCTGGGCTCATTCTTGCCCGGGACGCCGGCCCCGGTGGGGCCATGGCAGTTCAGGCAATCGTGCTGGTAGATCGGACCCCCCGTGGAGGCTTGAGCTGCGAATGAGCCGGCCGCGCCGGGGGAGCCCGAGCCTGCAGCACCCGCCGCGCGAGCGCCCAGGGCGCTGCCGCCGACCAGCAGCAGGCATGCGACCAGCGCGGCGGGGGGACTACGGCGCCGCATCGAGCACCACCTCCTCGCCGCCGGCGCTGATGGCGACCGCCACCCCGACGCGCCCTGCCGGCAGGCGGAAGGCCACCGTCCCTGCCGCTCCCGAGCCCGGCTCGATCGCCGAGTTCTCGAGGGCGTCGATCGCCACGAAAGTGGGGAGCGGCACCGGCGCCCAGCGCCCCCCGCGGTCGTCGAGCAGGGTGATCCCGCCGGTATGCAGGTGGGTGGCCGGGCCAGTCGTCGAGGCGCGGAGGACGGCCAGCAGTACCGGCGCTCCCCGCTGCGCCTCGGTCGGCGCCGCCAGTTGGTCGAGCGCATACGTGGTGGCACCCAGCGAGGCCGTCCCCCCGGCGGGGGCGCGTCCGACGAGCCGGGCCGTGTCGGGTGCCGCCGCCACCGGCTGACGTGGCGCGGGGGACGGGTGGCCCGGCGTAGACCCGCAGGCCGCCAATAGGCCGCAGAGAACCGTTGCGCCGGCACCGGCCATCGGCACCGTGAGCCCCCGTGGCCGGTGGCTCATCGGATCAAACCGCGGGAGCGGAGCTCGGCGGTCGCCTCGTCGGTACGGTCCGCGGGACGCTGCGTCGTCACCCACTCGGCGAGGCGGTGGAGCTCAACGTCGCGGTCGGCGATGGCCTCGAAACCGAGCAGGCGGCGAGCCAGACCAAGATCGGCCCAGCAGTGGCGGATGTCGCCGGCGCGGTACGCCCCGGAGAGCTCGGGCTCCTGGTCGGCGCGACCCAGGTGACGGGCGAGGGTCAGCGCCAGCTCTGTGATCGTGAGCGAGGCCCCCGTGCCCACGTTGATCGCGTGGCCGACGGCGGCCGTCGATTCCGCCGCCAGCAGGTTGGCTCGGACGACGTCACTGACATGCACCAGGTCCCGCCGCTGCTGCCCGTCCTCGAAGAGCAGCGGGCGGCGTCCATTGAGCAACCGGGTGCAGAAGATCGCCGCGACCCCGGTGTATGGGTTGGACAGGGCCTGCTGCGGGCCATAGATGTTGAGGTAGCGGAGGGCCACGGTCTCGACGCCGTGGGCGCGTCCGGCGACCAGCACCAGCTCCTCGCTGTCGCGCTTGGAGATGGCATAGGCGCTGGTGGGGTGAAGCGGCCGGTCCTCGGCGGTGGGCACCGCTTCAACCGCCTCGCCGCAGCGCGGGCAGCACGGGTCCCACCGCCTCGCTGCCAGGTCGGCATCGGCACGGAGCCCTGGGGCCACCTCGCCGTGCTCGACGCACCGGTACGCCCCCTCCCCGTACACCACCATGCTGCTCGCCGCCACCAGCCGGCGCACCCGGTCGCGGCGGCGGAGCACCTCCTCAACCAGGATCGCCGTCCCCCCGGCGTTGACGTCGACGTAGCGGTGCAACTCGTACATGGACTGGCCGTTGCCGACCATCCCGCCCTGGTGGAACACGAGCTCCACCCCGTCGAGTGCCCGGGCCACCGCGGCGCGGTCGCGAAGGTCACCGGTCACCAGCTCCGCCTCGGGGTTGAGGAACGCAGCGCGGGCGCCCTCGTGAGCCTGGGGGTCGAGGTTGTCGAGCACTCGCACCCGGTCGCCGCGGTTCAGAAGGGCGTCGACGAGGTGGGCTCCGACGAACCCGGCACCGCCGGTGACCAGGGCCGTGGGCATGAGGTGGGGACTCCAAGTCGGCGTTGGTGGTGGACGTGGTGCCGAGGTGTCGGCCCGGTCAGCGTATCCAGAGGGTGACGCCGGCAGCGCGGCGGATCGGGCGGTAGCCGGCTCCGCTGAGCTGCGCGCGCCGGGTGGCGTAGCCGGCGGCGCGGGCCTGGTCGCTGACCGGGCCCAGGTCGTCGAGCACCACGTAGCGGGTGCCGAAACCGGAGGGAAACTCGAAGATGCTGGCGCGGGCACTGAGATGGGGCACCAGCCCGGTCTGCGCGCTCACCTCGGCGGCGGGCGGGACGCCGGCCAGCACCCGCTCCACCTGCGCGTGGCGGGCCAGGCTGACATGGCCGAGGCGGTCGGCCAGGGCAGGAAGTGCGAGTGCCACGCTGACCACCAGGCTTGCCCCGACGAGCAGCGAGCCCAGCAGCCGCCCGGAGCCAGTCCGGCGCCGCTCCGCCCGGCGCGCGGACTGCGGGGCGACCGAACGTGGAGGGATGGTGAGCCCTCCCCGCCGGCGAAGGACCGCGCGCCACCCGAGCAGGGCGCAGGCGAGCAACAGAGGGAACGACTCGAGGCCGTAGTGATACAGCAGTCGCGCCTGGTCAGGGTCGGCGGAGAGCAGCGCCACCAGCAGGGGAGGGACTGCTCCCAGCAGCGCCCACCCGGCGCCCAGCGGCAGCAACGCAAGGGGCAAGGCGGCGGTGGCGAGGCCGGCGAGGCCGTCGCGGCCGAGCAGCCTGCCCAGCGGGCGGCTCGGGGCGGTGAGCGCGCCGCGCAGCATCGCCGACACGCTGCGGCCACCGAGGTAGGCGTACCGGTCAGCCAGGTCGCCGGGTGCGCCGCCCCGCTCGTGGGGCATCACCACCCCGACGACGAGGGCAAACCCGGCCAGCGCGGCGACGCTGAGCGCCAGACCCAGGGAGCGCCGGTCCGCGCACCAGGCGATCCAGCCCGCGCCGGCAGCCACCAGGAGGGCGTCCTCCTTGACCAGCGCAAGGAAGGCGAGCAGCAGTGCGAAGCGCACCCGATGGTGCCGGGCGGCGGCGTCGAGGGCGAACAGAGCCACCGCGGGGGTGAGCGCCTCTGCGTGGAAGTCGAACAGCGCGGCGCGAATCAGCAGCGGCGACAGGCAGGTGGCCAGCGCCGCGGCCCAGCCTCCCCACGGTCCCAGCCAGGCTCGCCCGAGCCGCCAGGCGGCCACCGGGGCCAGCCCCAGTGCGACAGCCTGGATGACGAGCAGCCAGATCGGGCTCGGCGTCAGGCGGTCCAGCGCCGCCGGGAGGAGCAACACCGGTTCGAAGTGCTGACCCAGAAAGGAGTAACTGAGAAAGGACGACTGCCAGGCGTGCCCCCTGGCGGTGCGCTCGACCACCTGGTCGAAGAAGCCGAGGTCGTAGGCGGGCGCCTGGTAGGAGAGGTAGCGGGCCAGTTCGGCGGCCAGGGCGGCCATCCCGGTGAGC
>JBHEMT010000035.1:0-4738 GCA_046262435.1 Candidatus Dormibacteria bacterium | reverse complement strand
GTGCCGAGATTCCAGAAGGTGAACACCGCCGCGCCGGTGGCCCAGAAGCCCACCCGGCCGAGCCCCTCGGTCCCTGGGACGGTGGCCATTGCCGTGCTCTCATCGATGACCAGCTGTGCTGCCACCGGGCGGCGCCAGCCGCGCAGGTCGAGCAGTGACGAGAGACGCAACGCGTAGAGCGCGTTGCGCGAGCCCAGCAGCGCCGCTGTGGTCGCGGCTGCCACCACCCCTCCGCCGGCGCCGAGGACGCCGACCAGGGCGAACTGCGAGGCGCCGGTGAACATCAGCAATGACAGCGCGCAGGTCTGGATCACCGAGAGGTGGGCGGCGGTGGAGATTGCCCCGAAGGAGACTGCGTAGGCGCCGGTGGCAAGCCCGATACCGATTGAGTTGCGAACCACTGACGCGCGCGTGTCCACGCTGGGACCTTAGCCCCGGCGCGGGGGCGTCCGCCCGGCTCCCACCCGATCAGCAGGGCTGCGGCGAAGTGCGGCTGGGGACAATGGGGACGGACCGATCCGATACCCGGAGCATTCATGCGTCGTCACCTTCCTGCCGGCGCCGTCCTGGTCCTCGGCGGTGGCATCGCCGCGGTGGTGGGAAGACGGCAGCACGACCTCCCTGAGGTGGTGCTCGTCCTCGGGTTGAGCCTGCTGGCTGCCTGGCTCATCGAGCGGGGCCGGCGCTTCGGCCCCAGCGGCGCCGTGATCACCGGGCTGGGCGCGGGCTTGGCGCTGGCAGAGCACGCTGCCGGCAGCGCGCCGTACCGAGACGAGCTGATCTTCGGCGGCATCGCCCTCGGGATCTTGCTCGCGGTTCAGCTGGTTCACGGGCCCCTCCGTGGCGCGGGTGTCGCTCTGCTCTCCGTCGCCCTGTTTGAAGCCGCCCTCCAGGCGCTGCCGGCCCACCTGTCGGCGCCGCGACTGTACTCGGCATTCGAGCAGGGCTGGGCCTTTGGCCTTCTGCTCGCCGTCGAGGGGACGTTGGTGGCGTTCGGCCTGGGCAAGAGGCGCACGGCGATACCCCGCGCAGGGCAGCCGGGTGTTCGCCAACCGCGCTGACGTGGCACGGCGACGCACAATCGTGATCGCTGCCCGCTGACGGCTCAGCTCTCCGGAGGTTCTCGGTGCCCGATATCTGCGACCTGATCCTCGACGACCACGAAACCTTCCGCCGGCGCTACGCGGAGCTGGACGAGCATCGCGACGACACCGATGCGCTCGCCAGGGTGTGGATGCCGCTGGCCGAGCTCCTGGATGTGCACGCGGCCGCGGAGGAGACAGTCTTCTACCCCGAGCTGCTGCGGCGTGCTGCCGACGCTGACGACGAGACCGTTGATGCGATCAAGGACCACAACAAGATCCGCGACGCAGTCGCCGCCGCCGCCGCCGAGGCCGTGGGGAGCGATGGCTGGTGGAAGGCGGTCCAGAACGGACGCAAGGAGAACGGCGACCACATGGCCGAGGAGGAACGCGAGGGGCTTGCCGACTTTCGCGCCGAAGTGGGCGCGGACATTCGTGACCAGCTTGGCGCCCGCTTCATCGCCTTCAAGGAGGCCCACGCCGGACGTCGCAGCCTGGTGGTCGAGGACAAGGACCCCACCCAGTACGTCGCTGACCACCAGGGCTAGACGGCATGCCAGTCCCCGTCGCGGCCGGTCTCAGACTGCGACCAACCCTCGCTCGGCGCGCCAGCCGACCTCGGCGACCCCCATCGGCGTAGTGGGTGGCCCGAGGACGAACGGCCAGATCTCCTCGGCGATGCCCCGCCAGTCGGCGGTCGCGTTGAGCGCGCCAAGCACGGCGTACAGGCCGAGGTTGATTCGCTGCAGCACCACGTATGAACGCGGCACGTCGCTGTACGGAGCCAGTGGGCTGCTGGTGTCGAAGAAGCGGCGCACCATGGCCGAGGCGTACTCCGACGTGATCGTTCGCGGAGTGTGGTCGAAGACCGTCTCGTAGAACTGGCTGAGGTGGTCGACGACCTGGGCGGTGGTCACCGGAGCGTCGGCCTGGATGAAGCCGGCGGCGACCATCGCGGCACGAAAGCTCTCCGGGTCGTGCTCGATCACCAGGGTGCGGGCCGCGTCCACCAGTGGCTGCAGCTCGGCATCGGTGAAGTGCTTGACCAGCCCAAAGTCGACGAAGCTGACCCTGCCGCCACCGTGAAACAGGTAGTTGCCCGGGTGGGGGTCACCGTTGAAAGCGCGAAGGTCATACAGGCTGCGGAAGACAAAGCGGTTGATCGTCTCGGCGGCGAGGTCGCGTTCCAGTTGACTCCAGCTCACCGCCTCCTCGAAGCGCGCAGCGTCGACCAGGTCGCTGGTGAGCACCCGCGCGGTGCTCAGATCGCTCAGCACGTTGGGCACGTGGATTGTCGGGTGGTCGCGGAAGTGGTCGGCGAAGAGCTGCTGGTTGCGGGCCTCGAGCCGGTAGTCGAGCTCCTCAATCACCCGCTCACGCAGCTCAGCGACCAGGGAGGCGGTATCGAGCCCAGGAAACGCCATCCCCGCCACCCGGCGCAGCAGCGTGGCGTTGTCAAGATCGGCGGTCATGGTGTCAGCCACGCCCGGGTACTGCAGCTTGACGGCCACCGCGCGGCCGTCGTGGGTGAGCGCGCGATGCACCTGGCCGATTGAGGCCGCAGCGATGGGCAGCGGGTCCCACTCGGCGAAGACCTCGTCGGGGGGGCCACCCAGCTCGCTCTCGATCAGCTGTGCGGCGAGCTCCGCGCTCATCGGCGGCGCGCTGTGCTGCAGCCTGGCCAGGGTCAGCCGGAAGCTGGGGGCGATGCCCTCGTCGAGGTAGCTGGCCATCTGTCCCAGCTTCATGAGCACGCCCTTCATCGTGCCCAGGGTCCGGGTGATGTCTTCGGCTGTCTCAAGCGCCAGGTCGTGACGCAGCTGCTGCCGGCGTTCCCCGGCAGCCGCAAACAGCATCGGGCCGTGCCGGATCACGCGAGCGCCGCTCCGTGACGCCAGGCCGGCCATGCTCAGGGCGCGGCGAGCGCGCAGGTTTGGCCGCTGGCGCAGCACCAGTGCGGTCAGGCTGAGCGCGGCGAGCAGCGCCACAACCGTCCGGATGGCGCGGGTCATCGGCGGGCCGCCGCGCGCATGCGCAGCTCGATGCGCTCCTTCGCCTCGAGCACACCGGGGTTGGTCTCAAAGCTGAAGTCGAGCACCCCCAGCAGCTGGCGGACAGCCTCGCGGCGCGCAGCGGTGATTGGCTCCGCGTGACGGCCGTGCATCGCCTGGGCCCAGGGCGGCAGGGTGGCGGTGGCGGCATCGCCAAGGTCGGACCAGAGGGCGGTCAGGTCGGGGTCGACGTCGCGCGGGCTGAGCAGGATGTCAATGGCCTCGGTGGACGATGCGCTGCTGCGCAGGTGCGGGCGGGTCGCCTCGATGTATGCGGAGAGTGCGGCCACGTCTGCTGGAACCTGGTCGCGGGGAACCCCGACGAGTTCCGCAAAGGCGACCATCTCGGCCACGTAGGCGTTCGCCGTGGCCGGCGGCAGCGGGGTTCCCAGCGCGGCCGCCACCGCGAGGTAGGAGTCGACGATCGCCGCGTGAACCCAGAGCAGCAGCGCGGGGTCCTCCGCCGAGTAGGCGAGCCCGGTGACGTCATCGACTCCGTGGACGCGGGTGTGCACGCGCCGCACCGCCGCCGCGAGGCGCTCCGCCGATGCTCGCTCGCCGAAGGTCACACCGTTGACGTAGCCACTGGTCGCGGCCATCCTGCCGAGTGGGTCCTGCTGCCAGCCACTGTGCTGGGCGACACCGGCCATTGCCAGCGGGTGCAGCGACTGGAGCATCAGCGACCGGATCGCCGCCACCGGTCCACCCAGCGAGGTGTGCACCCGCCAGGTGACGCTGGCGGGGCCGAACAGCCCATCGTCGGCAGGCTCGGTGGGGACGGAGCGCACGAAGCTGTCGGCAAGCACCTCGAGAAGTCCCGGGCCGGACGGGGCGGGGGCAACACTCATCCGCTCAATCTAGCGGTGGGTTCGCGCTGAAGCCCGCCGCGATTGGCGGGGACACCCGGCGGGTGGCTCAGGTCGATGAGGCGGGCAGCCGCATCAGCCACAGCGCAAGCGGGGCGAAGTGCGAACGCAGGAGGAGTTGATGGCCGCCACTGGTGACCTGGCGCTCAGCTTGGGGCAGCAGTTCAGTCCACCGTTCGCCGTCAATCCGAGGAACGCGTTTGTCGTCCGATGCGGTGAGCAGCAGGGCGGGCGGAGCCGTCAGTTTGCGGAGTGAGGCAAGCTCCTCACCGGCGCGCGAGTCCCAGAGAAATGCCTGCGCCGTGCCCCAGTACCCCGGCAGGCTGTGGCGCATGTAGTCGTCGATCACCGCCCGGGGAAATGTGCGAGAGACAAACGGTCGCGTGACCAGCGGCCAGAGCACCTGCACCGCGCGGTACAACCGCTGCCGCAGGGGCCGCTGGTCACGGGCCTGCATGGCTGCATCGTGGGGTGGCGGCGCACCCGCGGGAAAGGGTGCGGCGACCAGGGCAAGCGCCCCGATTCGCTCAGGATGTCGGGCCGCCCAGAGCGCCGCGATCACACTGCCCATCGAGTGTCCCACCAGCGTGATTGGGAGGTCGCCGGCCACCGACTCCACCAGCGCGTCGACGTTGTCGAGATGAAAGGCCCGGTCGTAGGCAACCGAGGGCCGGTCGGAGTGGCCGAAACCAGCGAGGTCGGGGGCGGTGACTCGAAAGCGCGAGCCGACGCTGGTGGC
>JBHEMT010000034.1:0-17788 GCA_046262435.1 Candidatus Dormibacteria bacterium | reverse complement strand
CCACTCAGGCTCGTTCTTGTGGTCGGAGATGGCGGCCACCACCTCCGGCGAGAGCCCCTTCTCGGTGCGGAACACCGAGACGTCGATGTCGTGAAAGCCGTACTTGTAGTCCTTGGTGAGGTCCTTGGCTTCGACGGCCATGGTGGTCCTAGCCCCTGACGCCAACGGGCTCAGCCGCGGCGCCGCTGGTGGATGGAGACGTGTCGCCGAGAATGGGTTCGTAGCCGCCCGCCTCGATGCGCTCGGCCAGATCATGGCCACCCGAGGTGACGATCCTGCCTTCGCTGAGCACGTGAACGCGGTCGGGCTGAAGGAACTCGAGGATCCGAGGGTAGTGGGTGATCACCAGGACCCCCATGTCCGGTCCGGCCAGACGGGCGACACCCTCGGACACGGTGCGCAGAGCGTCGACGTCGAGGCCCGAGTCCGTCTCGTCGAGGATGGCCAGGCGGGGACGGAGCATGGCCATCTGGAGGATCTCCATGCGCTTCTTCTCTCCGCCAGAGAACCCGTCGTTGATGTAGCGCGAGCGGAACGACTGGTCCATCTTCAGGGCGGCCATCTCCTCGGCGAGGCGGCGAAGGAACTCCCGGGCGGGCATCTCCTTGCCCTGGGCGCGCAGGGCGGCGCGCAGGAAGTTGACCGTGGTGACCCCCGGGATTGCGGTGGGGTACTGAAAGGACAGGAAGAGCCCAAGCCGCGCGCGCTCGTACGCGGGAAGCCCGAGCAGGCTGGTTCCCCCGAAACTCGCCTCCCCAGCGGTCACCGAGTACTTGGGATGCCCCATCAGGGTGTAGGCAAGGGTGCTCTTGCCCGAGCCGTTGGGGCCCATCAGGGCATGGATCTCGCCTCCAGGCACGTGCAGGTCGACGCCGCGCAGGATCTCCTTGCCCTCGACCTCGGCATGGAGGTCGCGGACGAGCAGGGTGGGGGCGTCAGACATGGGCCGGCTCAACCGGGGCGGATGCGCCGGCCATGGGCAGCGGTGCAAGGGAGTCGACCAGGGAGCTGTCGGCGACGAGCTCGGCGAGGGTGGTTTCGCTGAGCACCTGGTCGATCGATGCCTTGAGTCGGGCCCAGAGCGGTCGCGAGGCGCAGTCGCCCTCGCGCAGGCACGAACCCGAGACGTAGTCGTGAGCCACGCACTCCACCGGGGCCACTTCGCCCTCCACCACGCCGACGACGTCCAGCACCGAGATCTCGAGGGGCGGACGGGCGAGCGCGTAGCCCCCGCTGGCGCCCCGTGTGCTGACCAGCAGGCCGCCGCGCCGCAGCGCCCCGGCAAGCTGCTCCAGGTAGGCCATCGGCAGCGACTCCGCCCGGGCCACGTGAGCCAGGGAGAGGGGGCCGCGACCATAGCCCTTGGCCAGCTCGGTCATCATCCGCAGGCCGTAGTGGGCCCTGGAGGACACCCGCATCGAGAAGGAGGCAGCGTCCCCCCGGGCTCCCACGGTCAACGCTTCATCCCGACGCGACCCATCCTGAGGTGGCCAATTCCGACTAGCATGGTGGGAATTGTAGCGGATCGGTCGCCTGGGTCAGCCCGCCCGAACCGGCGCGAAGAGCCGGGCGCGGGCCACAGCGGCGACGATTGCCGCGCCGGCCAGCTCCACGTCGGCTGCGCTGGTGTCCCGGCCCAGGCTGCAGCGCAGCGCTCCGGCCACGAGGCCGGCCGGCAGCCCCATGGCCGCCAGGGTGTGCGAGGGCAGGGTGGCTCCGCTGGAGCACGCCGAGCCGGCCGAGGCGCACACCCCGGCCCGGTCGAGGGCGGTCAGCAGGACCTCGCCGGGGACGTCGGGAAAGGCGAAGGAGGCGAACGTGGCGAGACGCTGCTCGCGGGAACCGGTGACCACCACCCCGTCGACACCGGCGCACACCAGGTCGATCAGCCGCGTGCTCAGCAGCCGCAGCCTGGCCATCTGCTCCTCCCGCTCAGCCTCCACGAGCTCGGCGGCGGCGCCGAACCCGGCGACCCCGGGGACGTTCTCGGTGCCCGCCCGCCGACCACGCTCGTGGCCGCCACCGCTGACCTGCCAACCCAGCACCACCCCGTCTCTGATCCACAGCGCCCCGCAGCCCTTGGGCCCGTACACCTTGTGCGCGCTCAGTGAAAGCAGGTCGACGCCCAGTGTCTCCGGCCTGACCGGGAGTTTGCCGAACGCCTGAACGGCGTCGCTGTGCACCAGGGTGTCCGGGTTGCGGTCATGGACCAGAGCGGAGATTCCGGCGACGTCCTGAACCGTCCCCACCTCGTTGTTGGCCAGCATCACCGACACCAGGGCCGTCTCCGGCCGCACGGCCGCGGCAACGGCTTCGGGGTCGACCCAGCCGGTGGCGTCGCAACCCACCACGCTGAGCTCCGCCAGACCGTCGGCGGCGAGGCGACGCGCGGTGGCCAGCACCGCGTCATGCTCGACGGCGCTGACCACCAGATGGGGGCGCTCCGCGGCGCTCGGTCGGGCGACGGCGCCGCGCACGGCCAGGTTGTCAGCCTCGCTCCCGCCCGAACAGAACACCACCTCCTGCGACGGGCGGTGCAGGGCCGCAGCCACCCGGTCGCGAGCACGATCCACTACGGCCCGAGCCCGGCGCCCCTCGACATGCATCGACGACGGGTTTCCCCAGCCGTTCTCAAGAGCTTCGAGAATGATCTGCCGAACCGGCCCCGCAACCGGAGTGGTCGCGGCATGGTCGAGGTAGATCGGCGTGGACACCGGCAAAGTCTAGGCGGGGCTAGGCCTGCGCCAGCAACTCGGTGAGGGGCCCGTTGTGGTCGCGCAGCACCAGGTGGACATCGAGCACTTCGTCGGCGCCGATCGGCGGCGCGGCGGCTTCCGGCACCGGCCGGTCATCCGGCTCGACCTGCAGCAGCACCAGGAAGGTGGTGTCGCAGCGCGCACAGGTGACCTCCACGCCGTAGACGCCATCCTCCTGGTGGGTCAGCTCCATCCCGCAGCCGGCAAGGGACAGGTGACAGCTGGGGCAGGGGTGGTCGGCGGCACTCTCGCGAAGGAAGGAGAGGATCTCCATCCACCCAGCGTAGCGCGGGGGTCGGCTGCGCTCAGGAGACGCCGAGCGTTCCCCAGACGTCGAGCTTCTCGCGCACCCGCTCGATCACCGCATCGGTGAACTCGTCGGTGAAGGAGTGGCCGCCGAGATCCGCAGTCTTCACACCATGGCGCACCGTCTCGAAGGTGGCTTCGTAGATGGCCCGGGAGGCTGCTTTGGCCACGTCGTCGTTGACGAAGGAGAGCAGCGCGGCGGTGGCCAGGATCATCGCCATCGGGTTGGCGATGTTCTTGCCCTGCAGGGCCGGCGCGGTGCCATGCGGTGCCTCAGCCATCACCACCTCGGGCTGGGCGCCGCTGCCCGAGAAACCCAGCAGGATCGACTCGGCCCCCGCGATCGACCCGAACAGCTGAAGCACGAAGTCACTCAGGCAGTCTCCGTCGCGGTTCAGCGCCGGGATGACCAGTGGCTCGCCACCCTGGGTGAGCAGCAGCGCATAGGTGGCGTCGATGAGCTGCGGCTCGTACCCCACCTCCGGGTAGCGGGCGGCGGCCGCGTCCATCTCCTCCTTGAGCATCCCCTCGTAGACCGGAGACACGGTGTACTTGGGGCCGCCGAAAACTCGCGCACGGGTTCGCCGGGCCTGGAGAAACGCGAACTCGGCGACCGCGCGGCAGGTCGACCGGGTGATCTTCTCAGTGCGGTAGGCGACCTCATCATCGCCCTCTCCCTCCCGCCATTCCTTGGCCCCGTAGGCGTCGTCGACCGCCATGCGGACCACGCTCATCGGCGCGCTGACCCCGCCCACGGACGGCACCCCCGGGATGCGCCTGCCGGTGCGCACGATCACCTTGCCATTGACCCGTTCACGCAGGATGGCGTTGGGACTGCCGATATCCCCCTTCTGCTCCGGGGTGATCGTCGCTGCCTTGAGCCCGAAGCCGAAGGCCCGCATCGCGTCCGCCGCCTCGTTGACCACGCCGTTGCGCGTGGTTCGCCGATTGGCCAACGAGAGGTCGAAACGCTGCAGATCCAGGTCCAGGCCGCAAACGTCCGGGGTGAGCACCCGGAGCGCCTGCTCCAGTAGCTCCTGCCCGGTCTGGTCCCCCTCGAGGACGGCAACGCTGATGCTCACGACGCGGCAAGGGTACGCGCGAC
The DNA here is from genome assembly GCA_046262435.1 of Candidatus Dormibacteria bacterium. Taxonomy (GTDB): domain Bacteria; phylum Chloroflexota; class Dormibacteria; order Aeolococcales; family Aeolococcaceae; genus JBHEMT01. The sequence continues at coordinate 13,621 of JBHEMT010000034.1, read as the reverse complement.
TTGCGCGCTCCGGGCTGCTGCGGCGCGCCCGAGGGTGCTGACCGACGCCCTGCGAGAATGAACCCGGATGCAAGCCCAGGGACGCGAGCCGGAGGAACGCCGGCCGCTGATCCTTGTCGTCGTCTACTCATGGGACCTCATCCAGCTGGTCACTGCGCTTTTCGTCGCCTTCGCGGCGTTCGCCGGCTCGCAGGTCGTGCACGGCCGCATCCGTCCTGTCCCGGTGCCGGAGCAGTTGCTCGCCGGCCTCTCCGCGGCCGCATGGGCCGCCACCTTTTTTATCGTGGGCACCCTGCTGACCAGGCGGCAGCTGTGGGTGCGCCGGGCTCAGGTGGTGATCCTCGCTGTGAGCATGGCTCTCGGGTTGATCAGCCTGGGGGTGGCCTCAATTCCTGCCGACACGCGCCCCACGCCGTCGCAGGTCTACGCCCAGCTGCTCATCGTGCTGCTCAACGCAGGCGCCCTCGCCGCCATGCAGGGCGAGCGGGTGCGCGGCTGGTTTCGCGAGCCCGGGAGAATTCCGCGCTACCTCTACGGTACGGTCGGGCTCTGGGTGGCCGGGCAGGCGTTGCTGGTGGTGCTCAACCTCGGCTGAGCTCGGGTTCAGATGAAGGCGAGCAGGTCCTGGACGACGCCCGCCAGCTCGTCGGGCACCAGCGGCTTGGCCACCACCCCGGCGGCACCCAGCTGCTTGGCGCGTTCCTTGGTCTGCACGTCACCGGGCTCGGTCATGATCACCACCCCGCCGCGGGGGTGCTCAGGGGCGAACCGGAGCGCCTGGAAGTACTCGAGGCCATCGGAGTCGAGGCTCACATCGAGGACCAGCACGTCCCACCCCCCCTCGCCGAGCCGCTGCCGTGCCTCGCGCACCGAGCGAACCCAGAGCACCTGGTGGCCGAGCGCCTCGAGGGCGGAGGTCGCCGTGCGACCCGGTGCGTTCTCGTCCTCGACCAGCAGGATCCTTGCGCTGGTGGCACCCATGGCCGGGCCATCGTACCCACCCCGGCCTGCACCCCGCGAGGGTCTCGACCCGGACATGGTGGCGCGGCGAGCATGCGGCCGGGACCTAGCCGGCGCTCCCTACACTTGGTCTCCACCCGCACTCACAAGGGGCAGTCGCGCATGGCCGAACCCGCTGCACCTCGTCCAGGCCCGGGCGACCTGCTCGACGAGCTGGAGCGGTTGGTCCCCAAGCTGCCCACCACCACGCTGGTGGAGCTGGCCGCGCAGCTCGACCGGCTTTCAGCCGAGCCAGCCCCTCAGCTCGGCGAGGTCGAGGCCACCCTGGCTCTGCTTCTCGAGCGGCGGTGATCCGCCGCTGGCTGGGCCGCCGGCACGGCCGGGGACCATCGCCGGAGCCGCAGGCGCCCATGCCCGCACAGCACGCCGCGACACCACCGGCGGCGCTGGCCGGAAGCGGCCGCCGGGCGCTCCTCGTCGATGGCCACACCCGCACCTGGTGGTCGCGCGGGGAGCACCAGGCCGCGACCCTGGTTGAGGCGCGGGACGACCCCGACACCCAGGCTGCAGTGGCCGAGCCGCGCCGGGGCGCGCCTGGCCCTGGCCCCAGGCCACCGGGCCGGCCGCGCGCCAACCCTGCGTTCACCGAGGCGCTGTTCGTCGAGCTGATGCGTGCCGGACAGCTGGGCCGCGCGTTCACGCAGCTGAGCCCGGAGTGCCAGGCGGCGTGGGGGACGCCCGCCCGCTTCGCCGCGGAGCAGCCGGGCGAGGCGCTGCGCGCGGTGCAGGGAGTGGAGATCCATGGCGTTCGCTACCTCGACCGGTGGACGGACCCCATGACCGCCACCCCGTACAGCGATGTCGCCGAGCTCGAGGTCGAGTACCGACTCTCCGGCGGCGGTCGATCCCGGGCTCTGCGGCAGATTGTTCACCTCGTGCCCGTCGAGGGGAACTGGCGATCGGTGTACCACCCGCCGCGCGCGGCGAGCTGAGCGTCGGCCGGGGCGCCCACGATCAGCGGGTTTGGCCGGTTCCGGCCGTGTATACACTGCTGCGATGCACAGCCCGGCGCCATCCGGTTCGGTCGGTCCCCTCGCTCGGACCGCGCGCGAGCTCGAGTACCTCACCCGTCTCGCCGCCTTCCGCCGTGAGCGGCGCTACCGCTCGCGCTCTCTCCTCCATCACGCCGACGCACTGCTCGATCTGGTCGAGGAGAGCCGGGTGCGCGGCTACCGCCTCGTTCCCACGCCGGTCTGGACCGAGGTGGTGAAGCTGGTCGGCGCGGTTGCCGGCGCACTGCGCGACGAGCTCGGGATCGACCGACATCCGGACCATGTCACCGAGGTGCTCTTCGAGGCGCAGGACCTGCTCATGGTCCGCTCCCAGGAGGAGCGGCGCCCGATGCATGCGGAGATCATTCCCCTGTTCACCGCGGGCCCGACCACCGGCGCTCTCTGACAGTCGGTGGCCTGGCCGCTGGCGGTGGTCGGTACGTGCCATCTCGACGACATCGAGACTCCGCGGGGCCGGCGCCGCGGCGTGGTTGGGGGCAGCGCCGTGTACTTCGCGCTGGCAGCCGGACGGCACGTCCCGGTACGGCTGCTGGGGGTGGTCGGGGCTGACGCGGAGTCGTTGGTCCGTGCCACCCTCGCCGAAAGTCCGGTCGAGCTCAGCCAGCTAACGGTCAGCCCGCTTCCCACCTACCGCTGGAGGGTTCGGCACCACGTCGACACCGGTCTCGCCGACGATGCGGACACTCCCGACCAGCACAGCGCCAGCGACGACTGGATGCCCCATCTCGACCACGCCGCCGCGGACGCGCCGGTGTTCTTTGTGGCCAGCCTCACCGCGCGCCTGCAGCGGGAGGTGCTCCTCCAATCCCGCGCTCGCCTGGTCGGCGCGGACACCATGGTCAGCCACATCGCTGCTGATGTGAGCGCCATGCAGGCGGTGGTGCGGGCCGCTGACCTCCTCTTCGTCAACCAGCACGAGCTTCGCGCCCTGGTCCCCGGTGCAGACCATGACATGCAGCAGGCCGCACGGTCACTCTGCGGTCGCGGCCGCCTCCGGGCGGTGGTGGTCAAGCGCGGACCACGTGGTGCGGCGTGTGTCACCAGCGACGGCGTGCTCGAGCTCGCCGCGCATCCGGCGGTGGTGCTCGACCCCACCGGAGCCGGTGACGCCCTTGCCGGTGGGTTCCTTGGAGCCTGCGCAGCCGCCGAGCGGGACGACCCCGGGTTCTTCGGAGAGGCGCTCACGGCGGGCCTGCGCTCCGCGGCGCTGGCGATCTCCGGGTTCGGGACCGAGGGGCTCGCCGGGCCGCACACCGCGGAGCGAGGCCACTGACCACGCGACGCCGCGTGGTGCGGCGGAGCCGCGGGCCTCAGCCGGTGAGGCCGGGGAACAGGGTGGAGACCACCAGGGCGAGGGTGAGCAGACTGAGCACTGAGGCCAGGCCGATGGCGATCACGTTGTACGCCACTCCGTTGCGGCGTGACCCGAGCAGCCGCCGGTCGTTGGCCAGAATGATGATGAAGACCAGCAGGACCGGGAGGAGAATGCCGTCCAGGGTCTGGGTGGCGATCGCCACCCCAGCGAGCAGGGCCCCCGGAATGAAGAGCACCACGCCTGCCGCGATGACGATCAGGCCGATGAAGAGGATGAAGAACAGGGGGGCCTCAGCGAACCGCCGCTGCACGCTCCGCTCTGCGCCGAAGGCCTCGCACACCACGAAGGCGGTGCTCAGCGGGAGCACCGCCGCCGCCAGCAGGGATGCGCCGAGCAGCCCCACCGCGAAGAGGTCTCGGGCATAGGTTCCGGCCAGCGGCGCCAGCGCCTGGGCTGCTTCCTGGGCGCTGCTGACCCCCACGCCGGCGAGACCGCCCGGGTGCCCGGGCACGGCGCCGTGAAAGATCGTCTGCCCGGTGGTGATCACGATGAACACGGCCACCGCGACGGCGAAGACCGACCCGCTGATGATGTCGGCGCGGACGTAGCGCAGCTCGGACTCGGGGGTTCCCTTGTCGACGATCGCGGACTGTAGGTAGAGCTGCATGTAGGGGGTGATCGAGGTGCCGATCAGGGCGATGAGGTCGACCACGAAGGCGCCCGACGGGGTGCCCGGATGGCCAAAGGTCGGGACCACCAAGCGAGCGCCGATGTTGCCCCAGTCCGGGTGGACGGTGAAGGCGGTGACGATGTACGAGAAGAAGGCGAGTCCCAGCGCCAGAAATACTCGTTCCACCAAGCGCCGGTTGGCGCGCAGCACCAGGAGCGCGATCAGCACCGCGGAGCCCACCACGGCTGCGGTCTGGGGGACGCCGAGCAGGGAGAGCCCGGCGGCCACCCCCGCAAACTCGGCGAGCACCGTCCCACCGTTGGCGATGATCACCACCAGCGATGCGAAGAGCGTCCAGCGCACCCCGAAACGTTCACGGATCAGGTCCATCAGGCCCTTGCCGGTGACACAGCCGAGGCGCCCGACCATCTCCTGGGTGATGATCAGCGCGACCAGGATGGGGATGAACGCCCAGAGCAGGGTCAGGCCGTACTTGGCCCCGGTGTTGGCGTAGGTGAACACGCCTCCGGCGTCGTTGCCCGCGTTGGCGACGATGAGGCCGGGACCGACAATGCCGAGGTACTTCCAGAGGCCGGCGAGGCGACGCGGACGCGTCGGTCGGCGGCGGGGCCTACGTGAGGCGACGGCCGCCGCAGCGCGCCTGCCGAGCGCGGCCGTCTGGCGCGGGGTGGCCTTCACGTCGCACCTTCTCGCGGGTCACCGGCCACGCTCACCGGTCACAGGGCACGCGCCCGGCGGCGCAGACCGGCCGGCATGACCGTGTCCAGGGCATCGTCGATGGTCACGATGCCCTGCATCCGGTCCTCGTCGTCGACCACGGGAACGGCGAGGAGGTTGTACTTGGCGATCACCGCCGCAACGTCCTCCGGCCGAGCATCGAGGGGCACCGCGACCACCCGCTTGATCATCAGCTGGTTGATCGGCGTCGCCGGCTGGGCCACGATCAGGTCGCGGAGCGAGAGAACCCCGAGCAGCCGTTCCTGGTCGTCGACCACGTAGACGTAGTAGATGGACTCGGCATCGGGCTCCAGCTCGCGCAGTCGCTCGATGGTCTGCTGGGTGGTCAGCGAGACCGGAACCTGCACGTAGTCAAGGGTCATCAGGCCACCGGCGGTGTCGTCCTCGTAGCCGAGCAGCTCCTCGACATCAACAGCGTCGTCGGTTTCCATCTTGGCGATCAGCTGCTCGCGTCGTTCCTCCGACAGGTCACCGAGCAGGTCGGCCGCCTCGTCGGGGGCCATCGCCTCGAGAATGTCGGCGGCGCGCTCATCATCGAGCCGGGCAAGGATCTGCGCCTGCACCTCGTCGCTCGACTCCTCCAGCGTGTCGGCCGCGGTCTCATCGTCGAGGCTGGCGAAGATCGCAGCCCGGTCGCGGCCACCCAGCTGGCCGACGATCTCGGCGATGTCGGCAGGGTGCATCTTGCTCAGTTTCTGATGGCTGATCCGAAGTCGCACCGAGGCCTCGCCGGACTGAACCGGATCGACCGCATCCCAGGAGATCAGCCGTTGCGGGAAGTCCGCGCCGAGCCTGCGTGACACCCGGCGCGAAAAGCGCTCCACGCCGATTCTGCGCATCAGCCCGCGAGCGCCGATGTCGACACCGACGAGGAGCACGCGGCCGTCCGGGTCGGTCTGGAGCTGGAGGTCGTTCACCCGGACCACCCGCCGACCGTCGGTGTCGACGATCTGCTTGTCGAGGACGTCACGGGACAACCAGAGCTCGTGTTCGGCGGGGTGGTAGTCCGCCAGCGCCGTGACCGGAACATTGAGGCTGAGCTCGCCGCTTTCGCCGGCGCGGACCGCGCCCCAGTCGATCAGCTCGGGAAGACGCCCACGCCGGGATCGCAGCGCCAGCGCCACCACCACCGGGTACGGGTCCTCAACGCGCACGATCAGGTCGCGGACGGCACCGACCACCTTCTGGTGGACGTCCACGATGTCGGCGCGCAGGAAGTCGCTGAGGAAGATCATGACGCTGTCCCGAGTACGCCGGCCGGTGCGAGCGGCGCGCGAGAGGGCCGACGCGGCTCACTCTACAGGGCCCGGCGCGGCCCCTCGACGCTCAGCGCGGAGTCGGCGCCGGTGGCGTGACCGCGCCAGACAGCTCGCCCCCTGAGCCGATGTCGAAGAAGACATACCAGGCGCCGTCCTCCCTGGCCAGATGCAGCACCCGGCGCCCGGTCGCATCCTCGAGGATGGGCCGGCACTCGTTGACCGCGTCCGAGTCGGGCGAGGGCAGTTCCCCCGCCGTGCAGGCCACGATCCTGCCGCTGTAGGCGAGGTCGGCGCGGTCCGCCGACTCCCAGTCCACACGGCCCAGGGTGACTCCCTCGGCGCGCAGGGTGAGCTCCAGGTTGGAGCGCTGGTTGAAGGCGATCAGGTCGGAGAAGGCGCGCCGGTCGGAGGGCGCCAGCCAGGGGACGGCCGCGGCCGCGTCACCGTGGGCACTTGCGACAAAGCCGCGCGCCGCGGCGCTGGGGCTGTCGTGGCCCGTCCCGGGCGGGGTCCCCCCGCAGGCCGACAGTACGAGCCCGGCGAGCGTCAGGATGATGGTGATCGCCGGCGCGCCCGCAGCGTCGGCGAAACTGACGCGCTGGCAGGGAGTTGGCATCGCAGCCCGGATGGTGACTGCGTGCGCTGCCTCCGCGCCCTCGGGCGGCTCACCCGCGGGGCTGGTTGGCGGAGCCGTCGACCCGTATGATCCCGCCCACATGCCGCCCCGCACCGACCGCCCGCGTGGCCGCGACCTGGGAACCCCCATCGACCGCAACCTTGCCCTCGAGCTGGTGCGCGTCACCGAGGGGGCTGCGATCTCGGCGGCCCGCTTCATGGGACGCAACCAGAAGGAGGAGGCGGACGGCGCCGCAGTCGACTCGATGCGGCGGTCGCTCGGTCATGTCGACATGGACGGGGTGGTCGTCATCGGTGAAGGCGAGAAGGACGAGGCGCCCATGCTCTTCATCGGGGAGCACGTTGGCAACGGCAACGAGCCGCTCGTCGACGTCGCCGTCGATCCGATCGACGGAACCCGCCTGGTCGCCCGCGGCCTGCCCGGTGGTATTGCCACAGTCGCTCTCGCCGAACGCGACTCCATGTACTTCACCCACGTGCCCTACATGGAGAAGCTGATCGTCGGCCCTAAGGCGGCAAAGGTCATCGACATCACCGACACGGTGGCCAACAACCTGCGCCGGATCGCACGCGCCGAGGAGCGCAGCATCGAGGACCTGACCGTGGTGGTTCTCGACCGCGACCGTCACGACAAGCTGCTCAGTGACATCCGCCAGGCGGGCGCCCGGGTCAAGCTGATCATGGACGGCGACGTCGCCGCCGGGGCAATGGCGGCGATGGAGCACCGCACCGGGATCGACGCGCTGATGGGCATCGGGGGCGCCCCTGAGGCAGTCCTTGCCGCGTGCGCGATCAAATGCGTTGGTGGTGGGATGCAGGGCCGGCTGTGGTTTCGCGGCGAGAGCGACCGTGAGATGGCGCGCGGCGAGGGCAAGCAGGGAGCCCATGAGGTGCTCGAGCTCAACGACCTCTGTTCGGGGGAGAACGTCTTCTTTGCCGCCACCGGGATCACCGACGGCGAGCTGCTTGCCGGGGTACGGTTCCTCGGGGAGGAGAAGGCGTCCACCCACAGCCTGGTGATGCGCTCGTACACGGGCACGGTGCGCTACGTGGAGGCGGAGCATTCCCTGCAGCGCTTGCGCAAGCGGGCGGCGCTCACCGCACCTCCAGAGGGATTCTTCCCCGGCTGAGCTCTCATCCACGCGCCGACCCTGCCCGGTGCGGGCGGCAGCGAGTGGCACGGGCCCGCTGAGAGAATCGCCACGTGGCAGGCAGTTACCGCTCCCGCGAGAATCTGGTCCGCCTCCTGACCCCGGGGTTGCGGGTCAAGCGCTGGGGCCTGCTCCTGCTGCTCAGCTTCGTGCTGATGAGCCTGGCGGTCGGCTACGTGCTGCGCGACGCGTACACCACCGTGCGCTTCCCCGGCTTCGTCGGCGTGCTCACCCTGCAGTTCCTCCCCCGTCTGGTCCGCGCCCTGCTGATCGGCGGCCTGGCGCTTGCCATGTTCGGCGTGAGCGTGTTCATGCTCAGTCGTTCGGTGATCGCGCCGCTGCTCGCCGGCGGTCCTCCCGAGCGCAACCTGGTGGAGCAGATGTACCGCTACCGTCTGCTCGGGAAGGGGCCGCGGGTGGTTGCCATCGGGGGCGGCACCGGATTGAGTGCGATGCTCCGTGGCCTCAAACGCTATACCGGAAACATCACGGCGATCGTCACTGTCGCCGATGACGGCGGATCCAGCGGGCGGCTACGGACCGAGTTCCGGGTGCTTCCCCCGGGCGACTTCCGGCAGTGCCTGACCGCGCTGGCTGAGACCGAGCCGCTGATGACTGAGCTCTTCAGCCATCGCTTCAGCGGCGAGGGCGCACTGGGCGGCCACTCCTTCGGCAACCTCTTCATCATGGCCATGGCCGAGATCACCGGTAACTTCGAACGCGCCCTCCAGGAGTCGGGCCGGGTGCTGGCGGTGCGTGGACGCATCCTGCCCAGCACTCTCAACGACGTCACCCTCTGCGCCACGGCGGGCACCGAGGTGCGCGTCGGTGAGTCGCAGGTGCCGATGGGTCTGCAGCCGATCGAGAGGGTCTTCCTTGAACCGCCCGACCCGCCGGTCAACCCTGAGGCCGAGGCCGCGATCCTCGACGCCGAGATGGTCCTGGTGGGACCGGGCTCGCTGTACACGTCCATCCTGCCCAACCTGCTCGTGGAGGGGATGGTCGAGGCCTTGCGGGCCACGCCGGCGGTGAAGGTCTACGTGTGCAACGTCGCCTCACAACCCGGCGAGACCAACGGGTTCAGCGTCGAGGAGCATCTCGACGCAATCGAAAACCACGTCGGCTCCAACCTGTTCGACTACGTGATCGTCAACAACAACGTGGCTCCGGCCCTGCCGGCGTCCGCGACGGTCGCGGGGGCGGCCCGGGTCACCTTCGACCGGGCGACTGCCGAGCACCGGCCACAGCGCTTCGTCCTCGCCGATGTCGTCTCGGCCACGATCTCCACCCATCACGACCCCGAGAAGCTGGCCCGGGTGATCATGAAACGAATCTGGCGCGGCTGAGTCAGTAGAGAAGGTCGCCGTGACGGGCGGCCTGGTAGCGCACCGCGAGTCGCTCGCCAATGCTGGTGAAGAGCCGGGCACGCAGCGGGTCAAGGGTCAGGTCGAGCGTGCCCACGTACTCGGTGATCGAGTCGCTGAAGCCCGACTTGAACCGCCACAACCCGTACATGGGATGTGACTCAGTGAGCTCGGCGGGACGGGGAACGGCGACGAGGTCGTACGACGCGATGCCGCGCGCGCGCAGGTCGCGCATGATCTCCCACTGGAGGAGGTATGGGGCCATCAGCTCGCTGTATCGCTTGGTGGACCCGCCGTCCTTGTACCAGGCCCGTCGTCCCAGGCCGGTGACGAAGGCTCCGGCAAGCACCTCCTCGCCAAGGTGGGCGACGTAGAGCCACCCCTGGTCCACGGCCGCGTGCGCGGCCCAGTAATCCTCGAAATACGCCCGCTTGCGCAGCGGGAACCCGGCGCGCCGCCCGGTGATCTCCATCAGTCGGTACATCACCGCCAGGCTTTGCCCGTTCACGGGAAGCCGACGCACGCGCACCCCGCGGCGCGCGGCGAGACGAATGTTGTAGCGGGTCTTCGACCTGAAGGACGCGAGCAGTTCGTCCTCTCCGGGGGTGAGGTCGACCACCACGGTGGCGCTATGGATCTGAATGTCAAGGGGGGGCTTGGTGATCCCCGCGGGGCCCAGCGTCGCCAGGTCGCACTGCTTGCGAAGGATTTCCGGCTCCAGCTTGGCGAGAAATCCTCCGACGATCGCGCCCCGGTCGGCGAAGAGCTCGACCAGGCCGGCGGTGGCGGTGACGCCCGGGCCCTTGGGGCTGTACCACAGCTCACCCAGACCGGCGATGCGCCGGCGCAGCAGCAGCACAGCGAGGGGCCTCCCCTGGGCTTCGCCGATCAGGTGCACCGGTTCCCATCCCCAGCGTGCCTTGAACTCGCCCCAGGTGCGCGTCTGGAGGATGTGACCGCCGTCGGGGTTGTCCAGAAGAAGCTCATCCCAGCCGGCCCGCTCCGCGGCGGTTGCGAGTCTCATGGGAGCAGGCGTTTGAGGACGCGGTAGGTGGCGTAACGCTGCCTGCTGAGGGGGAGGTCCCAGGTGCCCGCGGTGGTGTGCATGCGGCCGCCGAAGCCACGCTTGAAGCGGCTCAGGCCGGCCCAGGGGTGAGCGGGATCGGCTGTCTCGGCCACGCCCCAGAAGTCATAGCGGCGACGCCCTTCGGTCCGGGCGTCGAGGATCGACCGCCACGCGAGTGGGCCGGGTGCGTTCAGCCGACGCGAGGCCTCCTGGTCCGCGGCAGCATGCGCGTAGTAGGTGGCACGGTCGTCGTGGAAGGTGATCACCGCAGCAAGCGCCTCCTCGCCCGCGTCGGCCAGGTAGAGGGAGCAGGCACCGAGCGGCAGCAGGGTGCCGAGCAAGGTCTCGTAGTACCGGTCGGGGTGCACGTTGAAGTGGCCACGGTCGGCAGTGCTCCCCAGCAGCCGGAGAAACACCTCGACGTCGCCGGGCTGCACGCTGCGCCGGGTTCGCAGTCCCCTGCGGTCGGCGGCACGGACGTCCCGCTTGCGGTTCTGGGTCAGCCCGGCGAACAGTCCTGCCTCATCGACTGTGAGATCCACAACCCAGGTGTGCTGTGGTTGGATCCGCTCGGTGCGGGCTGCGCCAAGTCCCACCACGACCGCGGCGTCCAGCTGGCGCCAGGGTTCGATGCGCAGGAAGTGGATACCGTTGGCGCGGGCAGCCTCCACCGCAGCCTCGACACCGCGGCGCACCCCCAGTGCGGTGGCGGCGGCGGGTCCATAGGGCAGGTAGAGATCACGCAGTCCGGCGCGGTTCCTGACCTGTCCCAGCCAGCACCAGCCATCACCGTGGCTCCAGAGAAGGTCGTCGCCGAGCGCCGCACGAAACCCGGCCCACGCACGGCCCTGCAGAAAATGGCCGTCCTGCTCGGCGACGAGCGAATCCCATTCCTGCGGCGGCACCCCGGACCCGCGCGCGACCACGGCGGCTGACGGTAGCACACGTCTTCGCGGTGCCTTGCACGTTGTGAGTTGCCCTTGCTGCGCCTTACACTTCCGCGGGTTCGCCCACCCCTTTCACCTGGAGACACCAACCCATGGCAACGATTACGCGCGACACGATCGCCGAGCAGCTCGCGGAGCACGCCGAGATCACCATGGTGGCCGCGCGCGAGGAAGTTCGGTGGTTTTTTGAGCAGCTCACGTCCGGATTGACCTCCGGGGACGAGATCCGCATCCACGGCTTCGGCACCTTCAAGACCGCGGAGCGAGCGGCGCGTACCGGGCGCAACCCGCGCACCGGCGAGGCGGTCAAGGTCGCCGCTCGCAGGGTGGTCAAGTTCTCGGCGAGCTCGACGCTCTCTGAGCAGCTGAAGTCGGCCAGGCGCGCCCCGAGCCGGGCCCGCGCCAAGCGATAGGGTTCGCGCCGTCACGCCGGGGGCAAGTCAGCCCCCGGTGCGGTGGTGAGCGACTGCGCGATGCGCCTCCGCCATCCCGGCGGGATCGAGGTGCACGACCACGTCGGCGAGCGAGGCAACCCGGTGGTGGAGCCGGTGACGCACCTCCTCGCCGACGGTGTGCGCCGCGGCCAGCGTCGCGGTCGGGGTGAGCTCGAGGGTGAGTTCGGCGTACACCCTGCGCCCGGTCCAGCGCGCCCGGGTCTCGGTAACCCCGAGGACCTCGGGGACCTCGGCCGCCACCTCGGTCAACAGCTCGAGGAGCGAGGCATCCGCCTCGTCGAGCAGCCTGCCGGTGACGTTCTTGGCTGTGTCCCAGGCGACCACCCCGATGACCGCGGTGATTCCCAACCCCGCGATGGGGTCGAGCAGCGGGACACCGAGCATGGCCCCGACCACACCCAGGGCCGCACCCAGTGAGGCCAGGCCGTCAACCCGTGAGTGCTGACCGTCGGCGACCAGAGTTGCTGAGCCGATCCGCCGCCCTGCTGTCGTCTTGTAGCGGGCCACGGCCTCGTTGCCGACCAGGCCCACCAGCGCCGCGACCAGGGCAGCGACCAGGTGGGTGGGCGGTTGGCGGTGGACCAGATGCTCGATCGACGTCACGCCGGACGCCAGCGCGCTGGCGATGATCAGCACCAGCACCACAAGTCCGGCCAGATCCTCCCCCCGGTGGTATCCATATGGAAATCGCCGGCTCGGCGCGCGGCGGCTGAGCAGGAATGCGGCGGCCAGTGCCAGGGTTGTGGAGACATCGCCGAGGTTGTGCAGGCCGTCGGCGAGCACGGCGGCGCTGGAGGACACTGCGGCGGTGACCAGCTCGACCACCGCCACCAGGCCGAGGGCAACTGAGCTGAGCGCGACCACGCGGAGGGCACCCGGGCCGCCGGCCTCGAGCCGGCCGTGCTCGTGGCCGTGTGCGGGGACCGCGCGCTGGTCGGCACCGTGGTGGCGCGGCGCATGACCGGCGTGATGGGCCTGATCTTCGCCACCGCGCGCGGGTGCCGCGGCAAAGCCATCCGGGACATCCCCGTGATCGTGGCTCCGATCCTCTTCCCGCAGCGGGTCTCCTTGCAGCGCGTCGTGCGCGTTGCCGTGGTTCCCGGGCAGCGCCGCCGAGGAGCCCGTGGGCTTGGCGTGCTCGTCGGTGGGCATCGGCCAATCGTAGGCCTCACCGCCGCATCCCCCGGGGTGCTGCCCCGGGGAGGGCCGGCGCGGCGGGCACCGCGGCGGCGGGGGGCGCGGTGAGACGGACGATCCGCCGCCTCGCGGCGGTCGTCCTGGTCGCCCTGGTTGCCTTTGGGCTCACCGCCGGCGGCCTGCGCCTGGCCCGAACCCCACCGGCCCCCATCGCTCACCTCACCGCCACGGAGTCGCCGGAGCCCACCGCCGGCGGGGCCTCGGCGATCACCGCTCCGCCAGTGGGCAGCCTCGAGCTCGAGGACGGTGCCGGTCGCCGGCTGGTCTCCATGGCCGCCGACCAGGTTCGCGCGATCGGTTCGGTGGCCAAGACAATGACCGCGCTGGTGCTGCTCGATGCCTTTCCCCTCGCCCCCGGGGAGCCGGGCGCGACCTACACGATCACGGCCGCCGACGTGGCCGACTACCGGGCAACCATCGCCGCCAACGGGTCCAACTTGCCGGTGAGCCTCGGCGAGCAGCTCACCGAGCGCGACCTCCTGCTCGGCCTGATGCTGCCCTCGGCGAACAACCTCGCCGACACGGCGGCGCGCTGGACAGCGGGCGACCTGGCTGCGTTCGTGGCGCGGCTCAACGCCCGCGCGGCCGTCCTGGGCATGGCCCACACCCATTTCGACGATGCCAGTGGCTTCAGCCCGGGCACGGTGTCGACCGCCGAGGACCTGGTGCGGCTCGGCCGCGCCGCGCTGACCAATCCCGGGCTGGCCGACATCGTCAGCACCGCCAAAGCAGCGCTGCCCCCGGACGGTGCCCAGTACTACAACCTCGA
>JBHEMT010000033.1:0-21849 GCA_046262435.1 Candidatus Dormibacteria bacterium | reverse complement strand
GCGCGATTTCCTGACGAATCGCGGCGTCCGCAATCAACCCGTCCACACCCACCGCCTGCCGGGCAACAGGGATTCGCTCACATGCCGGTAGCACTATGTCGGTTCCGGTTCGCTCGAGAACCTTGCGCAGGGAGTCATGGGCATCGACGGCGCCGGATCCTGTCGAGACGTTGATCCAGCCGACGGGTTTCCCGTATGTCCCTCCCCCGACGGTCCAGTCGAGGAGGTTCTTGAAGGAGCCGGGGAGCGCCCCCGCGTACTCTGGCGTGCAGAACAACACCGCATCTGACGCATCAAGCCGCGCTCTGAGGTCGGAAACAGCCGGATGGAGCGGCTCGACGTCATCGTCGGGATCGAAGTGGGGCAGTGCGCGCATCCCCTCGAAGAACTCGGCTGTAATTCCGTCGAGGGCGAGCGATGCCGCAGTCCGCAAAGCGGCGGAGTTCGTCGACCCTCCGCGAAGGCTGCCCGAGATAAGCAGAACGTGAGTGCGTTCCATCAGCTCGAAGAGTAGCGACAGAGAAGTCGTTTGCAGCACACGCCGGCCCGCTGAGCTTGTGTCTGGGCGCGCCGGGACACAAATGTGGGCCGGGTGGACGGCTACGACGACTTCGGCGTCGGGAGCCGTTCAGCCCAGCGCCGCGGGGAGGCCGCGTCCAGCCTGACCGAGTACGCGAAATCGGGAAGACTGCTGAGCATGGTTCTCATGCTCGTGCTGCTGACCGCGGTTATTCGGTGCCGCGGCCGGCGAAAAGCTCGCTGTTGATGTAGCGCTCGCCACTATCGGCGAGAAGCACCACGATCAGCCTGTCTGCGGCGTCGGGGCGAGCCGCGACCGAAAGCGCGGCGTGAGTTGCCGCCCCTGAGGATGCACCGGCCACGATGCCCTCTTCTCGGGCCAGCCGGCGAGCGCACGCAAAGGCCTCTGCATCAGTCACCGCGACGACCTCGTCAAGAATGTGCTGGTTGAGAACAGCGGGAATGAAGCCGACGCCGATTCCGGGAATGCGATGCTCGCCGGCCGGCCCACCCGCTAACACTGAGGCATTCGCTGGTTCGACCGCGATGACACGCACGGCGGGTTTTCGTGCCTTAAGCACCTCGCCCACCCCGGTGATCGTACCGCCGGTACCGATGGCGGAAACAAAGAAGTCCACCGCTCCGTTGGTGTCATCCCAGACCTCGATCGCCGTCGTCCGGCGATGCACCGCCGGGTTCTCCGGGTTGCCAAACTGATCGAGGGTGACAGCGCCCGGCGTCGCTGTCAGTAACTCCCGCGCCCGTGCTACGGCATCGAGCATCAGGATCCCGGGCGTCAGGATGACTTCCGCTCCGAGATGGCGCAGAAGTGCCACACGCTCCGACGACATTGTCTCCGGCATGGTGAGGATCAGGTGATAGCCTCGAATCGCCGCGACGAACGCCAGCCCGATCCCCGTGTTGCCTCCCGTTGCCTCAACGATCGTCATTCCTCGCTTGAGCACACCTCGGCGCTCCGCGTCGTCGATGAGCGCCACCGCGACACGGTCCTTCACGCTCCCGAGGGGGTTGCGCGCCTCGAGCTTGGCGACGACGCGCCCGTGAAGCCCTTTGGCCAATCTGGAGAGCTCAACCAGAGGGGTGCGCCCCACGGTCGCGGCGAGGTCCGCGTGGATGGCTGTCAGGGCCGCGGCTTCCGGGAATGAATCACGCAGCGGCGGCGGTGGCGCGCCCAGGCCGATCCGCACCAGGGCGGCTGCGACACCGGCGGCCAGTGCCACGACAACGTCGACTCCCGTAGGGAGCCGGACGGCAACGGCCGTCGCCGCGGCGCCTGGCAAGTGCTGCCGTGCCCAGGGTCACATCCCATGCGTGAACCACATTTGGTCATCGTGGCCGATTTCCCCTCGTACCTGAGCCTCAATGTCGCCGAGCGTCGAGTCGAACGCATGTTTGCCAGCGGCGATCGACGTTTCCGCCGATATCGGGTCACTCTTGGCGAGGAGCGGCACTCCGCGGGGGATCACCGCGGAAGGTGTCTGGGAGGGTGTCTGTAAGCTCCAGAGTCGCCCCGCCCGGTCCCGGGCCGCCTGCCTGCCAGATAAGCGTGGGAAGCGACAACGCGGCAGCGCCAACCCACCAACCACATACCCGCCGAGGGTCAGGGTGACGCCCGTCGCCGCCGAGGACATCCGGACAGCGCTTTTGGTTCACCACTCATCGCCCGCTAGGACCTACTGGGCGCCAAGGAGCTGACCGCGCTCGATGCGCAGGCAATCTGGAGGAGAGATTGAGTAGTCGCTGAGTACGCGCACGGATGGCATGTCGCTTGGGCCGCCGCATGCTCGCCTCCTCAGCAGGCCGGGGTCACCGGCGAAAGGAGGCGACATGGAAGCAATCCGATGTGCACGGTTCACCGTCACCCCAGGCAAGCGGGAGGAGGCGCTCGCGCAGACGAAGGACCGACTCATCCCGCGGATGGAGGCCAGCGACGGCTTCATCTCCGGTTACTGGTCCATCGACGAGACCGGCCAGGGCGTGGCCTTCACGCTCTGGGAATCGGAGGACGCCCGCGCGGCCTTTGGCACCCACATGAAGGAGGCCATGGAGGCCTCGGGGGCGATCACGGGAACCACCATCGAGGACCTGCCCTTGGTGGCCACAGCTCGAGGGCGGAAGCATGCTTAGCGGACGTCCGGCGAGAACAGTGATGCCGGCGCTGGACCTGGAGCGGGCGCGGCGCTTCTACGGCGAGACGCTCGGGCTGACGGCAGTGCAGGAGAGTGCGGGCGGCGTGGTGTACCAGCTGGGCGGTGGCTCGACGGCGAGGCCGGGATGGCCCGACACGAGCTACGTCCTGGTCTACCCCACGCCCAACCCAGCGCGAGGCGGCCACACGCAGATGGGCTGGTTGGTCGATGACATAACCGCCACCATGGCGGCACTGCGCGCCCGCGGGGTGGTCTTCGAGGAATACAACATCCCCGGGGTGAAGACCGTGGACGGGCTGGCCGAGATGCTGGGCGGCAAGGGCCGCGCCGCATGGTTCAAGGACAGCGAGGACAACCTTCTCGGCCTGGTGCAGTTCAGCGGCTAGAGGCCACCCAGACAGCCACCTGGGTGCGGTTGTCCAGGCCGACCTTGGACATCACGTGGAAGACGTGGTTCTCCACGGTGCGCGTCGAGAGGTGGAGGGCATCGGCGATCGCTCGGTTGCCGAGACCCTCCGCCACCAGACGAGCGACCTCCATCTCCCGGCGGCTGAGCACCGGTTCCGCTGACGGCCGGATCCTGGCTGCGCCACCCAGGGCCAGCGCCAGCGCCTCGGGGACTCCGAGGCTGCGTCCGGCTTCCCATTCGGCGGCCGCGGCGGCCGCGCCCAGTTCGGACTCGCCCTGTGACCTCAGGCCCGTGACCGAGTCGGTCATGAAGGGCGCAAAGTCGCCGCCGATCCAGCCCCGGATGACTGTCGCGGCCGAGGCCAGGCGGAGGGCGCGGCGCCGGTCAGCGCGGTCGAGGTTCAGCGCCAGCCCGGCCAGCGCAAGGGTGAGCAGGGTGTTGTCGCCCACGGCCGCGAGCACGCCGATTGCCGCGCGGAGGTGGGTTCCGGCATCGGTACGATCACCGGCGCGGCCCGCCGCCAGCCCGAGGTACAGGTGGCACAGGCCCTGACCGAACTGGTCCACGACCTCCTCGGCGACGGCCAGGGCCTGGGTCAGCGTCGCGCGCGCCTCCTCCAACTCGCCGCTGAGAAACAGCACTGTTCCCAGGCTGGCGGTGGCCCGGCCCTGGCCCGTGCGGTCGCCAATCCGCTCGAACATAGCCCGGCTCTCGACCAGCGATCGCGCCGCAGCCCCGGGATCCTCTCCGAGGAATCCTGCCACCCCAAGCGTCCAGGTGGCCCAGGCCAGCTGGCGGGCCGCTCCGTTCGACCGGCTGATGTCGCAGGCCTCCTGAAGGAACGCGGTCGCTTCGCCGGTTCGCTGCATGGTGTTGGCCAGTTGGCCTGCCGTCGCCAGGGCGCGCGCACGGTAGGCGTCGGGTGCGATTTCTCGCTCAAGCAGCTGTTTCGCGAATCGGAGGCCGTCCGCCTGCGCCCGCATGAACCACAGGTCCCTGGCCGCACCAACCAGGCGCAGCCCCAAACCCGGGGCCGCGTCGAGGCTCCACTCCAGCGCGGAGCGCAGGTTGTCGAGGTCGGACTCGAGCTCGGCGACCTGAACCGCGGGGCCGATCACAAGGCCCTCGACGAAGGTCGACTCCGCGCGCTGGACAAAGTACTGCAGGCAGCCGAGCTGGGCTTCGTCCATCATCCCACCCGCCGCCAGCCGCTCCAGGCCGTACTCCCGAAGAGTGTCAAGCATGCGGTACCTTGGGTTGGCTCCGACGGCGCCCAGAGGTTGCACCACCGACTTCTCGACCAGGGCCGTGAGCGTCCCCAGCGCGACGGCGCCAGCGAGTGTGGCTGCCGCTGAGAGGTCGAAGCCCCCCCGGAATACCGACAGCCGGAGGAACAGCTCCTGCTCTCCGGGCCCGAGCAACTCAAACGACCAATCGATGGCGGCCCGCAGCGCGCGGTGGCGGCTGGGCGCGTCCCTCGGGCCGGCGTCGAGCACAGAGAAGCGATCGCTCAACAGAGGTAGCAACTGAGCCGGCGAGAGTATGGCCATGCGGGCCGCCGCCAGCTCGATCGCCAGCGGCAGACCATCCAGGCGGGTGCAGATCTCCCGCACGGCCGCCCGTGCGTCATCGAGTGGGAAGAAGCCGGGCGCCCGCGCCTTCGCGCGCTCGATGAACAGCAGCAGCGACTCATCGTCGGGCATCGGTGGTACGGGGAAAGTTGCCTCCGCAGCGATGCGGAGCGGCTCCCGGCTGGTCGCAATGATTCGCAGGTTTGGAACCGCCGTCACCAACGCTGCCGTGAACCTCGCCACGGCGTCGACCAAATGCTCGCAGTTGTCGAGGATCAGCAGGGCCGGGCGCCCCGCGGCGCGCTCGGCGATTTCCGTCACTCCGGAGCCGCTGCTGCCGGAGATGCCCAGCACAGCGTCCGCGACGCGATCGGGAACATGGGCGGGATTCGTCACGCCCGCCAGCTCAGCCAACCAGGCGTCGTCCTTGGAGCGGCGGACGGAGCGTCGCGCCACGGCTAGCCCTAGGCTGGTTTTGCCCACGCCCCCGGGGCCGATCAGGGTCACCACCTGGTATCGCCTGAGCAGGCCTTCGACCTGGCGCAGTTCACGCGCGCGCCCGACAAACGACGCCGCCGCCGGTGGCACACGGCCGGTCCTCATAGCTCCGGTATTCTGAGGCGCGCCGCATCGAAGAGCCGCTACGCTGACTGCTGTCGCTGCGCCCAGCCGATACCTCGCGCGGCGACCCGACTCATCCTCGGCCGGAGCCAACCGGCGGGTCCGGGGTGCCTAGGACGCGGGTGCTTGCCCTGGGCACCCCGCGGTGTTTAGGTTCCCGGACGGGTCGTCCGCCAAGCGCTGCTGAGGTCCATCACGTATTCGCAAACTGCCGAGAGACCCCACTGTCGGTCCACAGGAATCCGTGCCTACCCAGGGTGCGCTTCCCCGATCTCCGGCATACGGCCGCGACGCTGATGCTCGGCCAGGGCGTTCACCCCAAGGTCGCCTCCGAGATGCTGGGCCACGCCTCGATGGCGATCACGCTGGACACGTACTCTCACGTCACTCCGCCGATGCGACGGGACGCTGTCAGCGCAATGGAGACGGTGCTGAGGGGCGCTAGGAGACCCACCCCGGGGCGGAACCCCTCTCTTGGACGAGCGCTGGCACTGGAAGGTGTCAGCGAAGGTGTTATTGCCCCAAAGCCGGCGTCGAGGCGTTCCCGAATGTGGGGTATTCGAATATCGGTAGCCGAGTGCCGGGCGTGGGAATCGAACCCACACGGGGTTGCCCCCAGCGGTGTTTGAGACCGCCGCGTCTACCGTTCCGCCAGCCCGGCGCGGCCCCACACTCTGCCACGCACGCGGTGCGCGGGGATGCCGTCCCGCCTATTCGACCGACTGCGACAGTCACGGGAACGGCGGCTAACTAGACTGGGGTGGTGCTTCAGCGCCACTGTGCGACCGTTGTCGGTGGGATCAGCTTGCTCCTGACCGGCTGTGCAGCGCCGTCGCTCTCGCCCCTCTCGCCTGGCCTGCTGGTGATCACCGCGGGCGGAAGCGCGCTTGTCGACGGCGATGACAACGTGCCGCCTGACCTCCAGCTCCGCCTCGCCGCCAGCCCCTCGGTCGGCGTCGGCGACATGCATCTCGCTCTGGATGGGCACCAGCTCTCACTACGGGTCGACAAGTCCGGGGTCACGGCTCGGAGCGCCCCCCTGCCTCTCGGTTCCGCCCACCGCCTGCACATCGACGCCGGGGCGAAGCTCGATGTTGGCTTCCGGGTCGTCTCGCCCACCCCGGCGATGGCCGCCTTTCATCGGGATGCCGAGGCCGGGGCAGTTCTCGACCTCGCCTTCGGCGCGGCGCCCTCGCGGTCTGACGTCGACGCGAGCCTGCCGCCCGGTGGTCATCGCAGCTGGACCGACGCGACCCATCTCCGCCAGGTCTGGGGCCAGGCCCCCGGCGGGATGTTGCAGCTCCCCAGTGACGTCGCCACAGCTCGCGGCTCGCACCTGGCCGCCACCCTGCGCCTCGACCTTGCGCAAATCTCTCGGGGTGCGCTGCGCAGCGCCGTGGTGCCACCGGTGGTCGACCAGCCCGCGTCCCCTCGGGTGGTGGCCTTCACCGTGGCCACCGAGGCGTCCCGCCGCAGCCTGGCTCAGCACGCCCAGCAGGTGTCGGTGGTGAGTCCCGCCGGCTGGTTGGCCCAGTCCGACGGTCGCCTTGACGGCCGACCGGATCCGGCATCGGTGCTGCTCGCCCCCGGGCCCGACGCCGGCCGGGTGTGGCCGCTTCTCCAGAACGCGGGCTTCGACGCCGGCGCAACCGCCGAGTTGCTCACCAACGATGCCGCCGGCCAGCGCCTGGTCAGCAGCGTCACCGCGGCCTGCCGTGCCCAGGGGTTCGGCGGCGTCACGCTCGACTTCGAAGGCGTCAGCGGGGATGACCGCGATGCGCTCAGCGCGCTGGCCGAGCGCCTGGCCCGCGCGCTGCACCGGGACGGCCGCCGCCTCGGCGTGGCGGTGATCCCCCACAAGCCGGCGCACCTCAACTCTTCGTCGGCCGCCTATGACCTGCCGCGGTTGAGCCGGGCCGCGGACCTCATCACCCTGATGGCCTACGACCAGCACACCGAGGGCACCGGACCTGGCCCGGTTGCCGGCCTGGACTGGGACACCGAGATCCTTCGCGGGTCAGTGGACGGCATTGGTGTGGCACGCACCATGCTGGGGATGCCGCTCTACAGCCGGGCCTGGGACGCCGACGGGCACGCCGTCGCCGACTCCTTCACCGCCGGGGTGACCACCGCGCTGCTCCGTCCCGGGGCGGTCGTCGACATGGATTTCGGGGCCATGACCAAGGTGATCCGCGGCCGCGACGGCGGGGTCACCTGGCTGGACGACGCTGACAGCCTGGCTCGCAAGCTGCAGCTCTCCGGCGCGGCGCACCTGGGTGGCATCGCAGTCTGGCGGCTGGGGTTCGAGGATCCCGGCTTCTGGGACCTCCTTCCCCGCGAGGCCGCGGTGGTCTGATGCGCTTCGTCGATCCGGGCTAGCTCTCCGGGCCCTTGTCGCCCAGGTCGGGGAGCTCCATGGCGTTGACCCAGTCGCGGATCTTGTCCATGCGCTCGATGGTCTCGGGAGTGTCGTCCTCGCGCTCCCCGTCCTTGTCGGCTTCGGGATGCACCCCCGCCTTTTCGAGCACCTCGTCGGACACGAAGATCGAGGCACCCACGCGCACCGCCACGGCGATGGCATCCGAGGGTCGCGAGTCGATCTCCATGGAGCGGCCGTCAAGGGTGGCGAGAATGCGCGCGAAGAACACCTCGTTGGCCAGCGCGGTGACCAGGATCCTGTCGACGTGAACATCGACCGCGCCGAGAACGTTGGCCAGGAGGTCGTGGGTGATCGGCCGCTCGGGCGTGATCCCCGTGATCTTCAGAGCGATGGCGTTGGCCTCATTAATCCCGATCCAGATGGGCAGGTAGCGCTCCGCCTGACGCTCCTTGAGGATGACCACATGCTGTCCGGTGGGCATGTGCACGCGAATCGAGTCGACCGTCATCTCGGTGAACTCCATCGCCCGATTCTACCTGCGGGTCCGGCCGGTCACGGCAACGCCTCCATGGAGAAGGCGCGCCTCCGGTGGGGCTGGCGCCTCGGCCCGTCGCGACCGCCGGCTGACCTGCAAGTCACCGTGTGGCCCGCAGGAGAGCCGGCATGAGGGGCTCGCTACCATAGCCGCCCGTGGGGCGCGAGACGGTGCTGCTGATCGACGGCCATGCCCTCGTCTATCGTGCCTTCTTCGCCATGCCGGCACTCACCAACAGCCGGGGCGAGGTGATCAACGCCGTGTACGGCTTCACCTCCATGCTGCTCAAGGCATTCGGCGAGCACCGTCCCGACTACGCGATCGCCTGCTTCGACCCACCCGGTCCCACCTTTCGGCACGACGCCGATCCCACCTACAAGGCGCAACGTCCCTCGATGCCCGATGACCTGCGCCCCCAGGTGGGGTGGTCGCGCGAGGTGATCGGCGCTCTGGGCATCCCCAGCATCGAGCTCCAGGGCTACGAGGCTGACGATGTCATCGGCACCCTGAGCCGGCGGGCCGAGGACGCCGGCCTCGACGTGCTCATCCTCACCGGCGACATCGACGCGCTCCAGCTGGTGACCGACCACGTCAGCGTGTATGCGTCACGGCGGGGCATCACCGACACCATCGTGTACGACATCGCCAAGGTGCGCGAGCGCTTCGGCTTCGAGCCGCCGCTGGTAGCCGACTACAAGGCGTTGCAGGGCGACGTCAGCGACAACATCCCCGGCGTCCCCGGAATCGGCACCAAGACGGCGATGGCGCTGATTCAGCAGCACGGCGGCCTCGAAGACATCCTCGAGGCCGTCCCGGCAATGAAGGAGAGCCGGGTCAAGCGCACCCTGACCGAGAACGCTGAGCAGGCTCGCCACTCGCTGGGAATGACCACCATTCACTGCGACGTCGAGGTGCCGTTCGACCTCGCGCAGGCGCGGCTCACCGACTATGACCCCGCAGCGGCCCGCTCGCTCTTCGCCCGCATCGAGATGCCCTCACTGGTCGCGCGCCTGCCGCCCCCCTCGGTGTCACGTCCCGACGCTGCGCGGATAACCGCCGCTCAGGCCACGCGCACTGAACAGTCGGCGATGAGCTTCGAGGCGCCGGCACGCGACGCGGTGGACGTACGGGTCCTGCTTCGCCGCGAGGATGTCGAGGAGGCGGTGGAGCGGGTGCGGGCAGGGATTGCGGTGCGCACCGTCATCGTCGAGCCGGTTCGGCTGGGGCGCCTCCTCGGGGTGGCCTTCGCGGCCACCGCGGACCCGGATGTGGCCTGGTACATCCCGCTGGGTCACGCCGAGGGCAACGCCGAGGACGGCGCCGAGGCGCCTCTGGCCGCGGTCCTCGCCGACCCGGCGGTGGCCAAGACGGGCTATGACCTCAAACGCGACCTCGTCGCCTGGGGAACCCGCGAGGTCAACGTCTGCGGGCTCGACTTCGATTTGATGCTCGGGGCATACCTGACCAACACCCGCCAGCGGGTTCCCTCACTGACGCTGCTCGCTCACGACCTCCTCGGGGTGCAGACCGATCCCGAGGACACAATTCTTGGCACCGGCAGGAACCGGCGCACGCTGGCTGACCTTGAGGTGGAGGAGACCGCCGCACTCTACGGCGAGCTTGCCGGCCTGATCGGCCCGGTGCGAGTCCGCCTCGAGGAGGAGCTGGGGAGCGCCGGTGCGCGCGGTTTGCACGACGATCTCGAGCTTCCCCTGGTGCCGATCATCGCCGGCATGGAGCGTCGCGGCATACGGGTCGACATCGACCGGCTCAGCGCGTTGAGCGCCGAGCTGTACACCCGGGTCGGCGAGCTGGAGAGCCAGGTCCAGGAGGTGGCCAACCGCACCTTCAATTTGGGGAGTACCCAGCAGCTCGCCGCCTTTCTGTACGACGACCTGGGACTGGCCGCAGGGCGGCGCACCAAGACCGGGCGCTCCACTGACGCCGATACCCTGGAGACCCTGCGCGACGAGAACCCCGTGGTCGGCCTGGTCCTGGAGTGGCGCCAGCTGACCAAGCTCAAAGGGACCTACGTCGACGCCATTCCCCTGCTGGTCGACCGGGACAACCGCGTCCACACCACCTTCAACCAGGCGGTGGCCTCCACCGGCCGGCTCTCCTCGGTCGACCCCAATCTGCAGAACATCCCCATCCGCACCGTGTGGGGCGGCCGCATCCGTGACTGCTTCATCGCCGACCCCGACCACGTGCTGGTGTCGGTGGACTACTCGCAGATCGAGCTGCGCGTCCTCGCCCACATGACCCGAGATCCGGCACTGGTGGAGGCGTTCCGTCGCGGTGAGGATATCCATACCCGGACCGCCGCCGAGGTCTACTCGGTCGAGCCCCCCGCGGTCACTCCCGACATGCGGCGCAACGCCAAGGTGGTCAACTTCGGCGTCGTCTACGGCCTGTCCGACTTCGGCCTCGCGCGCGACACGGGGATGAGCCAGGAGGAGGCCCGCGTGTTCATCGAGGCCTACTTCGCGCGGCTCCCCCAGGTGCGCGAGTATCTGGAGACGGTGCGTAACCATGCCCGTCAGTGGGGCCACGTCGACACCTTGTTCGGGAGGCGCCGGTACCTGCCCGACATCCGCGCCGCCAACCGGCAGATCCGCCAGGCCGCCGAACGCATGGCGGTCAACATGCCGATGCAGGGGGCGGCCGCCGACATCATGAAGAAGGCGATGTTGCGCACCGATGCGGCGCTGCGCGAGGCCGGCCTGAGTGCCACCCAGTTGCTCCAGGTGCACGACGAGCTGCTCCTCGAGGTGCGCGGCGCCGAGCTCGAGTCGCTCGTCCCCCTGGTGCGCCAGGCCATGGAGGGAGCGGCCGAACTGGTGGTGCCGCTCGACGTCGACGTCAAGGTGGGCCCAACCTGGAACTCCCTGCGGCCCCTGCCGCGACCGGTGGCCGCCGCCTGAGGTGCCCGAGCTCCCTGAGGTGGAGACCGTGGTCCGCGACCTGCGTGGCGCCCTCACCGGACGGCGGATCGAGACTGTGGACACCGGCCACGCCAAGGTGTTCCGCACCCAGTCGCCTGAGGCATTCGCCGCCGGCCTGCGCGGCACCACGGTGGTCTCGGTCAGCCGCCGCGGCAAGTACATCGTTGTGCCGCTCGACAGCGGCGACGACCTGGTGGTGCACCTGGGCATGACCGGTCACCTGCTGGTGTGCACGGCGACCGCACCGGTGGCTCGTCACACCCACCTGCGCTGCGAGCTCGACGACGGCCGCGAGCTGCGCTTCGACGACGCGCGCCGGTTCGGCAGAGTGCTGCTAGGGCCGCCCGACGAGCTGATCGCCTCCGGCGCGATCGCGCGCCTGGGCGTGGAACCACTCAGCGACGAGTTCTCCGCCCAGGCGCTCGACGCCTACCTGCGCCGCACCACCAGGCAACTGAAGGCCGCGCTGCTCGACCAGCGCGGCGTCGCCGGCCTGGGCAATATCTATGTGGACGAGAGCTGCCACCGAGCCCGGGTGCGGCCCACCCGCCGCTGCCACACCCTCACCCGGGCGCAGCGGGCCGCCCTCTTCGCAGCCATCCCGGTGGTGCTCAACCAGGCGATCGTCAACCGGGGCACCACGTTCGACGACTTCCGTGACCTCTGGGATGCCCGGGGTGGCCACCTCGAGAAGCTTCAGGTGTACGGCCGCGGCGGTCAGCCCTGCTACCGCTGCGGCCACAGTCTGCGGCGCACGGTGTTGGCGGGGCGCACCACCGTGTACTGCGCGAGGTGCCAGGCGTGATGCGCATCACCCTGGTCAGCTACGACGACGACCCGCCCATCGGTGGTCAGGGGGTCGTGCTCCGTGGCCTCCGCGCCCAGCTGCTCGAGCGCGGCGTGCAGGTGACCACGATCAGCGGCCACGGTCCGCATGCTGTGCACATCCCCAGGGTGACGGGGCGCGCCCCCCTCGACCTCTCGCTCCTGCTCAACCGCCGGCCGGGGATGCTGACCGCAGCAGCGCCCGACCTGCTCCACGCGCAGGGCGGTCCTGGGGGCGTGCTGCTCTGGCGACGCTCCGGCGTACCCATCGTCTACACCGCGCACCACACCTACCGTCTGGCTCATCGGCGCGGCCGCCCGCAGCGCGCCCTTGGGCCGCTCGAGGCGGTCGCCTATCGTCGCGCGGCGATGGTCCTTGCGGTGTCCTCCTCGACCGCGCAGAGCTTGGTGGCGATGGGCGTTTCGGCGGCGCGGGTGGAGGTGCTGCCGCCGGGCATCAGGGTGGCCGAGGGAGGCGGCGCGGTCAGGGAGTGGAAGCGACTGCTCTTCGTCGGTCGCCAGGAGGCGATCAAGGGTCCACTGGACGCGGTGGCGGT
Organism: Candidatus Dormibacteria bacterium; assembly: GCA_046262435.1. Classification (GTDB taxonomy): domain Bacteria; phylum Chloroflexota; class Dormibacteria; order Aeolococcales; family Aeolococcaceae; genus JBHEMT01. The sequence continues at coordinate 9,316 of JBHEMT010000033.1, read as the reverse complement.
GATGCGCACCGTCGCCGAGGCCGACCACGAGGTGCACGGGGTGGTGGTCGGAACCGGCTCACAGGCCGACGCCGTGCGCGCAGCCTGCGCCGCGGCGGGTGCGGGCCGCATCGAGTTCCGCGGAGAGCTCGAGGATGCCGAGCTGGCCGCCGAGTACGCTCGCGCCGCAGTGGTGATCGTGCCGTCGCGCTTCGAGGGGCTGGGGCTGGTTGCCCTCGAGGCCAACGCAGCCGGCGCCGCGGTGGCGGGATATGCGGTGCCCGGATTGCGGGATTCGGGTGTCACCGGCGCGGTCCTGGTGACACCCGGAGACCGGGCAGCGCTGGTCGGTGCCGTGCACAGCCTCCTCGCAGATCCCGCGCGGCGCTGCGAGCTGGCCGCCGCCGGCCGCGAGCGCATCGCCAGCCACTACTCGTGGGCGGCCCACGCAAACCGGGTACTGGAGGTCTACCGGGCGGTGCTCGCTTCCGGCTGAGCGCGCACCGCCCGACGCAACCGGACTTCTGCGGACCGACCTCAGGGTTCCTCCGCCGGGTCGGTGGCTGAGGGGTCGAAGCCAACCTGGTGGGTACACTCGTTCGGTGCCCGCATTCCAGCTCGTCGCGCCCTTCGAGCCCACCGGCGACCAGCCTCGCGCCATCGAGGAGTTGGTCGAGTCGCTGCGGGCGGGTACCCGCGAGCAGACCCTGCTCGGGGTGACCGGCTCGGGCAAGACTTTCACCACCGCGCACGTCATCCAGGCGCTGCAGCGGCCCACCCTGGTCCTCTCGCCGAACAAGACGCTCGCCGCCCAGCTCTGGGCTGAGTTCCGCGAGTTCTTCCCGCACAACGCGGTGGAGTACTTCGTCTCCTACTTCGACTTCTACCAGCCTGAGGCGTACATCGCCCGCACCGACACCTACATCGAGAAGGACTCGTCGCGCAACGAGGAAATCGACCGGCTGCGCAACAGCGCAACCCGGGCGCTGCTCACCCGTCGCGACGTGATCGTGGTGGCCTCGGTCTCGTGTATCTACGGCATCGGCTCTCCCGAAAACTATATGGGCGAGTCGATGACCATCAAGGTGGGCGAGTCGTGGCGGCGCGACATCCTGTTGCGCAAGCTGGCCGACCTGCAGTATTCGCGCAATGACCAGGACTTCGGGCGGTCGAAGTTCCGCGTGCGGGGTGATGTCGTCGACGTCCTTCCCGCCTATGAGGAGGTAGCGACCCGGATCGAGTTCTGGGGGGACGAGATTGAGTCCCTCAAGGACTTCGACCCGCTGACCGGCGAGATCCTCAAGGTGCGCGAGGACTTCTCGATCTTTCCTGCCTCGCACTACGTCACTCCGGCTGACAAGATGCGCAGCGCCGTCGAGCGCATCGAGGCCGAGCTGGAGGTGCGCGCTGCCGAGCTCGAGGAGCACGGGCGCCTGCTCGAGGCACAACGGCTCCGCCAGCGCACCAACTTCGACCTGGAGATGATGCGTGAGACCGGCTCCTGCGCCGGGATTGAGAACTACTCCCGTCATCTCACCGGCCGCGCCGAGGGCGAACGACCCTATTGCCTGCTTGACTTCCTCCCCGACGACACCCTGATGGTGGTCGACGAGTCCCACGTGGCAGTTCCCCAGGTGGGTGGCATGTACGGCGGCGACCGGTCGCGCAAGATTCCGCTGGTGGAGTACGGCTTCCGTCTCCCCTCGGCGCTGGACAACCGTCCGCTCACCTTCGCCGAGTGGGACTCGATGGCCGGCCAGTTGCTGTACGTCAGTGCCACGCCGGGCCCATACGAGGAGCAGCACTCCACCCGCGTCGTCGAGCAGATCATCCGGCCCACTGGCCTGGTCGACCCCACCCTGGAGGTGAAGCCCAGCCAGGGCCAGATTGACGACCTGCTCGCCCAGATCCGGCGGCGGACGGAAAGGCAGGAGCGCTGCCTGATCACCACCTTGACCAAGAAGATGGCCGAGGACCTCACCGACTACCTGCGCGAGGCCGGGATCAGGGTGCGCTACCTGCACTCCGACATCGACACCCTGGAGCGGGTCGAGATCATCCGCGACCTCCGTCTCGGCGTTTTCGACGTCCTGGTGGGCATCAACCTGCTGCGCGAGGGGCTGGACATCCCCGAGGTGGCCTTCATTGGCATCCTCGACGCGGACAAGGAGGGTTACCTGCGCGGCTACCGGTCGCTGATCCAGACCATCGGTCGCGCGGCGCGCAACATCGAAGGCCACGTGGTGATGTATGCCGACCGCACCAGCGATGCGATGGTGCGGGCGATCGATGAGACCGACCGGCGTCGCGCCATTCAGGTGGCCCACAACGAGGCGAACGGGATCACGCCGCTGTCGATCGTCAAAGCGGTGCGCGATCTGGAGCACCAGCGCGACGACGTCAACACTCGGGCGGCTGCGTTCCAGCTGTCGGCTGGGTTGCCAGCCGACGAACTCCTCCGCCTCGCCAAGGGGGTGGAGAAGGAGATGAAGCGCGCTGCCAAGGACCTCGAGTTCGAGCGCGCCGCCGAGCTGAGGGATCGGCTCACCAGCCTGCGCCGCCAGCTCGACGGCGATGGCGAGACCGGTGGTGCCCCCGCGGCCGTGGCCGAGCGGCCGCAGCGTCGCGGTCGCTACGCGCGCCGCTCCTAGGGCCGGCGCTCCTGGGCGCGTGACCGGTGGCTGACCGGCCCGCCCGGCGCCCGGCCGCGGCCGACTAGTCTCCCTTGATGGCCAGCATCGGACCCCGCACCGCGTCCCGTCCCAGAGTCCGGTTCGCCTGCACCGACTGCGGCAACGACACGCCCAAGTGGCAGGGACAATGCCCTGCCTGCGGGACCTGGAACACCCTGGTGGAGATGGCGGAGCGCCCCGGCCGGAGCGCCGGCCGCGGGCCCGGGGGGCGTTCGTCGAGCGCGCCCATGTCGGTGTCCCAGCCACTCGACGCGGTGTCGGAGGCTGATGCCCGGCGCCGCCCCACAGGGATCCACGAGGTGGACCGAGTGCTCGGGGGCGGCGTCGTGCCCGGCTCGCTGATCCTGCTCGGCGGTGACCCCGGGATCGGCAAGTCCACCCTGGCCCTGCAGTTGGCCGCGCGGGCCGGAACGCCGAAGGCTCCAGCCCTCTACTGTGCGGGCGAGGAGTCCGCTGCCCAGGTGGCGATGCGCGCCCGGCGGCTCGGCGTGGCCGGACCCACCACCCGGGTGCTCGCGGAGACCGACCTTGATGCCCTGGTCGCGGCCCTCGACCGCGAGCGCCCCGCCCTGGCAGTGATCGACTCGATCCAGACGGTCCACAGCGCCGACGCGCCGGGGGCCCCGGGAAGCCCGGTTCAGGTCCGCGAGGCTGTGGGCCGGCTGCTCGGCGCCGCCAAGGCCAGCAACGTCCCCACCGTGCTGATCGGTCACGTCACCAAGGAGGGCGCGATCGCCGGTCCGCGCACCCTCGAGCACATGGTCGACGTGGTCCTGTACCTGGAGGGCGAGCGGCATGGCGACAACCGCGTGCTCCGTGGGATCAAGAACCGGTTTGGTGCCACCGGCGAGGTGGGTCTCTTCGCGATGAGCGACGATGGGGTGCGCGAACTCCCCGCAGCCGGCCGGGCCTTCCTGGACGAACTCTCGCTGGGGATCCCCGGGGCCGCCCTCACCGTCGCCTGCGAGGGCACCCGTCCACTCGCGGTGGAGGTTCAGGCCCTGGCCGCCACCAGCGCCTTCGGGCTGCCCCGCCGCACGGCCTCGGGCTTCGACCTGGGCCGACTCCACCTGCTCCTCGCGGTGCTTGAAAAGCGGGGCAAGATTCCCTTCGACAAGCGGGATGTGTATGTCAACGCGGTGGGCGGAATCCGGCTGGCCGAGCCCGCCCATGACCTGGCCGTCGCCCTGGCGGTGGCCTCGTCGGCGTCCGACGTCGCCGTCCCGTCGGGGTGCGTGGTGCTTGGCGAGGTTGGCCTGGGTGGCGAGATTCGCCGGGTGCGGCGGCTCGAGACCCGGCTGGCGGAGGCACTGACCGTGGGAATGGAGGACGCCCTGGTGCCCGCGGGGCACGACCTTGGACGGCTCCCCGCCGGCCTGCGCTACCACCGGGTGGCCACCCTGCGCGACGCCCTCGACCGGCTTCGTTGAGCTCGCCTCGCCGTGCCGCCCGCCTGCGGCGCGCGCCATCGTCGCGGGTCGGACCCCGACCCGAGTTCGTAACGGGGTCGTGGTGGCCTCCGGCCTGTGCTTAGATCCTGCAGATGAGGACAGGCCGGCACCAGGTCGCCACCGTCCGCCGGGCGCGCGTTTTGGCGCGTCTGCTCGGGGCGGCCGTGGGGATCCTCGGCGGCATCTTCTACGGCCTTTTCATCATCTCCACATCGGGGCTGTTCAACCACAACACCTCGCTGGCGCTGGCATCCCTGCTCGCCGCCGGGGTGGCCGGGGCTGCCGCCTTCGCGCTGGCGGCGCCCCTGCTCACCGTCGACCCGTTTCTCTGGCTCCAGGATTCGATCGACGGGGCCACGCCCGGGGAGCTCCTCGGAGCCAGCATTGGCCTGCTCGTCGCGCTCGCCGTCTCGGCCCTGCTCGCCGTGCTCCTCGGCAGCCTGCCCTGGGGCCTCGGCTTCGCGATCTCCACGATGCTGGCCTGCGTGCTGGTTTATGTGGGAGTCCGCGCCGGCACCCGGCGTCGCCAGGTGCTCGACGATGTCATCGCCGCGTTGCCGCTCCGGACCGGGGGCGCCAGCGCGGCCCCGGGACCGGCGAGTCAGGACGGCACGCCAATCGTGCTTGACACGAGCGCCTTGATCGACGGGCGCGTGGCCGACGTCGCCCGCACCGGCTTCATCCAGGGACGTCTGTTGCTCGCCGACTTCGTCCTCGAGGAGCTGCAGAAGGTGGCTGACTCGGGTGATCCCGTGCGCCGCCAGCGGGGCCGGCGCGGTCTGGCTCTCGCCGACGACCTGCGCCGCAGCGAGGACGTCGTGTGTGAGCTGGTGGAGGTTGCCTTTCCCGGCACCCCCGACGTCGACGCCCGCCTGGTCAAGCTCGCCCGGCTCCGCGGCGCTGCGCTGCTCACCGTCGACTACAACCTCAACCGGCTCGCCCAGGCCGAGGGACTTAGGGTGCTCAACCTCAACGACCTCTCCGGGGCGCTGAAGCCGCCGGCGACGGCCGGCGAGGTGCTCAAGGTGGCATTGATCCGCGAGGGCCGGGAGCCCGGACAGGGGGTCGGCTACCTCGACGACGGCACCATGGTGGTGGTCGAGGGCGGCCGCCGCCACCTGGAGTCCACCATCGACGCGGTGGTTACCAGCGTCCTCCAGACGTCGTCCGGCCGGATGATCTTCGCCACCGCGCCGAGCACGCCGGAGGAGTCGGCTGCCGCGCCGGGGACCAGCACCAACACCGGCAAGGTGCCGAGGGGGCGCGGCCAGCGCGCCGTACGCGGCTGACGGCGGCGCTGATCCTGCCCGCTTCGGGGCGGGGGGAGCGGATGGGGGAGGACAAGCTCTGGGCGGACGTGGCCGGGCGGCCACTGCTCGCGTGGACCCTCGACGCGGTTGCCGCAGCGCAGCTCGATGGGCCTCTGGTGATCGCCGCGCCGCGCCAGCGCTGGGACGCCCTGTGCGAGCTCCATGGGGAGCGGGCTCAGGAGTTGCGCCTGGTCGAGGGCGGCGCCCGCCGTCAGGACAGCGTCCGCGCCGCTCTCACCGCGTGTCCCGACGCCGAGTGGGTCGTGGTCCATGACGCCGCGCGTCCAGTGGCCGGTGCCTCCCTGTTTGCAGCCGTCCTCGCCGCTGCTGGCCGCGACGGTGCGGCGACCACGGCGATACCTGTGGTGGACAGCGTCAAGCGGGTTGCCGGCGGGCAGGTGATCGCCACCCTCGACCGGGCTGAGCTGGTCGGCGTTCAGACGCCCCAGGCATTTCGTCGCCAGCTGCTCAGCGATGCGCACGCGCGCGCCCTTGCCGAGGGCTGGCTGGTTGACGACGACTGCGCCCTGGTGGAGCGCACCGGTACCTGCGTGCGGGTCGTCGAAGGTGATCCTGAGAACCTCAAGGTGACCCGCCCCCACGACCTGCGACTGCTTCGCCTCCTGCTGGGCAGCGCGCCGGGGCCTGCATGAGCGGGCGGATCGGCCACGGCATCGATGCGCACCGGCTGGTCCCGGGAGGGCCGCTGCGGCTCGGCGGGATTGACATTCCACACGACCGTGGTCTCGAGGGCCACAGCGATGGAGACGTCGTCGCCCACGCGCTGGCTCACGCCATTCTCGCCGGGGCCGGTGCCGGTGACCTCGGGCAGCACTTCCCATCCGCTGACCCGCGCTGGCAGGGGGCGGACTCACTGGACTTCGTGCGTGAGGCCGTCCGGCGCGCCACTGAGGCGGGTCTGCGCCTTGAGAGCGCCTCGGTGGTGGTCATCGCCGAGGCACCGCGGCTGTCGGCGCACCTCGGCGCGATGGCCATCGCCCTCGGCGGTGCGGCGCAGACCTCGCCGGCGAGCATCGCGGTGACCGTGACCAGCACCGATGGCATGGGCTTCACCGGACAGGGTGAGGGAATCGCCGCGTCCGCCGTGGTGGTGCTGGGCTCCGTATCCTGACTTCGAGATGAGCCAGCTCCGCCTCCACGACACGCTGAGCCGTGGCCTGAAGACGGTGGAGCCGCTCGAGCCCGGCCATGTGCGCCTCTATACCTGCGGGCCGACCGTCTACGGGCCGGCCCACATCGGCAACTTCCGCGCCTACGTTTTCGAAGACGTGCTCCGCCGGTGGCTGGAGCATCGCTTTCCGCGGGTGACCCATGTGATGAACCTCACCGACGTTGAGGACAAGATCATCCGCAACGCCACGGCTCGAGGCCATGGGCTCGATGCGGAGACCGCGCCGCACATCACCGCCTTCCATGAAGATCTCGCCGCGCTCGGCATTCTCCCGGCGCAGCACTACCCTCGGGCGACCGCATATATCGCAGAGATGCTGGCCCTCATCGAGCGGCTGGAGGGCGCTGGGATGACCTACCGCGCCGACGGCAGCGTCTACTTCCGGATCGCCGCCTTCCCGGCGTATGGCCGGCTGAGTGGCGCCCAGGCGCGGTCGCTGCAAACCGGGGCCAGCGGCCGGGTGGACGCCGACGAGTACGGCGACAAGGAGGACGCGCGCGACTTCGCCTTATGGAAGGCCGTCGGGCCCGACGAGATCGGCTGGGACAGCCCGCTGGGGCGGGGGCGCCCGGGGTGGCACATCGAATGCTCGGCGATGAGCATGAGCCTGCTCGGCGAGAGCTTCGACATTCACTGCGGTGGCGTGGACAACATCTTCCCCCACCACGAGAACGAGATCGCCCAGTCCGAGGGGGCCACCGGGGAGCCGTTCGTGCAGATCTGGTGCCACAACGCCCATCTGCGGGTGGAGGGCGACAAGATGAGCAAGTCGCTCGGCAACTTCGTGACCCTGCGCGAGGCGCTGGCGGCGGGTGCCAAACCCTCGGCGGTGCGTTACGCCCTGGCGGCGATGGCTCAGTACCGCCAGCCGGTCAACTACTCGGCCGAGTCGTTGCATGCCGCGGGCCAGGCGGTGGAGCGACTGGCAGGCCTGCGCCGCCGGCTCGACGAAGTCGACGGAGCACCGGCCGCAGCGGCCAACGCAGGGCCCACGACCGGAGGAGTCGATGAGCTGACCGCGGCTGCCGAGGCAGCCTGGGCGGGGTTCGCGGTGGCGATGGACGACGACCTCAACCTGCCCCGGGCTATGGGCGTGATCTTCAACCTGGTCACCGCCGTCAACCGCCGGCTCGACATCGCCGCCGGCTCGGTGACCCAGGCATCGCGCCGCCGCGTGGGCGAGGTGCTCGACGGCGTCGACGCAGTCCTTGGCGTCTTTCCGTTGGTCGAGCGCGAGTCGGGGGCAGTGCTCGATGGAGACGTCCAGGAGCTGCTCGACGCGCGCGTCGCGGCACGTGGGGCGCGCGACTGGGCGCGCAGCGACCAACTCCGAGACAGCCTGGCTGACCTGGGCATTCTGGTTGAGGACACCGCCCAGGGCCAGCGCTTTCGTCGCGTCGGGAACTGATCCCGCGATGGACGTCCTCTACGGGAGCAACCCGGTGCTCGAGGCGCTGCGCGCCGGCCGGCCGGCGCGCAAGCTGGTACTCGCCGAGGGTCTGCGCGACGAGGACCGGCTGCGCGAGATCTTGGCCATCGCCGGAGAGCGGGGGCTGAGTGTCGAGGAGACCGGACGCCGCCGTCTCGACGACATCACCCATACCGAGCATCACCAGGGGGTAGCGGGCTACTTCCATGCGCGGCCACCGCTCAGTCTCGACGAGCTCCTCGACGCGGCACCGGTGCCGGCGTTGGTGCTCGTGCTCGACGGTATCCAGGACCCCCAGAACCTGGGCGCGATCTCGCGAACTGCCGAGGCGGTCGGGGCTGGTGGCGTGGTCAGCACGCGACGAGGCAGCACCGAGGTGACCCCGGCCGCCGCCAAGGCGAGCGCAGGCGCAACCGAGCACCTCAGCTACGCCCAGGTGCCCAACCTGGCGGGGGCGCTGGTCAAGCTCAAGGAGCGCGGGCTGTGGTGTGTCGGGCTGGCGGGGGAGGGCGAGAGCCGCTACGACACGCTCGACTACAGCGGGCCAACGGCCATCGTGATCGGCGCTGAGGGCGGAGGCCTGCGGCCGCTCACCCGCCGCCACTGTGATGCGCTGGCGCACATCCCCATGCTCGGCAGGGTCAGCTCACTCAACGCCGGTGCGGCGGGCGCGGTGCTGCTCTACGAGGTGGCCCGGCAGCGCGGCTTCGCGATGCCCAAGGCCCCGTCAGCGCACGGCCGCTGATGCCGGTCGAACATCTGCTTGTGGACGGGTACAACGCGGTGCACGGATGGCCATCCCTCAAGGCTGTCCTGCTCCGCGAGGGCCTGGAGGCGTCGCGGCGGCGGCTGGTCGAGCTTCTCGCCGACTACGCCGCGGTCCGGGAGGTGGAGATCACCGTCGTCTTCGACGCCCACGCCCGCCGCCCGGGCGCGGATCTCCCGCAGCGGGTGGGCGCGGTGACGGTCCGCTTCGGGGACACCCACAACTCGGCCGACCATGTCATCGAGCGGCTCTGCAGCGAGGCAGCGCAAGGCGGGTCGGCCGGCAACTATGTGGTGGCCACGAGCGACCGGCTGCACCGCGAGATGGTCAGCGCCATGGGGGTGGTGACGATGGCGACCACCACGCTGGAGGCCGAGGTGATGCGTGCCGCGGGCGAGGTCGGCGAGCACGCGGCCAGGCTGCGTGCCGAGGCGAGGCCGGGGCGAGCCGTGGAACACGGCCTCAGCGACGAGGTGCGCGGCCGGCTGGAACGGTT
>JBHEMT010000032.1:0-7119 GCA_046262435.1 Candidatus Dormibacteria bacterium | reverse complement strand
CACCCCCATCGAGGCGCCGCTCAGCTCCACCACCACGGCTTCGGGAACGCCGCAGGTGCGCAGCAGCGCCCGCATGGTGCCGATCACCTCGTCCACCCCGGCGCCGTACCTGCCGGGAAGCAGGGCGGCGTCGGCGGGGTGCAGGGCGACCCAGCCTCCCGACGCCTCGCGCAGCCGCCCGGCGAGCCCGTAGTGATCCGGGTGGATGTGGGTGATCAATGCGCCGCGAACATCGGCCGGGGCGTAGCCCGCCAGGCGCATCCCCGCGGTCAGCGCCGCCCAGGCGGTCTCCGTGTTCCAGCCGGTATCGACCACAACTGCACCACCGGTCACCTCGAACAGGTAGACCAGGACGTAGCGCAGCGGGTTGTCGGGGATCGGCACCGGGATCGACCACAGCCCGGGCCGCACCTGTTCGACGGGCGGCAGCACCCGGTCCCGCCAGGCCTGGCGTTGAGCGTTGCCGGTGACCTCCACCGCGGTCACCACCCCGACGTGCCCGGCTCTCCCTTGAACGGCCCCACCACCGCGTCGGTGATCCAGCCACCGTAGAACCCGCCGGCCTGGGCGCGCACCCTCTCCCCGTTGACCGTGGCCCGGGTCACCCGGCCGGGGTAGAAGGCGATGTGATCGGTGATCTGCTCATAGCCGCGCGAGGGATGGGGATACAGCCAGCCGATGTCGGCCACGCCGGTTGCGTTCACGTACGCGGCCACACCCTTGAACTCGCAGTAACTGGTGGTGCTGCTCGGCGTCAGCAGGTCCGTGCGCACGTCCTCGCGAGGAAGGTAGTACACCGGTGGGTGGCTGGTCTCCAGCACCCGCAGCGGCCTGATGCTGCTGGCCAGCACGGCGTCGTCGAGCCACACCTCGACGGTGCCATGCACTGTCTCGACCCGGGGCGGGCGGGGGTAGTCCCACACCGACTCCTGCCCGGGACCGGCCACCCGGCGCTCAGGCCGGCGGGCCGTCAATCGCCTCCCCGCGGAGCAGGGCGCCGAGCGGGCTCTCGTCGAGGTGTGCGAGGAGGTCCTCGGCATCACGGTAGACGGCGATTGCGCCTGCCTCGCTGAGCTCGGCGGGTGCCCAGCCGCCGCTCTGCAGGGCAACGCACGCCACCCCGGCGCGGGCGGCAGCCTCGATGTCCCAGCCGGTGTCGCCAACGACCAGGGTGCGTGCGGGGTCGAGATGTGACGTCTTCAAGGCCACCCCGAACAGGTCTGGCGCGGGCTTGGTCGCCTCGACGTCCTCACTGGTGGTCACCGCGGCAATGGCGTCCCCGGCGCCAATCAACTCCAGCACCTGGGGAGTGTCCTTGCCCTTCATCGACGAGGCCAGGGCGACCACAGCGCCCCGACGATGCAGCTCGCGCAGCAGGTCGGCCGCCCGGGCGAACGGCTGCTGCTCACTCTGGAAGGGCTCCATGTGGACGGTGTGCCGGTCGGCGAGTTCGTCGCGGCCCTCCTGGCCGATCGACGCGAGGAACTGGTCACTCCCCTGGCCGATCAGGCGATGAATGAAGGACTGGCCGAGGGTGACCCCCCCCTCACGACACGCCCGCCACCAGGCAACCGTGTGGAAGTAGCTGTTGTCCACCAGCGTGCCGTCGACGTCGAAGAGGACACCGGGCCGCTCGCTCGGGGTCTGCCGACCTGGATCCACTGGTGTTCCTCCGCCTGTGATTGGTGGCTTGTGCCGGCGGGCTGCCGAGGCCCCTCCGAGGGTACGGGTCTTTCCCCGATCGCAGCCTGCGACGTGACCCCGGTCAGGCCGGTTTGCGCCCCGATCGGGATGGCCGTAGTGCGTGGCGTGTGCCCACAATGAGGTGTGCCCTTCTCACCCCGCCCGATCGGCGAGCCGACCGCCCCGGAGGGTGGGCCGGGGGGGACGGGACACGACACACCAATGGCCGGGTTGCCGCTCGGCCTGGCGTTCCGGCCGCGGCTCCGCGGGGTGCTTCATCAGTGGACCTTCGTGGTGTCGCTGCTGGCGGGCACTCTGCTGATCATCCGTGCCGGCAGTGCCGGCGCCCGGGTTGCGGTCAGCGTCTACGCGTTCTCCCTGGCCGCCTGCCTGGGGGTGAGCGCCCTCTACCACCGTGTTCCCTGGTCGGCGGTCAACAAGCGGCGGATGCAGAAGGTCGACCACGCCACCATCTTCCTGTTGATCGCCGGCACCTTCACCCCGATCGCGGTCATCGTGCTCTCGCCGCTGCTGGCCACGATCACCCTGCTGACGGTGTGGTCCGGAGCCGCGGTGGGCATTGTCATGGCCGTGTTGTGGACCGACCCCCCCACGCTGGTGGAGGTCGGAACGTATCTGCTGCTCGGCACCCTGGGCCTGCTGCTGCTCCCCGCGCTGCTGCACGACCTCGGCGGCGGCGGCGTCGCCCTGCTCGGCGCCGGCGGACTGCTCTACTGGTGCGGCGCAATGGTGTACGCCCGCCACCGTCCCGACCCCTGGCCGCGCACCTTCGGCTTTCACGAGATCTTCCACGTCTTCGTGGTGCTGGCTGCCGGAACCCACTTCGCGGTGATCGCCCTGGTGGAGACCCGCTGAGCTAGCGGCCGTCAGCTCCAGCGGATATCCCGGCGCGGCGTCCGGGGACCGAAGCGCGGCGGCCGCACCCCGCCGGCGAGGAGATGGCGGATGACCCGGCCACGGTGACCGGCGTAGGGCCGAAGCAGCTCGAGCATGCGGTTGTCATCGGCGCGAGCCTCACCGGCGAGGCCCCAGGCGACGTAGTTGGGAAGGTGATAGTCACCGGTGGACACCGCGTCGGAGTCGCCGAGGGCAACGGCGGCCACCTCCGCGGCGGTCCACGGTCCGATGCCGGGGAGCGCCTGCATCCGCTGCTGGGCTGCCGCCGGAGGGAGTGCGGCGCAGGCCTCGAGCGCCGCCGCGTGGCGCGCCGCGTTGCGCAGCACCTCGGCACGGCGCTGCTCGATGCCGCACTGGTGGTAGACCCAGTAGGGCGCGGCGACCAGCCGCTCCGGCGCCGGTGGGAGCACCAGTGGCAACGGGCCGGGCGCTGCATCCCCGAGACGCCGCACCAGCGCGGCGTAGGACCGCCGCGCGTCCAGCCCGACCACCAGTTGCTCGCATACCGAGGGGACCACCGCCTCAAGCACGGCGAGGGTGCGGGCGAGGCGCAGGCCGGGCAGGTCGCGGCGCAGCCGTCGCAGGGTGGGGTGGCCGGGGAGGTAGGTGGAGTCGTCGTCGACGAGGCCGGTCAGCGCTGAGGCGTTGGCCGCGACCCAGTCCGCACCCTCCCCCCACGCCGACAGCCGGAGGACAGACCCGCCGGCGTCGGGGCCGGCGACGCACAGGGTGGCCGGTCCCTGGGGAGTGCGGGTGGCCCGCCACGCTCTGCCCGGCTCGATGTGGATGGTCGGGTCGCCGCGGCCGCGCCGCTGCGGTCCCAGGGTGAGCGCCAGGTCGAGGGGCCGGTCAAGGTCGAGGTGCAGCTCGACGGAGGGGGCCGCGGATTCCACCCGCGCCTCGGATGCCTCCGTCCCCGCCACCCTCGCACGGTACCGCGCCGGCCGGTGGGGCCTCCGTAGACTGCGGTTGTGGCCGCCCGCATCGTCCTCTTCGGTGCCACCGGGTACACCGGCGCGCTGACCGCCGAGGCGCTGGTCGCCGCCGGCGCCAGGCCGGTGCTTGCCGGCCGCAGTGCCGATCGTCTGGCCGCTCTCGCGGCCCGGCTCGGGGGCCTGGACACGGCGGTGGCCGATGTCGAGCGGCCGGACACGGTGGCCGCTCTGGTCGACCGGGGCGACGTGTTGCTGACCACCGTGGGTCCGTTCGGCCGCCATGGTGCCCCGGCCGTGGAGGCGGCGATCAACAGAGGCACCGCCTACATCGACTCCACCGGTGAGCCGGCGTTCATCCGCCGCGTGTTCGAGGAGTGGGGCCCGCGCGCGGCCATCGCCGGGTGCGGCATGGTGACCGCCTGCGGAGCCGATTTCGTCCCCGGGAACCTCGCCGGCGCCCTGGCCCTCGACCGCGCCGGCGAGCGCGCCACCCGCGTCGACATCGGCTACTTCGCCACCGGCTCGAAGCGCAACGCCTTCAGCGGCGGGACGATGGCCTCGATCGCTCTCGCCGGCCGGTCGCCGGGACACGCTTTCCACGACGGCCGGCTGCTCAGCGAGCGGGGCAGCACCCGGGTGCGGACCTTCGAGGTCGACGGTGAGGAGCTGTCCGCGCTGTCGATCGGCGCCAGCGAGCAGTTCGCCCTGCCGCGGTACCGCCCCGGCCTGCGCGAGGTCGACGTCTACCTCGGTTGGTTCGGCAAGGCCACCCGGGCCGTCCAGGCCGTGGCCAAGGCCGGAGCAGCGCTGGAGCGGGTGCCCACTGCCGGCGCCATGAATGCGCTGGAACAGCTTCCCGGGGTGAGCGCCGGGGTGCAGCAGCTCAAGGAGCAGCTGAGCTCACGCCTCGACCGGGGGTCCACTGGCGGCCCGTCGGCCGACCAGCGGGCGCGAAGCGGCACCCTGGTGGTGGCGATCGCCAGCGACGTTGCCGGTGCCGCCCTGGCCGAGGTGCGCCTCACCGGGGTCAACGGCTACACGTACACCGCCGAGATGCTCGCCTGGGCCGCGATCCGCGCAGCGGAGCACGGTCTGATGGGTACGGGGGCGCTGGGGCCCATCGAGGCATTTGGACTCGAGGCCCTCAGCGCGGGTTCGCTCGCCAGCGGGCTGGCGCCGACTGCGAGCTAGGCGGCCACCTGGTCGGAGCGGTGGAACCGTGCGCCGCACTTGGGACACTCGAAGAGCAGCCGAAGACCAAGGCGGCCGACGGTCGGCACCTCCCGCGCCTCGCAGGCGGGGCACCGGGCGGTGACGCTCCGCATTTCGACGGGGGCCGGACGGACGGGAAGCTGAATCTTTTGAGCGGGGCGCCTGGGCATGGCATTCACCAGAAGTCTGTGGACGGTGATCACACTATTCCACTTCCGGAGGGGGCGCAAACCGCCGTACACAGCCATCTCAGGCGATTCTCAGTTTGGGTAGTAGTACCCAATGCTCTCCACCGCGAGCCCGGCCGAGCTCGAGGGTCAGCTGGCGGGGGCCCGGTCCGCACCTGCGCGGACCGGGACAACTTGCCCGGGCTAGCCCCGAGCGCCGGGGGGCGGCCTGGGACCTGCCTGACCGCCGTCCTGGCCGGCCCCGGCCGGCCCGCCCCGGTGGCCTGAGGTCCGACTCGACGAGGAGCTGCTGGGTCTGCACCGGCCCGGGCTCCTCCGTCGGACGCTCGATCCAACCACGAATCGCCTGGAAGCGCTCATAAAACGTCGGGTCGTTGCGAGCCATGACCGCATCCTGCTCACCCATGGCGACAGGTGTCTGTCGCCGCGGTGACTGCGTCCTCGAGGGCCGGCGATCCACGTGGCCCGACGGCTTCTGAACCGGGCGCGCGCCGGAATGGCCTAGACCGGGTAGAGACCTGCGCCACGACGCATGGTTGCGGCGACATGCTCGCGAAGCTGTGCGGGAGCGACCACCTCGACCTCGCCGCCCCAGCCGAGTACCCAGGGCCGCATCTCCACCTCGCTGGCGACCCGCAGGCGCATCTCCACACCGCCGCCGGGCAGGGGCGTCAGCTCCGCCGAGGGATGCCATGGCGTCTCTCTCACCCGTCGGGCAACCTCGGCGGAAAAGCGGAGCACCACCTCGGTCTCCGCATCACCCACCCAGATCCCCCACGCCCCGCGAACCACCCGGTCGATGTCGAAGTCGGCGGGGACCTGAAATGTGCGGGGCAACAGCCGTGCCGAGCTGATGCGGTCGAGACGGAAGGAGCGCAGCTCCTGCGACCGCTCGTCGAGCGCGAAAACGTAGATCACCCGGTTCTCGGGGCGAGGCTCGAGGAAATAGGGCCGTAACACCCGTCGCGAGGATCGACCCGCCTTGTCGGTGTACTCCACCTCGACGACCTGACCGCGAACGAACCCGTCGACGACCACGCGCTCCACCTCGCGTCGGGCCGCGTTCTGCGGACGCGCCTCGGCAGCAGCGATGGTCGACTCCAGGTAGCGCGATACCGCGGGAACCCGCAGCGCACGACTGAGCTGAGCCAGCGCCCCAACCAGGGACGGATCGTGCTCCTGGCGCATCTGGTGGAGCAGACGCACTGCCACCAGGAGGGCGGTCGCCTGGTGGTGGTCGAACTGCATCGGCGGGAGCCGGCTCACCTCGCCGATGCGCCAGCGCCCGCCGACCTCCTCGACGTCGACACCGGCGCTGTCGCGCAGGGTGACCAGGTAGCGCTGCACCGTCCGCGAGCTCACCTCCAGCTCGTCGGCCAGCTGTCGGGTGGTCAGGCCCGCCTGGGTGTCGCAGAGGCGCTGAAAAAGCTGGATGACCCGGAGAAACTTCTCGCCCGACTCGTACCCGGTCGGCATCGGGTCAGCGGTCGGAGGACCACGGCAGCGGCATGGCCACAGAGTCGCAGATCGACGACGACGGACAGCGAACCGGCGCGGCTCGCCAGCGCTGACCTCGAGGTGAGGCCGTAACCGGGTGCTACGACTCAGCGGTCGCCGACTGAGCGCTGGGTGGCCAGTGCACCGGCCTGCTCAGGTGGAGTGTCCGGCTCGACGCCGTCGAGCAGAGAGTGCGCACACGCCACGCCCGCCACCGCACCCTTGGCAGCGGCGACCTGGACCAGGTGGGGCCCCGGCGTCATGTCGCCGGCGGCGAAGGCGCCCACCACCGAGGTGCGCCCCTGGTCATCGACCAGCACGCAGCCCGCCTCGCTGTGGTCACAGCCCAGGCTCTCCGCCAGCGGTGAACGCTGCCCATTGCTGAGGTTGAAGAACGCGATCTCGCACGCCAGCCGGCGACCGTCGTCCAGCACCACCTCGCGGAGCGAGCCGCGAGTCCCGACCAGCTCAACCGGGTTGGCTGCGATGGTGGTGATGCCCGCGCCAGCGAGTCTCTCCCGCTCCTCGGGGGTGGGCACTCCCTGGTCGGCGAGCACCGCGGTCACGCTACGTGCCCAGGTGTTCACATGCCGGGCGAACTCCACCAGCTGCTCGTCCCAGCCCACCGTCACCACGTTGCGATCCTTGGCCTCGTAGCCGTCGCAGCTGGGACAGTGGAACACGTC